>CAZWQY010000020.1:21380-43078 GCA_964636295.1 uncultured Lentisphaeraceae bacterium | reverse complement strand
CCTGCCCGGCGCGGCGGGCGGGGCGTCCGCCGTCCCGTCCCCGTTCTTCACGGGCAAGCCCGACGTGTCGGGCCTCGGTCGCGTGTTCCTGATGCGCAACTACCGGCCCGGCCTCGCGAAGTGGCAGACAGCCGACCCCCTCGGCTACCCCGACGGCTGGAACGCGCTGGCGTATGGGGTGTCAAATCCTCTTGGAGGAATCGATTTATATGGTGCACGATGGGTGTATACCTCATGCTGGATTCAAAAGAATTTGGATGAAATTGTTTATATGCAGGTTCCTGGTTTACCTCTTGATGTGGATATTGCTAACTTCTACAAGATTAGCGCGAGTTTGTATCAGGAGATTGCTCAATTGATAGCAGATAAAATCCAAGGAGATTTGATGCAGGTTGGGCTTTCTGATTTTTTTGCTGCGTATGTTTCGGCTGCTCAGGAAGCGGGGTATGGCTCTTCTGTAGTTCCCGAAACTGCGGAGTGCTTGGATATTATACGAAAAATTATGGATGAGACGGAATATTCTCGATGGGAATTCCTTAGGGTCATTCCCCTCGCCATGAATTACATTGCAACAGCGGTTAACAATCTTGTCACAGTCTCACGTATGCAGGCATTGTGGCGCATCGAATACCGATACTGGGTGGAGGAGTGATTGTGAACGAGGAAACGAGGAGGCCGTATTGGGTTGGCTTGATTCTGGTAGCGGCATCTTCTGTAAGCTTGTCCGTTAGCTCGGCCTGTACCATACGCGAGTACAAGGCGTATTGGCAAAGGGCCATTGCCTTTGACTATTGTGGCTTGTCGTTTCGCGAGATGGATGTGTCCCCTGTCAAGGTTGGATCGGGCGCGCTGTCGGGACGCTGGGTTTCCGAGCGAAACTTCTATTCGCTCGTGAAAGACTTTTCCTCGTTGCTGATGGAACTGGAGGGCGAGGCGTTTTCGCGGTCTGGCGAAGTGTCGCAGGACGTGGTCGAGCGAATCCGCTCCAGCCTCGTGGAGCAGCAGGCGAGAAGCCTCTCACCTGAATCGAGGTTTCCCGTTGCGTGCTTCCGAGGGAATGTCGAGCGTCTCCTCTATTCGTGCGTGAGGATCCTTGAGGACGATTCGGCCGGTGCGCGGCTTTCGGAGACGGCTTTTCGACGGATTCTCCCGGAATCGGTCTTGCGAACGGACTATTCGGGGTGCAGTTGGCTGTTTGAGGGGACAAAGGAGGGCGAACGACGAATCGCGACATTTCGGGATCTCGTCTTGCTGAGCATTCGGATTCGTGAGCGGAAAAGGAGCACGGGGCGTTTCCCTTCGAGCGTGGATTCCCTGCTGGAGGGGGTGTGCCCGAAGTTGGCAAGTCCCTGTCTGGCCTACGACGTCAAGGGCGATTACTGGCGGCTGGTGGTGTCGAAATGGAGAAATGCCCGTAGTCGTCCGCAAGAGCTTTTGGTGCCGCAGATTCAGCGGGCGTTTTTTGAAGGGGCGTCTCCCGATCTTCCAGTCATGCTCTCCTCTGACTTCTCACGGCAAAGGCGTCGGATCTACGAACAGGGGTGTTCCGTTGAGGTTGGAAACCGTCGATTCCGAGGTGAGATCTGCAACGGGAGGATCGTCTTCAAGCGGGAAGATACAGGTCGCTTTGAAAATTCTGAGTTCGTCCCGAAGGAAACACCATGACCGCCCGTCTTGCCTTTGGCTTCCACAACCCGAACCACGCAGCGGCGCTCGCGTGCGTCGGAAATTTGGTATAATCCACGTCAGAACAAGTTCGGCGCGTCCGAGGAAATTGCTACATCCGTAAGCGACAGCGTTCGACACCAGTGGAAGACGGGCTTTGGGGCGCGTCTTCTTTCGTGTGTCGCTTTGGCCGTAGCAAGCCTCCTCGAAGCACGGATGAAGACGCCAACCCCTTCAACGGTCTGAGGAGGTTGAGATGGTCAATCGCGTGGCGTTGCTGAACGAGAAAAGCGAAAGTCTGACAAGTGAGGAGCTGACCGTGAAGATTGGCCGAAGAGGCGTCAAGGTGACGGGGTTCTTTGATCATACAAAGGCTGCGGAACGCTATGTCATCCTTTCGATTTGCGACGGACATTCGACACGTGAGTGGTATTTGCCTTATTGCTATTGGCGCGCCGATGTTCGTATCGACACGGTTGCCGAGTTAGTGGATTATGTGATAAAGTGTATTCCATTGCTTACCTCGGAACACACCTCCGCCTACAAGACCGAATTGAAGAAGAGTCTGGCGTCATTGTTTGGAAAGAAGTCGAACGTGACGCTTCCGATATTCCGTGAACTCCTTGAAAACTGCGGCGAATGGGTTTGGAATAAGCGATTCACGAGCTCCAATCCACAACGCCGAATTCAGGGCATTAAGGAGATGGGGTTTACGTTGGCGACGAAAATGACGGATAAGAAGACGTTCCATATGCTTCTTCCGTTTGAGCGTGTGACGGCTCCGACATATGAGACGATTTCGCCTCGGACGAGGAAAGCGATCTTCAAGGCTCTTGGTGGGATTGATGCCTACACGGGGCGGCCTGCATCCCTGTCGGCTTTGCCAGACCACAAGTTCCCCGAGGTTCGTTGGCTTGCTGGCGTTGAAGAGTCTAACGAGGGACTTTCGGATGCAATGATGCGTGTCAAGTTCCAACTTGTTCCCGAACGTGTGAATCAGGCTAAACGCGAAGTTTGCCGGAGATGCTTTCAGACAGGCGTTCGTGGAAAGTTCAATGGAATTGACTTTTTCTATCATGGTAACGAGAAGTGGCCGGCTGATGTGCCAAAGACAGGGGCGGCGGCGAAGGTTGGATGTCATGGGTGTTTCTGGTTTGACATGGTCGCGTGGCGTGCGGCTCTTAACAAGGTGATACGGGAGCGGAAATGACGGTTGGAAGTGTTTGTTCTGGGATTGAAGCGGCTTCCGTTGCCTGGCGGGGGCTGGGGACTCGATTCGTTTGGTTCTCGGAAATAGCCCCGTTTCAGTCGGCGTTCTTGGCGAGCCGTTACCCCGATGTTGTGAATGTCGGAGATCTCTGTGGCATTCCCGAAAAGATCCGAAGAGACGAAATCGCGTGTCCTGACGTGATTTGTGGCGGGACGCCCTGTCAGGCTTTTTCGCTGACGGGCCGCAAGCGTGGCCTTGAGGACGAGCGCGGTCGGCTGACGCTCAAGTTCATTGAGGTAATCGATGCGAATGATGCCCGAAAAGGCGGTTCTCGTACCGTTGTCCTTTGGGAGAACGTCGAAGGTGTCCTGAAGGACAGGACAAATGCGTTTGGCTGCTTTGTGTCGAGATTGGCCGGGTGCAAAGATGTCTTGCCCATTGGCCGTTGGCCGAATGCGGGACTTGTTCGCGGCCCGAAGCGCAATGTTGCATGGCGAGTGCTGGACGCAAAGTTTTTCGGCGTTCCTCAGCAACGCAAGCGGTTGTATGTCGTGGCGGGGGGAAAGGACTTCGCTCCTGAGAATGTGCTCTTTGAGAGGCATCGGGGTGCTCTTGGCGCGTATCCCTGCGTGCCGTTGTCTTTTGAAAAGGGTGGCAAGCGGTTTGAGGTCTTCCGCGCCTACACGGATTGCCTGTATTCGGCGTATGGAACGAAGTGGAATGGGAACGCGGCGGCCTATAACGGCTCTCTCTACGTGTCCGAAGACGGGCGGCTGCGGCGACTGACTCCACTGGAAACAGAACGGCTGATGGGATTCCCAGACGGCTACACGGATGTTGAGTTTGCCCGCCCGACCAATCGCTATCAGGGCGTCGGGAATTCGTGGGCAGTCCCTGTCGTTCGGTGGATTGGCGAACGCCTGTTTGACGCAGAACGGCTAGAGGACATTGGAATTCGGACGTCTGACTTTGCGCTTGTTTCGCATTGTCGGACATTTGACGAGGTTTCTTACTTTGGCTTTGAGGGCGAGATTGTTCGCCTTTCGGATGGTTCGGCGATTAATACGACGTGCACACCCGAACATATCATCCGTTCGAACATTGCGGATGTCATTGACACGGATGCCGAGGAACGCGTCTTCATCTCGCCTGTGGGTTGTCGAGGAATCTTGCGGCGTGCCGAGGAGCGCGGCGTGAAGATGAACGCAAGGCTGAAGGGCATCATGGAACGAATTGCCGCGCAGTTGCCGGAAGAGGAAATCGAACGCATCTCGCGGATTCAGCCGAGGGGCGCGTATTCGAGGTCTTTACGGAAAGCGTCTCACTCTCTTTGACGGACATTACGGCAGCGGCAAGACGAACATCGCTCTGGGGCGAGGACGACACGCGGCGCGTCCTGCCGCGCGCGCGCATCGACCCGGAGTACGCGAACCCGCTCTACACGCCCGCGATGGCCGAACGCTGGAGACGCGAATGAGGGTGATGGCGTCTTCTTAGATGTTGCCAGTTGCGCGGGGTTTCGCGCGGGCGGGGTTTGTGGTATACTACGGACGATCGAATTCAAAAGACGAAAGGGTAGACAGAACATGAGCAAATGCTGCATCTTTGCCGGACAGGGCGCGCAAGTCCCCGGCATGGGCAAGGACTTCGCCGAGGCGGATTCCGAGATCATGGGCTTCTTCGACAAGGCGAACGCCGTCCTCGGTTTCGACCTGAAGAAGATCTGCTTTGAAGGCCCGGCGGAGGAACTGACGAAGTCGAACGTCTGCCAGCCGGCCATCTTCGTGACGAGCTATGCGGCCTACGTGGCGCTCCAGAAGCGGCGTCCGACGGACTTCGCCTGCGCGGCGGGCCTTTCGCTCGGCGAGTGGGGCGCGCTCTGCGCGGCGGGCGTCCTCGACTTCGACGCGACGCTGACGGTTCTTGAGGCGCGCGGCCGCTTCATGCAGGAGGCTTGCGCGGCGACGCCGTCCGGGATGATCGCCATCGTCGGCGCGACGCCCGACCAGCTCGCGGCCCTCTGCGACGCGACGGGCTGCACGGTCGCGAACGTCAACTCGGCGGCGCAGCAGGTTCTCTCCGGCTCGAAGGACGCGATCGCGGCGGCGGCGGCGAAGGCGAAGGAACTCGGCATCAAGCGGGCGATTCCGCTGGCGACGGCCGGCGCGTTCCACTCGCCGTTCATGGCCCCGGCGCGCGAAAAGCTCGCGCCCGTCCTGGACGGCCTCACGTTTCGCGCGCCGAAGTTCCCCGTCCTCTCGAACGTGACGGGCCAGCCGCATGCGTCCGATCCGGGCGCGATCAAGGCGCTCATGCTCGAGCAGGTCACCGGCACGACGAACTGGGCGGCGGATGTCGCGGCGGCGCAGGCGCTCGGCTGCGACACGTTCGTCGAGTTCGGCCCCGGCAAGGTGCTGTCGGGCCTCGTCAAGAAGATCGACGCGACGCTGAAGACGGCGAATGTCGCCGACCTCGCCTCGCTGGACGCAACGCTGGAGGTGCTGTGACATGGGTACGTCTTTGAAGGGCAAGGTCGCGATCGTGACCGGGGCGTCGCGCGGCATTGGCGCGGCCATCGTGAAGCGGCTCGCCGACGCGGGCGCGACGGTCGTCGCGGTCGCGCGGTCGATTGACGCGTGCGAAGGGGCGGCGCTCTGCCAGAAGGTCGACGTCTCGAACGCGGCCGAGGTGGAGGCCTGCGTCAAGGCGACGCTGGATCAGTTCGGGCGCATCGACATCCTCGTCAACAACGCGGGCGTGACGAAGGACGGTCTTCTGATGCGCATGAGCGACGCGGACTGGGATCTCGTCGTGGACATCAACCTGAAGGGCACGTTCCTCTTCACGCGCGCCGTGGCGCGTCCGATGATGAAGAACAAGGGGGCGGACGGCGCGCCGTGCGGCGGCTCGATCGTCAACATCACGTCCGTCGTCGGCATCACCGGCAACGCGGGGCAGGCCAACTACACGGCCTCGAAGGGCGGCGTGATCGCGCTCACGAAGACGGTCGCGAAGGAGCTCGGCAGCCGCAAGATCCGCTGCAACGCCGTCGCGCCCGGCTTCATCGTCTCGGCGATGACGGACAAGCTGCCGGACGAGCTGAAGAAGCAGTACGCCGAGTCGATTCCGCTGAAGCGCTTCGGCACGGGCGAGGACATCGCCAACTGCGTCGCCTGGCTGGCGGGCGAGGAATCGGCCTACGTGACGGGGCAGGTCATCTCCGTCAACGGCGGCATGGTCTGAGGCGGCCATGGCGCGGAAGGGTACGTCGTCCGCCGCGTGTGCGCAGAAGGCCCTGAAGGTCTCCGCCAAGGCGCGCTACGCGCTTCGGATCCTTTTGGACGTGGCCGTGCAGGCGTCGCGCGAGACGCCGCGCACGGGCGCGGCGATTGCCCAGGCCCAGCAGATTTCCGAAAAGTTCCTCTCGCGCATCGTCGTGCAGCTTCGCCGCAAGGGGCTGCTGCGCAGCGTGCGCGGCAACGTCGGCGGCTTCCAGCTGGCGATGAGTCCGGACGACATCCGCCTCCTGGACGTCGTCGAGGCCGTCCAGGGGCCGCTGGCCATCCTGGACTGCCTCTTGCCGGACGCGCCGCCCTGTCCGCGCCAGGAGACCTGTCTTGCGCGGCGCGTGTGGGCGGACGTGAACGCCTCCTTTGCGGCGACGCTCGCGAAGGTGACGCTGGCGTCGATCCTGCGCCGCGCCCCGCAGTCGGGGGCGGTTCTCGACTACTGCATCTGACATTGTTTCGTCCGTAAACCGCAGTTTTTTGGTATAATACGCGGATAAGAAAGAGGCAGGATTTCCAGAGAAAGACAATCGGAATGGCAGAGGAACAGAACGGCAACTACAACGCGGAAAACATCCAGGTCCTGGAGGGCATGGAGGCGGTGCGCAAGCGCCCCGCGATGTACATTGGCGACACGGGCGAGCGCGGCTACCACCACCTCGTCTACGAGGTGGTCGACAACTCGATCGACGAGGCGCTCGCCGGCTACTGTTCGCTCATCGACGTCATCATCAACCGCGACGGGTCGCTCACCGTGCGCGACAACGGGCGCGGCATTCCGGTTGACATGCACCCGACGCAGCACAAGCCGGCGATCGAGGTCGTCCTCACGGTTCTCCACGCGGGCGGCAAGTTCGACGGCTCGAACTACAAGGTCTCGGGCGGTCTCCACGGCGTCGGCGTCTCGTGCGTGAACGCGCTTTCCGACTGGATGAAGGTCGACGTGAAGCGCGGCGGCAAGCTGCACCACATCGAGTTCTCGCGCGGCCACGTCACGAAGCCGCTGGAGGTCGTCGGGCCGTGCGGCGACGAGACGGGAACGACCGTCACGTTCTTCCCCGACCACACGATCTTCACTTGCCGCAAGTTCAAGGCCGCCATCCTCGCCGCGCGCCTGCGCGAGCTCGCGTTCCTCAACAAGGGCGTGACGATCCACTTCAAGGACGAGGAGGGCGACGAGAACGGCAAGTTCTTCGAGGAGACGTTCCACTACGAGGGCGGCATCGACGCCTTCGTCGGCTACCTCAACGCGAACAAGTCGCCGCTGTCGCCCGTCATCCACTTCGAAGGCCAGCGCGAGTGCGCGCGCCTCGACGGCACGTACACGATCCAGGCCGAGGTGTCGATGCAGTACACCGACACGTACGCGACGATCGAGCAGACGTACTGCAACAACATCCACACGATCGAAGGCGGCACGCACCTCTCCGGCTTCCGCCGCGCGCTGACGGCGACGGTCAAGAGCTACGGCGAGCAGAGCAAGCTCATCAAAGAGAAGGAACTGGCCTCGCTGACGGGCGACGACATGCGTGAGGGCCTGACGGTCGTCGTGAGCGTGAAGGTCCCCCAGCCGCAGTTCGAGGGCCAGACGAAGACGAAGCTCGGCAACGGCGAGGTCGACGGCATCGTCTCGGGCATCGTCTCCGAGAAGCTGATGACGTTCTTCGAGGAGAACCCCGCCGTCGCGAAGACGGTCATCGAGAAGACGCTTCTGGCGAACCGCGCCCGCGAGGCCGCGCGCGCCGCGCGCGAATCGACGCGCCGCAAGGGCGTCATGGACGGGCTCTCGCTTCCCGGCAAGCTGCGCGACTGCTCCGAGCGCGACCCGTCGAAGACCGAGCTCTACCTCGTCGAGGGCGACTCGGCCGGCGGCTCGGCGTGCAAGGGCCGCAACCGCGCGACGCAGGCGATCCTGCCGCTCCGAGGCAAGATCATCAACGTCGAGAAGGCGCGCATCGACCGGATGCTCGCGAACAACGAGGTGCGCACGATGATCACGGCGATCGGCTGCGGCTTCGGCGAGGAGTGGGACGTGTCGAAGGCCCGCTACCACAAGATCGTCATCATGACCGATGCCGACGTCGACGGCGCGCACATCCGCACGCTCCTCCTGACGTTCTTCTACCGGCGCATGCCCGAACTGATCGAGAAGGGCTACGTCTACATCGCGCAGCCGCCGCTCTACAAGGTCGAGCGCAAGAAGAAGACGGAATACGTCCTTACGGACGGCGAGCTGACCGAGAAGCTCCTGACGCTCGGTCTTGACGACTTCGAGGTGAAGGGGAAAGACGGCGCGCCGCTCGAGAAGGAACGCGCGCGCTCGCTCCTCGTCCTCCTCGCCGAGATCGAGGCGACGGCGAAGCTTGTCGCCGAGCGCGGGTTCGACGCGGCCACGCTCCTGACGGACGAGTCGGCGCAGGGTTCCGGCGCATCGATGCTCAAGAAGCAGTTCTCGTCGCTCGCCGGCTTCGGCTACGTGGCCGAGGACTGGTTCGGCACGAACGCGCCGACGGCGAACGGGCCGCTCGTGACGCTTCTCGACGACGTGCGCAACCACGGCAAGCAGGGCCTCACGATCATGCGCTTCAAGGGCCTCGGCGAAATGGACGCCGACGAGCTTTACGACACGACGATGAATCCCGAGAAGCGCCATATGCTGCGCGTGAAGCTCGAAGACGCGGTGAAGGCCGACCAGATGTTCACGCTCCTCATGGGCGACGAGGTCGAGCCGCGCCGCAAGTTCATCGAGGACAACGCGCTCAACGTGCGCAACCTCGATTTCTGACGCGCGCGAAAGCCGCAGATTTCGGCTGGATGCAGCCGGCCGGTCGGTGTCCGAACGAAGACGGGCACGGACGGCTCGGCGTCGCTTTGGGCCGTGACGGAAAACAGGGAGAAACGACATGACGACACACTATACGCTGGACGGAAAGAAGGTGTCGCTCCTCGGCTACGGGGCGATGCGCCTCGCGACGGTGGACGGCCGGCACGCCAATCGCTGGGCGGGGCAGGGGTATTCGGATTCGCCCATTGACCAGGAACTCCTGAACCGCCAGGTCAAGATGCTGCTCGACGGCGGCGTCACCTACTTCGACACGTCGCCCGCCTATTGCCGAGGCGAGTCCGAAGCGGCCCTCGGCACGGCCTTGAAGGCGAGCGGCTACGATCGAAAGGACTACATCATCGCGACGAAGCTCTCGAACTTCGCGCCCCAGCAGTATCCGCTGGCGGCCTGCAAGGAAATGTTCGAGAATTCGCTCAAGGCCCTCCAGACGGACTACATCGACAACTACCTTCTCCACTCCGTCGGCAACGGCAAGGACTTCTCGACGTTCGCGCAGCGCTATGTCGAAAACGGCGCGATCGACTGGTGCGCCGACCTGCGCGCGCAGGGGCGCATCCGGAACCTCGGCTTCTCCTACCACGGCGACCCGAAGGCCTTCGACTGGTGCATTGAACACCACGACACGTACAAGTGGGACTTCGTGCAGATCCAGATGAACTACGTCGACTGGCGGCACGCGAAGGAAGTGAACGCGCGCAACCTCAACGCCGAATACCTCTACGAGACGCTTGCGAAGCGGAACATTCCCGTCGTCATCATGGAGCCGCTTCTCGGCGGACGCCTTGCGCGCTACAACTACGCGCTCGCCCAGGAGCTGACGCCGCTCGACCCGGAGGCGACGCTCGCGAAGTGGGCGTTCCGCTTCTGCGGCTCGTTCCCGAAGGTGATGACCGTCCTCTCGGGCATGACGCGCACGGAGCACATCGAGGAGAATCTCGCGACGTTTTCGCCGCTCAAGCCGTGCAGCGCCGCCGAACTCGCCGCGCTTGAACGCGCGGCCCAGCGTCTGCTGACGCTCAACACGATTCCCTGCAACAGCTGCAACTACTGCATGCCGTGTCCCTACGGGCTGGACATCGTCTCGCTGCTGAACTTCCGCAACGCCGTCCTCACCGCGAAGACGAAGCCGTCCGCGAAGGAGATTCTGCGGGACTACGCCAAGGCAGTTCCGGAGGAACTGCGCCGCGCCGACCACTGCACGGGGTGCGGACGCTGTTCGCCGCACTGTCCGCAGTCGATCGACATCCCGCGCGAGATCGCGGCAATCGACGCCTGGATCGACGAACTGAAGAATCAGGAGGTGGCGAAATGAAGAAGACGCTTCTGCGCCTTGTGGCGCTCCTGTCCCTGACCGCCGTGTGCGGCGCGTTCTACGGACTGCCGACGGCGAAGGCCCTGCGCCTTCAGCCGACGCCGACGCTCGTCTTCCTGGTCGTCCTTCTCCTGACGCCGCTCGTCGGCCGCTTCTTCTGCACGTGGCTGTGTCCGCTCGGCATCCTGCAGAGCGTCGTCCACGCGCTCGCGCATCCGAAGACGCACGTGCGGCGCGTCTGCACGCGCCTGCCGGAGACGCGCGCGCAGCGGTTTGTCCGCTGGAGCGTCTTCGCTGTTTCGGCGGGGCTGATCGCGGGCGGACTGGGTGCGCTCGGCTGGGCGCTGACGCCGTATTCGATTCTCGGAAAGGCCCTCGTCGGCTTTGTTCCGGGGCTTCTGCTTGCGGCGGGCGTGCTGGTGCTCGCGGCCCTCGGATCGGGGCGCACGTGGTGCAACTGGGTCTGTCCGGCGGGGACGCTCTTCAACCTGTTCGCGCGCGGCGCGCGGCGTCCAAACAAGATTGACCTGAAGGACGGTTGCGGGAATTGCCGGAAGTGCTTTGCCGCACAGACGAAGACGGCGGCTGCCGCGACGGACGGCGTGACGCGGCGCGAGACTCTGCACGGCCTCGGGCTTCTCGCGGCGGCGGAACTTGGCGAAAAGACGGTGGACGGCGGATTCTCTCCCGTCTCGTTGCCGGGCGTGCCGGCGCGGCCGGCGGAAGTCCTGCCGCCGGGCGCGGTCGATCGCGCGTTGTTCAACCGCCTTTGCGTCGGATGCGACGCCTGCGTGGCGGCGTGTCCCGAAAAGTGCCTTGTGCCTTCGACGGCCCTGGCGACGTTCGGACAGCCGAAGATGGACTTCCGCCGTTCGCACTGTCGGTTGGCGTGTCCGCAGAAGTGCGCGGCGGCGTGTCCGGCGGGGGCGTTGCGCGTCCTCGACCACGTGGCGCGGCGCGACATTCACATGGGCCACGCGATCTGGAAGAAAGACCGCTGTCTGCGCGCGACGCAGGGCGTGCCGTGCACGGCGTGCCAGCGCAAGTGTCCCGTCAAGGCCATTACGCTCGTCGGCGGCTTCCCCGTCGTCAACCGCGACCTCTGCATCGGCTGCGGCGCGTGCGAACATGTCTGTCCGTCGCGTCCGCTGCCGGCGATCTTCGTCAAGGGCTTCGACCGGCAGCGCGTGGTGCGGCCGTTTGTCGAGGCCGACCTCGTGGCGGAGATGGCGGCGCTCGTGCGGCGCGGTGACGCGGCGGTCGTGACGGCGCGGGACGGCGTCATCGGCGCGCGTGCGGAGGGGCGGGGGCTGCGGCCCATTCTCTCGCTTCTGGACGCGGGCGCGTTGCGTCACGCACTTGTCGTGGACAAAGTGATCGGGCGCGCGGCGGCGGCGATTGCGGTCGTCGGGCGGGCGCGGCGCGTCCACGGCCTGCTCATGGGCGAGGACGCGAAGGCGCTCCTGGAGGCGCACGGGGTCACGGCGACGGCCGACCGGCTCGTGCCGAAGATTCTGAACCGCGACCTGAGCGCGTCGTGTCCGATGGAGGCGAAGGTCGGGGGCGAAACCGACCCCGCGAAGATGGTCGACGCCCTGTGGGCCCTCGTCGGCTCGACCCCGTCCGGCGCCGCGAAATAGCGTTGCCGAGAATTTCGCATTTGCCGCGCGCGTTGCATCACGCGCGCGGCCGTTTTTTGGTATAATTCCCCATCGCGGTTCTTTACTTTACTCGTTTATCAGGGGTTCTTTGGAAGAGACGAATGGCTGCTGAATTGACGCCAATGATGAGACAGTACCTTGCGATCAAGCGCGAGGTGCCACCGGGTGCGATTATCATGTTTCGCCTCGGCGATTTCTACGAAATGTTCGGCGAGGACGCGATTGTCGCCGCGCCGATCCTCGGTGCGACGCTCACGCATCGCAACGACCAGCCGATGTGCGGCGTGCCGTACCACGCGCTTGACGCCTACCTCGCCAAGCTTATCCGCGCGGGAAAGACGGCGGCCCTCTGCGACCAGGTCGAGGATCCGAAGACGGCGAAGGGCCTTGTGCGGCGCGAGGTGACGCGCATCGTCACGCCCGGCACCGTGACGGAGGACGGGCTCCTGGACGAGACGGCGAACAACTACGTCGCCGCCGTGTCGGGGCTGGGGCTGGCGCTTCTCGACCTCTCGACGGGCGAGTTCGTCGTCGAGCAGTTTCCCACGCAGGCGAAGCTCGACGAGACGCTTGCGCGCGAGACGCCCGCCGAGATGCTGCAGGCGACGGACGAGAACCGCTGGACGTTTTCCCTCGATGCGGCGTTTGACTGCCTCACGCGCCACTTCAAGGTGCTCTCGCTCGACGGCTTCGGCCTCACGGGAAAGAGCGACCTCATTTCGGCGGCGGGCGCGCTCCTCTACTACGTCGGGACGACGCTGCGCCATTCCCTTGCCCATGTGCGCACGGTGCGTCTGCGGCAGTCCGACGACGCGCTCGTCCTCGATTCGGGGACGCTGCGCCACCTCCAGCTTCTGCCGGTCGGCGAGGTCGCGAAGATGGCGTCGCTCTTCGGCGTCCTGGACGTCACGAAGACGCCGATGGGCGCGCGGATGCTGCGCAGCTGGATCGCGCGGCCGCTTGCGCGCGCGGCGGACGTGAACGCGCGGCTTGACGCCGTGGCGGCGTTCGTCGAGGATCGCGCCGCGCTGTCGGGGCTGCGCGCGCTCCTTTCGGGCGTTCGCGACCTGGAGCGGCTGATCGCCAAGGTCGATGCGGGCCGCGCCAATCCGCGCGACGTGAGGGGTCTGGCCGCGTCGTTGCGCCCCCTGCCGGAGATTCGGGAGAAGCTGAAGGGCATGGCCGCGCCTGTCCGGTTCGCGCTGGCCTCTCAGGTCGAGATCGTCGCCCTCGTCGATCGCGCGATTGTCGCCGATCCGCCGATGCTCCTCTCGGACGGCGGGGTCATCGCGCCGGGCCATTCGTCCGAACTCGACGAGCTGCGCGAAATCGCGACGCAGGGCCGCCAGTGGATTGCCGAGTACCAGGCGCGCGAACAGGCGCGCACGGGGCTTGCCAAGCTGCGCGTGAAGCACGTGCCGGCCTTTGGCTTCCTGATCGAGATTCCGAAGAGCTTTGCCGCGCAGGCCCCGGCGGACTACGTGCGGCGCCAGACGCTGACGTCGGCCGAGCGGTTCGTCACGCCCGAACTCAAGGAATACGAGCAGAAAGTCCTCGGCGCGCAGGAGCGGGCCGTTGCGCTTGAACAGCGGCTCTACCGAGACGTCCTCACGGCAATCGCGGCGAAGACGGTCGAAATCCAGGGGACGGCCCTTGCGCTCGGCGCGCTGGACGCGACGCTTGCGCTTGCCGACCGCGCGCTCGCGGCGGGCTACGTGCGGCCGGTGGTGGACGACTCGGACGCCCTGGAGATCGTCGATGGGCGCCATCCGGTCGTCGAGCAGCTGGCGGACGCGGAGCCGTTCGTGCCGAATGGCGCGTTCCTCAACACGACGACGGACCAGATCCTGCTGATCACGGGGCCGAACATGGCCGGCAAGTCGACGTACATCCGCCAGGTCGCGACGCTCGCGGTCATGGCGCAGGTCGGCTCGTTCGTCCCGGCGACGAAGATGCGCATTGGTGTCCTCGACCGCGTCTTCACACGGATTGGCGCGGGCGACGACCTCGCGCGCGGGCGTTCGACCTTTCTCGTCGAGATGCAGGAGACGGCGAACATCCTCAACAACGCGACGCCGCGCTCGCTCATTGTCCTCGACGAGATCGGCCGCGGCACGTCGACCTTCGACGGCATCTCGATCGCGTGGTCGGTCGCCGAGTACCTGCACGGCAAGGCGGGCGCGAAGGCGAAGACGCTTTTCGCGACGCACTACCATGAGCTCGCGGATCTCGCGGACACGTTCGCGGGCATCAAGAACTACACGGTGAAGGTGAAGGAGGAGGGCGGGCGCATCGTCTTTCTGCGGCGCATCGCGCCGGGCGTCGCCGAGAAGAGCTTCGGCATCCACGTCGGCGCGATGGCCGGACTGCCGACGGAGGTCGTCGCGCGCGCGGGCGAGATCCTTCGCAACCTGGAGGCGAACGAACTGGACGTCAATGCGCCGAAGGCCGTGCGCAAGCCGCGCCGCCGTCTCTCGGACATGCCGGGGCAGATGACGTTCTTCTGAGGAGAGGAGACCGAAGCCATGCAGCACGACCCCGAGACGATTGGCCGCCGGATGGATGACCTGGGCCTCTGGGACGCCCTCTTGCCCTACAATTTCGCGGTGAAGCCGCGCGGGACGGCGTTCCCCTACTTCTGCACGGTCATGAAGGGCGACGGAAAGCCCGTCAAGGTGCGGCTGCTCCTTCTGGAGGGTTGGCAGACCCTGCACGACTTCGTGCGCACGCGGATGGACGGCAACTTCGGGTTCTATTCCTCGCCGATCGAGTTCCCGCACTTCGAGCTCGTCGTGCTGGCGGACGGCGCGACCAAGGTTCTCCGCTATGACACGGGCTTCATGCCGCAGGAGGTTGCGGACGGCCCGGCGCGCGAGTTGGTCGCGAAGGTTCTCTGGGAGGCCTACGGCATCTTCCTGCGCGTCGAGGGCGATCCGCGCCTTCCGCTTCGCTTCGCGGACGAGCGCGCCGTCTTCGCGCGCGTCGAGGATGCGCAGGGGGCGTGGCGCGACGAGCCGCTGGCGATTCCCGATCCGCCGCCGCACACGGAGACGCTGTCGATTCCGAAGACGCTCATCCAGTCGGCGAAGGACTTGCCGCTCGTCGCGGCGGACGTGCTGGACCTCGACTTCCGTCTTCTGCCGAACGTCATGACGAAGGAGGCGCGTCCGCGCTGCGTCTACGAGCTTCTGGCGGTGGACGGGACGACGGGCGAGACGGCGTTTTCGAGCCGTGTCTCGCTGACGCCGGAGGGCGGTCTGCGCACGCTCTGGGAGGCGCTGCCGGTGCAGGTTCTCCGTGAAATCGTCCGGCGCGGCAAGGTTCCGGGCACGCTTCGCGTCCGTTCCGGCCGCGTCTTCCGGATGCTGCGTCCGCTGTGCTTCGATCTGCCGTTCCGGCTTTCGCTGCACGATCGGCTTGCGCATCTGCCCGGCTGACGGCGGTCGCAGGGCGGCTGAAAAGGGTTGCCGAATTGTGGTATAATTTCCGGCATGGAAAAGAAATTGCTCATTGTGGAATCGCCGGCGAAGGCGAAGACGATTGGGAAGTACCTCGGCGGCGAGTTCGTCGTCAAGTCGTCTGTCGGCCACATCCGCGACCTGCCGAAGGAGAACGGCGCGATCAAGATTGAGGAGACGGGGCCCGAATCGTGGACGTTCACGCCGACCTACGTCGTTTCGGAGGGCAAGGAGAAGGTCGTTTCCGAGTTGAAGCGCGCCGTGAAGGAATCGGGCGAAGTCTATCTCGCGAGCGACCCTGACCGCGAGGGAGAGGCCATCGCTTGGCATCTGAAGGAAGTCCTCGCGCCCGTCGCGGGCGAGAAGCCGTTCCGCCGCGTCACGTACAACGAGATCACGAAGTCGGCCGTGCTCAAGGCCGTCGCCGCGCCGCGCGACATCGACATGCCGCTCGTCGATGCGCAGCAGGCGCGGCGCATCCTCGACCGCCTCGTCGGCTACAAGGTCTCGCCGCTGCTCTGGAAGAACGTGAACTGCGCGAACAACCGGACGCTTTCGGCCGGGCGCGTGCAGTCCGTCGCGCTCCGCCTCCTCGTCGAGCGCCAGCGCGAGATCGACGCCTTTGTGCCGGAGACCTACCAGCTTCTCGGCGTCGAGGCCCGCAAGCCGGGCGACGCGAAGGCGTTCGTCGCCAAGCTCGCGCGGCTGGACGGCAAGAAGCCCGACATCCGCGAGAAGGAGGTCGCCAACCGCCTCATCCTCGACCTCGCGAACGCCGCGCTCAAGGTCGCGGACGTGAAGGCCCAGCCGAAGGTGCGCCATGCGCTGCCGCCGTTCACGACCTCGACGCTGCAGCAGACGGCCTCCAGCGTCCTGGGCTTCTCGCCCGGCAAGACGATGAAGCTGGCGCAGGCCCTCTACGAGCAGGGGCGCATCACCTACATGCGAACCGACTCCGTGAACGTCTCCGACCAGGCGCGCGCGGCGGCAAAGGCGTTCATCGAGAAGTTCTGCGGGCCGGAGTTCTATCCGGAGAAGCCCAATTTCTTCGTCACGAAGGCGAAGGGCGGCGTCGAGGCCCAGGGCGCGCACGAGGCGATTCGTCCGACCGACGTCGATCTTTCGCCCAAGCGCGCGGGCGAGGCGGGGATGGACGCGGCGGCGCTCAAGCTCTATGACCTCATCTGGCGGCGGTTCGTCGCGAGCCAGATGGCGGACGCGAAGACGACCGTGAAGACGCTGTCGATCGAGGCGGTGAAGCCGGGCATCGCGCACGCCTACCTCTTCACGGCTTCCGCCACGGTCGTCGACTTCGAGGGCTTCCTCAAGATCATGAAGCTCTCGCTCAAGAAGAAGACGAAGGACGGCGAGGACGACGAGGACACGGACGAGGTCGCCTACCTGCCCGACGTCGGGACGGGCGACGCCCTTGAGGCCCTGCGCTGGCTGTGCGACGAGAAGCAGACGAAAGGCCCGTCGCACTATTCGGAGGCGTCGCTCATCAAGGCGCTCGAAGAGAACGGCGTCGGCCGTCCGTCGACGTATGCGCAGACGATCGAGACCCTGAAGATGCGCGAGTACGCGAAGACCGAGAAGAAGAAGCTCGTGCCGCTGGAGCGCGGCGTCCTCGTCTGCGACTGGCTCGTGAAGAACATGGACGCGCTCTTCTCCGTTGGCTTCACGGCGCGGATGGAGGCCGAGCTGGACAAGGTCGAGTCGTCGGGCGAGCCGATGAACCAGATGCTCAGCGAGTTCTACTGCGCGTTCCTGAAGTCGATGCCGAAACCCGTTCCGCCGCCGGATCGCGCGAAGTTCGACCTCGTCCTCTCGCTCCTTGGCGAAGTCCGCGAATGGAAGGAGCCGAAGAAGGTCGGCAAGCGCGAATACAACGACGAGAAGTTCTTCACGAGCTGTCGCGAGCAATTCGTGAAGGGCGAGCGTCCGATGAGCGCGCGTCAGCTTGAGTTCCTTGTGCGCATGGCGATTCTCTACGAAGGGCAGATCGCCGACTGCGCCGAGCGTCTTCGGGACGCGGGGCTCGCCGCCGGCGCGGCGCTCTCGCCGAAGGCCGACCCGGAGCTGGTCGCGTTCTGCTTCGAGGCGATGGATCGCATCGGCGGCATGGAGAAGAACCCCTTCATCAAGTCGCTGCGCGACCAGGTCGAGCACGGGCGGGCGCTTTCGATGAAGCAGTTCGTGATCCTCGCGCGCGCCGTCGGCGCGAACGCGGGCGGGCTTGACGACGTCGAGGCCATTCGCGCGCGGCTTCTGCCGTTCGTGCCCGATGGGTTCGGGAACGAGAAGGTCGATCCGGGCGTGCCGAAGATCCTCGCGCTCTTCAACACCGTCACGGAGTGGCGGCCGAAGGCCAAGCGCGGCAAGCGCGTCTACGACGACCACGAGTTCGTGACCTCGCTGACCGAGCAGTACGAGCGGCGGCATTCGCTCTCGCCGCGCCAGCTGCAGGCCCTCAAGCGCGTCGCGGCCATCTACCGAAGCCAGATTCCGGACTATGCCGCGAAGGCGGCCGAACTCGGTCTGCGGACGGGCGATGACAAGGACGACGCCGAATAGATTTGCGTCCGGCGATCCGCAGGTGGCGGACTTTCTGCGCGACCTCCTCGCCGCGCAGAATGTCTCGCCGAACACGCATGCGGCGTATGCCGCCGACTTGGCGCAGCTCGTGACGGCGAAATGGGGGGCGGAGGCCCGTCCGCCCTACCCGTGGCAAGATCTCTCCGATGCCGATGCGCGCGCGTTTCTCGTCGCGTTTTCCTCCGGCGGGGCGACGGCGACGACCGTCCGGCGCAAGCTGGCGGCTGGGCGCACGTTCTGCCGCTACCTTCAGCGCGAGGGCGTGCTCATCGACAACCCGTTTGCGCTCCTGCACGGGCCGCGCAAGGCGAAGACCCTGCCGAAAGTCCTCTCGGTCGAGGAACTTGCGCGCTTTCTCGCGTGTCCGCTGCGGGATCTCGCCGAGGGCACGGTCGGCGAGTATGCGGCGTGGCGTGACAAGGCGCTGTTCGAATCGCTTTACTCGACGGGTTGCCGAATCGGCGAACTCCTTCCCGTGACGTGGGGCGAGATCGACTTTGCGCGCGGCACGCTTGTCGTGACGGGCAAGGGGGCGAAGGATCGTCTCGTCATTTTGGGGCAGCCCGCGCGCGAGGCCCTGACGTCTCTGCGCGCGGCGGCGGCGCGCGCGGGGGCGCGGACGGACGGTGCGGCGGCCGTCTTCCTTTCGGATGCGCTTGGTCCGCTCTCGCGGACGTTTGTCGAGCGGCGGATGAAGCGGTATCTCGTGGAGGCGGGGCTGTCGACGGACGTGACGCCGCACAAGCTTCGCCACAGTTTTGCGACGCATCTCCTCGACGCGGGGGCTGACCTGCGCGCTGTTCAGGAGATGCTGGGCCATGCCTCCCTCTCGACGACCCAGGTCTACACCCATGTCTCGGTCGAGCGGCTGCGCGACGTCTACGCCAAGGCCCATCCGCGCAATGCTTGATTGATGCGCAGGATGCGTCATTTGCGTTCGAGCAAATCACGGGGAGCAGAAAAATTCAAAAAAGTCATTTACCCCCTTGTTGCGCGCAACGGATTTTGATATACTACACGCCATTGAGGGCTATTAGCTCAGTTGGTTAGAGCGCTTCCTTGACATGGAAGAGGTCAGTGGTTCGAATCCACTATAGCCCACCAAATCTTAGGTTGAGTTGATTGAAAATCCGTGCGCGGCGCGGATTTTTTGCTTTTCTACAAGGTTGCCGTTTTTTGGTATAATTTCGCACCATGGAAGATTACGAACTCCTTGATTCGGGCGAGGGCCGCAAGCTTGAGCGTTTTGGGAAGTATGTTCTGGCGCGGCCGTGTTCGCAGGCACTTTGGCGGCCAGTGAAGGGCGCGGCCGACTGGTCGCGCGCGGATGCGTCCTTTGACCGCGAGGAGGGCAATCGCTGGCATGGCCGTGCGAACCTGCCGAAGGAGTGGGTGATCGAGACGGCCGGCATCCGCTTTCGACTGGGTGGAACGGACTTTGGCCATCTCGGCATTTTCCCGGAGCAGCGTGCGCAGTGGCGATGGATTCGCGAACGGGCGCGCGGGCGCGTCCTCAACCTCTTTGCGTATTCCGGCGGCAGCACGATGGCGGCGGCGTTGGGCGGGGCGGAGGTCTGTCATCTCGACGCCTCGAAGGGCATGGTCGAGTGGGCGCGCGAGAATGCGCGGCTGAATGGACTCGACGACCGCCCGATTCGCTGGATTGTCGATGACGCGCACAAGTTCATGCGCCGCGAGATTCGGCGTGGGCGGCGATACGAGGCGGTCATCCTCGATCCGCCGACGTTCGGGCGCGGCGCGGGCGGCGAGATGTACAAGATCGAGCGCGACCTCCAGGAGACGCTGGGGCTTGTGCGGGATCTGCTGTCCGACCGCCCGGCGTTCGTCCTCTTTTCGTCCCATACGCCGGGCCTTTCCGAGATCGTCGCGAAGAACGTCTTGGGGCAGGTCTTTCCGTCCGCATCGCTGGAATCGGGCGAGATGCTGCTGGAGGGGCGAGGGCTTGCCTGTCCGAGCGGCATCTACTGCCGTGCGGTCTGGCCGAACGGGCGCGCTCTGCAAGGCGGCGGCAAGACGGGCGAACCCGTAGTCGATTGTTCTTTGTGTCTGGCGAAAGGAGAAGTGAAATGAAGGCAGTGCTCATCAATGGAAGTCCGCGCGCGAACGGCAACACGGCACGGGCGTTGGAGGAAGTCGCGGCTGCCCTTGAGGCGGACGGCGTTTCGGCGGAGATCGTTCCGATTGGCGTGAAGCCCGTGCGCGGCTGCATCGCCTGCCGGAAGTGCGCGGAACTGGGGCGGTGCGTCTTTTCGGACGACATCGCGAACGCGATTCTGGAGAAGGTGCTGGCGGCGGATGCGCTTGTCCTTGGCACGCCCGTCTACTACGCACAGCCGAACGGGGCCTTGCTGTCGGTGATGCAGCGCGTCTTCTTCGCGGCGGCGGGGCGCCTCCGGGGCAAGCCCGCCGCGTCCGTCGCGGTCTGCCGTCGCGGTGGCGCGAGCACGGCGTTTCAGACGTTGAACCTCTTTTACGGAATCCTTGGCATGCCCGTCGCCGGGTCGCAGTACTGGAACATCGCCTATGGCCGCGCGCTGGGCGAAGTCGAACAGGATGCGGAGGGCCTGCAGACGATGCGCCTGCTGGGCCATAACCTCGCGTGGATGGTCAAGGGCCTTTCGTCTGGCGTACCCCAGCCCGAGCCGTGGCAGATGACGAATTTCGTCCGCCCTGTCTCGTGAGGGAATCGCGTCATGACCGTGAGCCGTAAACACCTTTTGGATTTGGTATAATCGTCGGCAAAAGGCTTGCTGAAAAGAAAAGATGGCGGAGAAAGTGCAGAAGGCGAACGCGCGAAAGGCCGCCGAGACGGCGGCGACATTCAACTGGCAGCAAAGGGGCTGGCCAGAATTCATGTGCGATCGCGCGGCCTTGTGTGATGAATTGCGGGCGTTTGAGGTGGCGTTTTCCCGTGTGCGGGCTGCGTTGGAAGGACCGCAGAATTCGGATGCAGTGATGAGTGCGCTTGTGGACGAAGCGGTCACGACAAGTGCGATTGAGGGCATTCGGGTTGATGAATGCGTGGTCATGTCGTCGATCTGCAAGGCATTGGGCTTGACGTGTGCGCCTCTTGGCTTTGTGCGCGATGTGCGCGCCGAAGGGGTTGCGCAGATGATGCTTCAGGTCAGGGCGGACTGGCGAAAGAGAATCAGCGCGAAGTTGATTTGCTCTTGGCATGCCGCGCTTTTGGCGGGCGATTCACAGGGCATTTGTGCGGGCGCATTTCGTTCGCATGTCGACCCCATGCGCGTTGTGCGTCGGAATGCCTACGGCGAGGTCGAAATTCGTTTCGAGGCGCCTCCGAGCGAGCGAGTGCCGGCGGAAATCGCCCGTTTTGTTGAAAAATGGAAGTCTCCGGCGAAGGGGACCGAGGGCGTTGCGTTGAAGGCGGCGTTGCTGCATCTTCACTTTGAGTCCATTCACCCGTTTGAGGACGGAAACGGACGTGTCGGTCGTGCGTTGGTGGCGAAGACGCTTGCCGAGGGCTTAGATCAGCCGTTGGTGTTGCCTGTTTCGCTTGTCATCGATCGTCATCGAAAGGCTTATTACGAGGAACTTTACAGGGCATCGAGGTCTCTTGACTGGACGACTTGGGCAAAGTTCTTCATCCCTGTCTTGACCGAGGCGTTGGATGATTTCCTTTT
>CAZWQY010000020.1:0-21280 GCA_964636295.1 uncultured Lentisphaeraceae bacterium | reverse complement strand
CTTGGGCAAAGTTCTTCATCCCTGTCTTGACCGAGGCGTTGGATGATTTCCTTTTGGCGGCACAATTTGTTTCGGCAAAGGGCGTATTCCTGTCAAAATATGAAGCGAAACTTTCTGCACGGGCGAAGAAAGTTGTTCAGTTGATGTTCCGAGGTGGCCCGACGGGTGTTGCGTCTGGGCTTTCGACAGCAAAGTGGATGCGCATGACGAAGGTCTCGAAACCGACGGCGACGCGCGATTTGGCCGAACTGGTGCAGATGGGTGCTCTTCTGCTTGACGGGACGGCGGGGCAGACGCGCTATCGGCTCGACTTCGGACTTGAACGAAAGAATGAGCCGATGGATGACCCGTTAAATGACCCGATAAAACAGACAGTGTTGAATCTTGTTCAGACAACTCCAGGCTTGAATCGCGAGCAGATTGCTGTGCGGCTAGGAAAAAGCGTGGCGACCGCCAAGCGTGCGCTCGCCGCGCTCGTCACGGCCAACAAGGTCGAGCATCGCGGCAGCAAGAAAACGGGTGGGTATTACATCGTAAGCAGTGAAGAAAACAATGCGTGAGATAGTCGGATGAGGGGTTCAAGGAATAAGGAATAAGGAGGACACATGAAGAAACTGATGGTTGTTGTGATGGCCTGTTCGCTGGGGCTTGTCGGATGCTGGTCGTCCAGGTCGGGCGCGACGTTCCCGGTGGATGTCGAAAACATGCCCGTCGTGGTGGCGTCGGGGCGAAGCCTGAAAGATGCCGTTGTGATGGCGGCGACCCATCGGCGCTGGACACCGTCGGAAGTCGATGCCCAGACGATTCGCTGTACGCTCGTGCAGCGGTCGTACAAGGTCATCGTTGACGTGTGCCTTTTGGACGCGCAGCACTACTCGATCCGAGTGGTTGAGAGCAATATTTCCGCGCGGAAGCTCGCGCAGTGGATCAACAATCTGCAACGCGAAATCGCCCTCCGCGCCGTATGTCCGTAGTGTTGAAGTTTTGCATTTGGTCGTGCAGGTGTGCATAATTTCGGCAAAAGGCTTGTTGAAAAGATGACGGTGAGCGCACAGCAGGAGAACACGTGGATGGCTGCGGAAACGGTCATTCGGGGCGAGGCCGTTGGAAAGCCGAAATTCACGTTCATTGACCTTTTTGCGGGCATTGGTGGATTTCGCTTGGCGGCGGAGAAGAATGGGGGGACTTGTCTCGGCTACAGCGAGATTAACGCGGACGCGATTGCGGCGTATGAGGCGAACTACCCCGAAAGCCGTGAGACGAATTACGGAGATATAACGAAAATTCGCGACTTGCCGAGGCACGATTTTCTGACGGGGGGCGTTCCGTGCCAAAGTTGGTCGATTGCGGGGCGGAATCTTGGCTTTGACGACGACCGGGGGCAGTTGTGGAATGACGCGCTCTATCTTTTGAACAAATCTCGTCCGCGCGCCTTCCTGTTCGAGAACGTCAAGGGTCTGTCTGATCCGCGCAACCGTGCGGCACTTGACTATATCCTTGCGCGTATCCGTGCGGCTGGTTATCATGCCTCTTATCATGTCTTGAATTCCTTTGACTACGGTGTGCCCCAAAGTCGCGTTCGCATCTACATCGTTGGCTTTCGCGATAAGCGGCATTTCGATGCGTTCCAGCTTCCGCCGAAATCGGCTGGGGCTGTTCGGCTTTATGACATCTTGGATGACTTTGCCGAGGGAGGCGGCGTGGGTTGCTCTCGCTCCTGGACGAGGGCGAAGCGCACGGCAAAAGGGAAGCGCGCGGGCGCAACGAGCCTTTCGACGAACAACAACGGGTTCAACGACTATTTTCTCCTCAACGATATCCGAAACGGCGAGACAACGATCCATTCATGGGATATCCTTGAGACGACATCGCGCGAAAAGCGGATTTGCCTGCTTTTGCTCAAGAATCGGCGGCATCGCGAGTATGGGCCATTGGACGGCAATCCGCTTTCGCTCGCTCATTTTCAGAAACTCGACTCGTCAATCGTACAGTCCGACATCGACGGGCTTTGCCGAAAAGGAATCTTGAAGCCAGAGATCTATCGCTACCGCGTCTGTGGCAGCGGTGAGACTTTGACGGATGGTGAGAGTAAACTGCTCGCATATGCACGGAATGGGGTGTTGGTGCCGGACGCGCTTAAACTTGAAAAAGAGTTGCGGAAGGCGCGGATTGATATTGTGCGGACGCTGGAAACCCTTCGCGAGAAAGGCGAGGTGGAGGCCGTGGAGACGCGCTATGACTTCAGGTACACGAAGATTAGCACGGGCCTGTTTGGCGTCAATCGCGTGTTTCTCCCGTCGTCGAACATCTTCCCGACATTGGTCGCCAGCGATTCCTGCGACTACGTGACGGCGATTCCGCTCCATGCCCGCGATGCCAAAGGCTATCGGGACGAGTTCTTGAAGGAGATCTATCGGACGAAGTGCTATCGGCGCATTACGCGACAGGAGGCTTGTCGAATACAGGGTTTCCCGACGGACTTCATCTTGCCCGAAAACCGTACGCGGTGGATGCGTCTGATTGGCAACAGCGTTTCCGTCCCGGTCATCGACCAACTCGTTCGCGCGATTTGTGCGACGGGCGTCTTCGGCGCTCTAGCCGTGAAGAATCGCGAGCGCGCTGTCGTTTCGTCCCTAAGAGAAAGGAGAGAGGCTTCATGAATGCGAAGCTTATCGGAAAAATCAAGCGGTATGTCGTTGAACGCATCGGCGATTTCCATGAGGCGCGGTTGGCCGGCCTCGACAAGCTGAAGCTGAAGCGCGTGTTGGCACGGAAGAATCTCTATCTCTTCAGGGCAAAGAATCAGGTCATGGCCAGTGAAATCGTCAAGGGCATTCTTGATTCCCATTTGTCGTCTTCTGAGGAGACGGTCTTCGGAGATTGGCTTGAGGGGCTGGCGATTTTTGTTGCGGGGGAGGTTTTTGGCGGGAAGAAATCGAGTGCCGCAGGCATTGACCTTGAAATGGACAGAGACGGCATTCATTATCTTGTCTCGATTAAGTCAGGGCCGAATTGGGGCAACAGCGGACAGCTGCGCAAGATGGAAAACGATTTCAAGACCGCGACGCGGATTCTCCACACGAGCAAAAGCCGACTGCATGTCGAGGCCGTGAACGGGTGCTGCTACGGGAAAGACGCACACCCCGACAAGGGGGCTTACCGAAAACTCTGCGGACAGGATTTCTGGGAGTTTGTTTCGGGAGAGCCCGACTTGTATTTGGCGATTATCGAGCCGCTGTCCGAGATGGCCAAGGAGCGGAACGATGAGTTCATGCGGCGATATACGTGCAAGCTGAACCTGTTCGTGAAAGAGTTTCTTCAGGATTATTCGCTTCCCGATGGAAGCGTCGATTGGGAGAAACTGGTCAAGATGAATTCAATGGCCCGCTCAACAGCCCCTCTAAATTTGGAATAACCTCTAATAAGGACACAACCCCCCCATGTTCGATCTACTTTCAATCAAAGGCCCTGCCGACGTCAAGGCCGTTCCGGCGGAACAGGTCGGCGAACTCTGCGACGCGATGCGCCAGGCGCTCGTCGTGCGCGCGTCCAAGCACACGGGGCATGTCGGCCCGAACCTCGGCTTCGTCGAGGCGACGGTCGCCCTGCACCGCGTCTTCGACTCGCCGACCGACAAGATCGTCTTCGACGTCTCGCACCAGTGCTACCCGCACAAGATGCTGACGGGCCGCATGCGGGCCTATGTGGACGAGGCGCATTATGACGACGTCTCCGGCTACACCGAGCCGTCCGAATCGCCGCACGATCATTTTGTCGTCGGACACACCTCGACGAGCGTGTCGCTTGCGACGGGTCTGGCCAAGGCGCGCGACGTGCGCGGCGAGCGGTTCAACGTCATCGCCGTCATCGGCGACGGGTCGCTCTCCGGCGGCGAGGCGTTCGAGGGCCTCAACAACGCCGCCGAACAGGGCACGAACCTCATCGTCGTCTTCAACGACAACCAGATGTCCATCGCCGAGCCGCATGGCGGATTCTACCAGTCGATTGCGCGCCTGCGCGAGACGAACGGCGAAGATTCCTGCAACTTCTTCAAGGCGATGGGCTTCGACTACGTCTATGTCGCGGACGGCAACGACGAGCCCGCCGTCGAGGCCGCGTTCCGCCGCGTGAAGGACGCGCCGCGTCCCGTCGTCGTGCATCTCAACACCGAGAAGGGCCACGGCTGGGCGCCGGCCGTCACGGACAAGGAATCGTGGCACTGGGGCATGGCGCCGTTCGACGTCGCCACGGGCCGTCCGCTCACGCTGCCCGCCGGGGACGGCTGGATCGGCAGCCGCGTCGCCGACTTCCTCCTGAAGAAGATGGCCGCCGACCCGACGGTCGTCGTCGTCAACGCCGCCGTGCCCGCGATGCTCGGCTTCACGAAGGCGAACCGCGAAAAGGCCGGGCGGCAGTTCGTGGACGTCGGCATCTGCGAGGAACACGCCGTCGCGTTCGCGAGCGCGCTGGCCAAAGGCGGCGCGAAGCCCGTCTTCAGCGTCGTCTCGACGTTCGTCCAGCGCGCCTACGACCAGCTGAGCCAGGATCTCTGCATCAATGACTGTCCGGCGACGATTCTCGTCACGACGGGCGGCCTCGCCACGATGAATGACGTCACCCACCTCTGCTGGTTCGACATTCCGCTGCTCGCCAACATTCCGAACCTCGTCTATCTCTGTCCGACGAGCGAGCGGGAGTATTTCGCGATGCTCGACTGGTCGATCGGCCACGCGGCGCACCCCGTCGCGATTCGCGAGCCGTCGAATGGCGTGCGCGACAACGACGTCACGGTTCTGTCGGACTATTCGGGCGACCTCCACTACGACGTCACGCGGCGCGGCAAGGACATCGCGATTCTCGGCCTCGGCAATTTCTACAAACGCGGCGCGGAACTCGCGGACGCGCTCTCGGCGGAGGGCGTTTCAGCTACTCTCGTCAATCCGCGCAGCGCGACGGAACTCGACGCCGAGACGCTTGACGCGCTCAAGGCCGACCACCGGCTCGTCGTCACGCTGGAGGACGGCGTCGTTGACGGCGGGTTCGGCGAGAAGGTCGCGCGCCACTACGGGTCGACGGCGATGCGGGTGCTCGTGCGCGGCGTGGCGAAGAGGTTCGCCGACCGCTATAACATCGCGGACTTCCTGGCGGCGAACCGGCTCACCGTGCCGCAGCTTGTCGCGGACGCCCTGGACGTGCTGCGCGGCATGGGGCAGTCGGGGGCGGCCGCATGAGAATCGGCTTCGGCTACGACTCGCATCGGTTCGAGACGGGGCGGCGACTCGTCCTCGGCGGCATTGAGTTCCCCGGCGAGACGGGGCTGAAGGGCCACAGCGACGCGGACGTGCTCGTCCACGCGATCATCGACGCGCTCTTGGGCGCGGCGGCCCTCGGCGACATCGGCTCGCATTTCTCGGACACGGATCCGCGCTGGAAGGACGCGGACTCGACAACGCTGCTCTCGGCGGTTGTGAAGGAGGTTCGCGCCGTCGGCTACGGAATCGGCAACATCGACGCGACCGTCATTTGCGAGCGTCCGAAGCTGCGCCCGGCCGTCGACCTGATGTGCGAACGGCTTGCGGCCGTGATGAACGTCGGCAAGGGCCGAATCTCGATCAAGGGCAAGACGAACGAGAAACTGGACGACGTTGGCGCCGGACTCGGAATCGAGGTGCACGCCGTCTGCCTGCTGGAAGAGCAGGGAACGAATTCCTAAAAGGAGTCAACGCCATGAAAAACCGCATCATCTTTCTCGACTATCTTCGCGTCATCGCCTGCCTGATGGTGATGGTCGTCCACGCCTGCGAGCCGTTCTATCTCGGCGGCGAAGGCACGTTCTTCGCCTCGCGTTGGGACGCGCAGTGGGCCGTGTGGATCGACTCGGCGGTTCGCGCGTGCGTGCCGCTGTTCGTGATGGCGAGCGCGTATCTCCTCTTCCCGGTGACGAAGCCGACGGGCGCGTTTCTCCGTCACCGCCTCCTGCGCGTCGCCGTGCCGTTCGCCCTCTGGACGTGCGTCTACACGGCGCGCTTCGACGGCGACTGGGGCAAGCTGCTCTTCAATTTCCCGGCGGACATCATCGGCGGCCATCTCTGGTTCGTGCCGATGCTCTTGGGCCTCTATCTCCTCATGCCGCTCCTGTCGCCGTGGGCCGAGCGGGCGAGCGAGAAGGAGGTGCGCGGCTGGCTTGCCGTCTGGGCGTTCACGACGCTCTTCCCCTACGTGCGCGGACTGTGGGGCTTTCTCTACGGCGCGCCGATCTTTGGCGTCGTGCCGTATCTCTACGGCGAGTGTCCGTGGAACGCCTTCGGGACGTTCCAGTACGTGAGCGGCTTCTTCGGCTACATGCTGCTGGGGTTCTGGTTCCGCAAGTTCGCGCCGGCCCTCTCGTGGCGGCGGACGCTCGCGGTCGCCGCGCCGCTGTGGGGCGTGGGCTACCTTGCCGTCGCGCTGCCGTTCCTGCTGCGCATTCCGGACGCGGCGGGCTATCCCGTCGCGGCGCCGTACGCGACGGCCGTCAGCCTGGAGATGAGCTGGGAGTTCTGCTCGACGGGCGTGGCGCTGACGGTTGCGGCGTACTTCCTCGTCATCCGCAAGCTGACGGCGGACGGGGCGTTCTACCGTTGCGTGATCCGTCCGCTCGCGGAGGCGAGCTACGGCACCTACCTGATGCACATGCTCGTGCTGGCGGAGGTCTGCGATCTCCTGAAGCCGCGCCTGGCGACGCCGCTGGCGATTCTCGCGACCGCGCTTGTCTCGTTCCTCGCCACCTCGCTTCTTTCGATGGCCCTTCGGCGCATTCCCCGCGTCGGGGCGTGGCTGTGCGGCTGAGCGGCGGATTTGCTATAATACGACAGAAAGAACGGCTTTCTCATTTACTCTCGACAACTTATCACTCATCACATTCCATGGACATCGTTTGCCTCGACCTTGAGGGCGTGCTCGTGCCCGAAATCTGGATTGCCTTTGCGAAGGAGACGGGGATTCCCGAATTCATGCGCACGACGCGCGACGAGCCGGACTACGACAAGCTCATGCGCGAGCGGCTCGACCTGCTGGCGAAGCACGGGCTGGGCCTCAACGAGATCGTGAAGGTCATCGGCCGCATCGAGCCGCTTATCGGCGCGTGCGAGTTCCTCGACCGTCTGCGCGAACGCGCGCAGGTCCTGATCCTCTCCGACACGTTCGAGCAGTTCGGGCGGCCGCTCATGAAGAAGCTCAACTGGCCGTCGCTCTTCTGCAATTCGCTCTTCGCGGACGCGGACGGGCGCGTGACGGGCTACAAGCTGCGCTGTCCGCACACGAAGCTCACGACCGTCAAGGCCCTGCAGGGCTGCGGCTTCGAGACGATCGCGGCGGGCGACAGCTTCAACGATCTGGAGATGATCCGCGCGTCGAAGGCCGGGTTCCTCTTCCGCTCGACGGACGCCATCAAGCAGGCGAATCCGGACATTCCGGCGTTCGAGACCTACGACGCATTCCTGGAGGCGATTTTCCATGCTCTCGGCTGAAATCCGCGCGCTCGCGGCCAAGCGCAAGGCCGTCATCCTCGCCCATAACTACACGCGCGGCGAGGTGCAGGACGTCGCCGACTTCACGGGCGATTCGCTGGAGCTCGCGCGCAAGGCGGCGACGGTCGAGGCGGACGTCATCGTCTTCTGCGGCGTGTACTTCATGGCCGAGACGGCGAAGATCCTGAATCCGTCGAAGACGGTGCTTATCCCCGACCCGACGGCCGGCTGCCCGATGGCCGACATGATCACGGGCGCGCAGCTGCGCGACCTCAAGGCGAAGCACCCCGGCGCGATCGCCGTCTGCTACGTGAACTCGACGGCCGAGGTGAAGGCCGAGTGCGACCTCTGCGTGACGAGCGGCAACGCCGAGAAGGTGATGGCGACCGTCCCGCGCGACCGTGAAGTCATCTTCGTGCCCGACTCGCACCTCGGCGACCACATCGCGACGCGGGAGGGCCGCACGTACGTGCTGTGGCCGGGGTACTGCCCGACGCACGCGCGGCTCACGGCGAAGGCGATTGCCGACGCGCGCGCGGCGCATCCCGGCGCGCCGGTCCTCGTCCACCCCGAATGTGCGCGCGACGTGCGCGACGCGGCGGACGAACGGCTCTCGACGGGCGGCATGTGCCGCTACGCGCGGGAGAGCGCGGCGTCGACGATTCTCGTCGGCACGGAGATCGGGCTTCTCCACCGCCTGCGGCAGGAGAACCCGGAAAAGACGTTCGTGCCCGTGTCCGAGGCGCTGGTCTGCCCGAACATGAAGAAGACGACGCTTGAGAACCTCGCCGAGTCGCTGCGCGAGATGAAGACGCCGGTCAAGGTCGATCCGTCCGTCGCCGCGCGGGCGAAGCGGGCGATTGACGCCATGCTGGCGATCTGACCCATTTTGGATGCCCGGCGAGGATCGGGCGGTTATTCACACACGAAAAAGGAGAGAGGAAAATGACAACTCTGGTCGCCGCCGCGCTGGCGGTCTGTCTGAACGGCCCGTGGCAGTTCAGGTTTGAGGAGGACAAGCCGCTGGAGGCGACGCCGCGCGCGGCGTTCGAGGCGAACGACGTGATGACCGTGCCGGGCTGCTGGGACGTCCTGCCGCGCTACTACCTGAAGCATGGCACGGGCCTTTACCGCCGGACGTTCACGCTCGTCGAGCCGATGCGGGACGCGGTGCTCGTCGTGGACGGCATGGGCGTTCGGGCGGCGTTCGCGGTGGACGGCCGCGACCTGGGCGTTCACGCCTATCCCTATGCGCGCCTGGAGATTCCGGTCGGCGCGCTGGCGGCGGGCGACCATGAGATCACGGCCGCCGTGGACAACATCCTCGAATGGCCGCGCGTGCGGCTGGCGCGTCCGTACTACGACTTCTACTTCTACGGCGGGTTCTACCACGGCGTGCGGCTCGTCGAGCGCGCGCCGAAGGTGTTCGTCCGCACGCGCGACTACCAGACGGGGACAGTCGAGGTCGAGGTCGTCGGCGGTCGTCCGGAGGGCGACCTTCGGGTGGACGGCCGGGCCGTCGCGACCACGTGGCAGAACGGGCGCGCGACCGTGCGCGTGCCGGGCTTCCGCCTCTGGTCGCCGGAGTCGCCGGCCCTGCACACGCTCGCCGTGCGCTGTGCGGACGTCGTCGCCCAGCCGGCGGCCGTGCGCTTCGGCATCCGTTCGATCGAGGCGCGGGGCGGCCGGATGTACCTGAACGGGAAGGAACTTTTCCTGAAGGGCTTCAACCGGCACGAGTCGTCTCACCTCGAAGGCGCGGCGACAGGCGAGACGACGATGCTGCGCGACATCCAGAACCTGAAGTCCGTCGGCGGAAACTTCATCCGTGGGGCGCACTACCAGCAGAGCTCGCGCTTCCTCGACTTCTGCGACGAGGCGGGCGTCCTCGTCTGGGAGGAGTCGCTGGGCTGGGGCAATGGGCAGGGCTACACGAACAACGCCTTCCCGCCGAAGGAGACCCAGGACGCCGAGTTCTGCGAGATGCAGGTCAAGCAGACGCGCGAAATGGTGCGCGCGAGCCTCAACCATCCGAGCGTCATCATCTACGGCTTCCTCAACGAATGCGCCAGCCACACGGCGGACGGCAAGGCCCTTGTGGATCGGCTGGTCGAGACGATTCGGGCGGAGGACACGGGGCGTCTCATCACCTTTGCGTGCAACTGCGTCGATAACGACATCTCCAGCGCGAACGTCGATCTCGTTTCGATCAACGCCTATCCCGGGACGATTCCCGCCGCGCCGGGCACGCCGGCGGAACTGAAGGAGAAGGTCGAGAAGCGCTTCACGAGCGCGATTGCGCGCTTCCGCCGGCTCTATCCGGACAAGCCGATCATGGTCTCCGAGTCGGGCTGCGGCGGCATGTACGGCGTGCATGACCCGAACGCCTCGATCAACACCGAGGAGTTCCAGGAGGAATACCTTCGGGACATTCTCGAAAGCCTGTGGGCGAACCCGGACTGCTCGGGCTTCGCGATCTGGCAGATGAACGACGGGCGGACGCGCGAGCGCTATTGCGCCAAGAACTGCTCGACGATGTTCGGCGGATCGATCGCGGGCTGCTTCGACCAGATGCGCCGCCCCAAGAAGTCGATTGAGACGATCCGTCGCTTCTTCCAGAAGCGCTAGGTTTCGATGATCGCTTACGTACGAGGCGTCCTGGCCGAGAAGTCGCCGACGCGCGCCGTCCTGGAGGCGGCGGGCGTCGGATACGAACTGCTGATTCCCATCTCGACCTACGAGAAACTGCCGCGCGAGGGGGCGGAGGCGAAGCTTCTCGCGTATCACTGCGTGCGCGAGGACGACGAGATCCTCTTCGGCTTCGCGACGGCGCACGAGCGCGAGCTGTTCGTGAAACTGACGGGTGTTTCGGGCGTCGGGCCGAAGATCGCGCTCGCCATTCTCTCGGGCGCGTCCGTCGGCGAACTGGCCCTGGCGATCGCGTCGGGCGACGCGAAGCGGCTGGCGGCGGTGAAGGGCGTCGGCAAGAAGACGGCGGCGAAGATCTGCGTCGAGCTGCGGGACAAGGTGGACGCGCTCGCCTTCTCCGCGCGCGGCGCGGATGGCCGTCCGGCGGCTTCGCCGATTGCCGCCGACGCGGTCGCGGCCCTTCGCGCGCTGGGCTTCAGCGACGAGACGAGCGCGAAGATGGTCGCCGACATTCTCGCGAAGAATCCGGACGCCGAGTCGGTCGAGCGGGTCATCAAGCTCGCGCTCGCGAGCCGCTAGCGCAGGGGAGGAGGAGACCTTTATGGAAGAAATCGACTTCAGTTCGGACGACTTTTCGGACATTGTGGCGAAGGACGGGCGTTTCGGCGCGCGGGCCTATGCGCTGCTGATGGACGTCGTTCACTATCTGAGCGGCGACGCCAGCCGGCACGTCACGGGCGAGGACATTCTCGACGAGTTCAAGGAGCGGGCCTTGGATCAGTACGGGCCGCTGACCTACACGGTGCTGACCGAGTGGGGGCTTTCCTGCACGGAGGACATTGGCGAGATGATGTTCAACCTCGTCGAAGGGCGGCGCGTCTGCCGGGACGAGAACGACACGGCGGAGTCCTTCGCGGGCGGCTACGATTTCAAGGAGACGTTTCTCGCGCCCTATCAGACGTGAGGGGGCGGTGCGCGAACGGAAGGCGCGATGTCGGGTTTTCTCCTTTTCTGCGTTCTTGAGCTTTTGGGTGTGCAGGGCAACGCCCTGCGTGCGCGCGCGTTCTTCGACGCGAACAACGTGAAGGTGGGCGATCCGCTCGTCCTCACGATTGACTTCATCGGCGACGCCGACTTCCACGCGCTGCATCCGCCCGCGCTCGCGAAGGCCGTGGATCGCGCCGACTGGAAGGTGGACGACGCCTCGGCGAAGACGGACACGTTCCGCGATGCGCGGCGGCTGACCTATCGGGTTCGTCCGCGTCGCGCGGGGTTGCTGCGCTTCCCGGCGCTCTCGTTCGCCTATCAGGGAACGGACGGCACGGCGCGCATCGTGCGGGCGAACGAGATTCCCGTCCATGCGAAGGCGGGCGCGGAGGTCGTCGTCGCGGGCATGGACGAGGCTTCCGAAAGCCGTCTGCCCCCGCCGCCCGCGCTCGTGACAGAACCGGGCGTTGCGCTTTCCGACGACGACCAGTTCGCGTGGAAGCGCGCATGCGCGAATCCGACGGCGGATGCTTTTGCCGCGTTCGATTTCACGGCGGCGCGGCTGAACGAGGCGACGTGCGCGTTGCGCACCGGCAACTGGGCGCGCGCGCAGAAGGTCTACGCGCGGCTGGAGTGGCAGACGGGGCAGACCCCGGCGATCGAGCAGGGGCTGGTCGCCGCGCGCGCGCTTCGCTTCGACAATCCGGATGCCGAACTGCCCGTCTGGCGGCAGGTGCTGCGGCCGCTTCTGCGCTATGGCTGGCAGGGCCGCGTCGGACTCGTCGTCGGCGGACTGCTGGGGCTGGTGCTTCTGCTCGGACTGTTGGGGCGCGGCATCCGCGCGCTCGCGTGCCTGGGCATCGCGCTTTTCGTCGCGCTTCCCGCGTCGGCCGACGTCTTTCAGCAAATGGAGGCGCAGATGCGCCAGATGCAACAGCAGATGCGCCAGTCGCTTGGCCTGTCGGTGGGGCGGGGCGAGACGCGCGAACCCGTCACGGTCGCCGCGACGCTGACGACGGACAAGGACGGCCTGCGCGTCGGCGAGCCGTTTGCCTTCATCGTTTCGCTGGAGGCCCCGAAGTCCGTCACGATCGGGCAGATCTCGATGATTCCGTCGGAGCATTTCGGCCTGACGGTCACGGGGTCTGCCGAGAACCTGGCGGAACTTCCGGCGACAAACCCGTCGAACGTTATTCGCCGCCTGTCCGTGCCCGTCCGCTACGACGTGCCGTTCAAGGGAACTCTCGCGTTCACGGTTCGGGGACAGGTGACGGGGCGCGAGACGCGGAAGGGCGGTCGCTTCAGTTTCGTGTTCTCCAATTCGTTCGCGTGCGAGACGCCGCCGCTGGCGCTGGAGATCAAGCCGCTGTCGGCGGAGGGTCAGCCGGCCGACTTCGCGGGCATCGTCTCCGAGGGGCTGCGCCTCCACGAGACATGCGACCTTCTCAAGGTCGAGACGAACGATGTCGTGACGATCACCTATCGCCTCGTCCCGAACGGCTATGTCCCCGACGATTTCCTTCTGCCGGACGCCGCGTTCGAGTGGACGCGGCAGAAGGGCCGCGACGGTCGCATCGCGGAGATCGAGTATCGGCGGTTCTTCGTCGCGGACGGCGCGCGGACGACGCCGAAGGTGTCCGTTCCCTACTACGACCCGCGCACGAAGACCTACAAGCGGGCCGAGACGGGCGGCACGCCGCTCGTCTACGCGCCGCCTGCACCGTGAGCGTCCGATGCGGCGGCTTTTTGGTATAATTCTCGCCTTAAAGCAAAACGGAGTGTTCGCATGAAATACGTTTCAACACGGAAGGGACTTGCGGCGACGAGCGCCGAGACCGTCTTTCAGGGGCTGGCGCCGGACGGCGGGCTGTATGTGCCGTCGGCGGTGCCGACGTGTGCGGGTCTGACGGAGGCTCAGACCCTGCGCGCGGCCGAGGAGCAGGTCCTGGGCGCGCTGTTCGACGACCTTCCGGCGGACGTGCGCGCGGCGGCCGTCGATCGCCTCTGTGCGCGTTTCCCGGAGGGCGATCCGATTCCGCTCGTCGAGAAGGACGGCCTCCACATCCTCGAACTTTTCCACGGACGGACGGGCGCGTTCAAGGACGTCGCGCTCTCGATGCTGCCGGTCTTCATGAAGTACGCGGCGAACGGCAAGCGCGTCCTCATCCTGACGGCGACGTCGGGCGACACCGGCTCGGCCGCGATGCAGGGCTTCGCGGGCGTCGAGGGAACGGAGATCGTCGTCTTCTATCCGGCGACGGGAACCTCGAAGATCCAGCGTCTCCAGATGACGACGCCCGCCGACGCGAACGTGCACGCCGTCGGCATTCGCGGCAACTTCGACGACGCGCAGGCCGCCGTCAAGCGCATCTTCGCCGACCCGAAGATTAACGCCGAGGCCGCCGCGCACGGCATTACGCTTTCGTCCGCGAACTCGATCAACACTGGGCGCCTCGTGCCGCAGATCGCCTACTATGTCCTCGCCGCCGCGAAACTTTCCAAACTTCCAAACTCCCAAACCCCCTTCGACATCGTCGTGCCGTCGGGCAACTTCGGCAACATTCTCGCGGCCTACTACGCGAAGCAGCTGGGCGCGCCGATTCGGAAGCTCGTCGTCGCCTCGAACGTGAACGACGTGCTCGCGCGCTTCGTGAAGACGGGCGTCTACGACCCCGGCCCCGCGTTCACGGTCACGAACTCGCCGTCGATGGACATCCGCAAGAGCTCGAACGTCGAGCGGCTTCTCTGGATGCTCAACGCGGGCGACTGCGCGGAGGTCGCGCGTCTCATGCGCGACCTGGAGGAGAAGGGCCGCTACGAGCTGAACGACGCGGCGAAGGCGCGGCTCTTCGCCGACTTCGAGGGCGGCGTCGCGACGCCGGAGGAGACGGAGGCCGAAATGCGCCGGATGCGCGAGCGGGCGGACTACCTGCTCGATCCGCACACGGCCGTCGCGACGTTCGTCGCGCGGAAGCTCGGCTATCCGAAGGACGGGCGGCCGTGCGTCGTCGCCGCGACGGCGACGCCCTACAAGTTCCCCGAGACCTGCCGCCGCGCGTTTGGCGCGGACGTCCTCACGGATCCGCCGCCGTCGTTCCGCGACCTTGAGCGGCTGCCCATCGCCCAGACGAAGGTCTGCGACGTCAATGAAATCGACCAGGCCGTGCGCGACCTCTTCTGACGATGGACACATTTTTGAGGCTGGGCCTTCGGCCAGCGGGAAGGACGCTCCTCGTGAGCGTCCTTGTCTCTTTTTCGGGACAGGCCGAGACGACGAACGATGTCCCGACGCTTGCGCCCGTCGTCGTCTGGGGCGCGCGCGAACGCGCCCTCGCCGCGTCCGTCCAGGACGCGCCGTGGACGGCCCTGCCGCCCGCGCTGTCCGTGCGCGCGCAGGGCGAGGCGGGAACGCTCACGGACTTGAGCGTCAACGGCTCGGCGTTCTCCGAGGCGGGGCTTCTCTTCAACGGGGCGACGGTGCGCAACGCGCAGACGGAACACTTCAACGCCGACTTGCCGGCGCCGGGCGCGTGGCTGGGTCGTCCGCAGGTGCTGACGGGCCTTGGCCTCTTTCGCGCGGGCGCGGGGCATCCGGCCGGCTCGCTCGCCGTCCGTCTCGACGATCGCCCGGTGCGCGGCGGCGCGGCGACGCTCGGCGTCGGGCTGGACGGCCTTGTCTTCGGGCGAATCCGCGAATTGGAGACGTTTGGCCTCGGCGACGTGGGACGTGGATGGGTCGGGGCTTTCGGCGAGGCCGCGCGGGCCGACCGCATCGACGGCTACGAGTCGAACCCCCTGTCGCGTGCGGCGGCGGGCGGACGGTTCGGCTTCGGCACGGACGACTGGACGTTCGACGCGCTCGTCTCGTGGACATGGCGCGACTTCGGCTGCACGGGCGCCTATGGCGCGAACGAGAAGTATCCCGCGTGGGAGGAGGATCAGACGGGCCTTTTCTCCGCCGACTGGCGCTACGACGCGGGCGACGACCAGGCGAGCGAACTCTCCGTCCTCTGGACGCGCGGACGCGACGCCTACTGGCTCGACCGCGACAAGCCCGACTTCTACGCGAACACGCACCTCGCCGACGCCGTCACGCTGCACGGCACGACGCGGCGGCATTTCACGGACTGGGCGTTTCTCGATCTGCGCGGCGACGCGGACGCGGAAATCTACGCGACGACGCACCACAACAACTATTCGGGATCGAATCCGAAGACGAAGTCGGAGAGCTTTCGCCGCTTCCACGGCTCGGTCGCCGCGCTCCCCGGCGTGCGGTTCGGCGACTGGGAACTTGCGCTGGGCGCGGCGGGCGAGTTCTACAGCGACTACGACGCGACCTGCGCGCCGGCGGGCGGTCTCACGTATGTCTGGAGCGAGGCGTCGAAGATCGAGTTCGGCTACCGCGAGGGCTGCCGGATGCCGAGTTTCACGGAACTCACCTACGACAGCCCGGACACCAAGGGAACGATTGACCTGCCGCTTCAGCGGACGCGGTCGGCGAGCCTGGACTGGACGTGGAACGCCCTGGCGGACGGCGCGTCCCTGCGGTCGGCGCGATTCGGCGCGTTTGCGATGCAGAGCGAGCGGCTCGTCGATTGGCTGAAGGCGCGTCCGTCGGCGGCCTGGAAGGCGACGGCCCTCGATCCCGTGACGGCGTTCGGACTTTCCGGCGACGCCGAGTGGCAGGCGACGAAGGCGCTCGCGTTCCGTCCGCACGTCGCCGTGACCCTCAAGGAGACGTCCACGGACTACTGGGCGTCGCGCTACGCGATGGACTTTCCGATTGCGGCGTTTTCGCTGGAGGCGACGTATCGCATGCTCGACGGCTGGCGCGTCTCCTGGCGGCAGGGCGTCGAGGTCTGGACGTCGAACCCCGTCCGGCGCGGGTCGCGCGTCCGCAACGTCTCGCGCGTCGAGACGGCGTGGACGGTGCCGCGTTGTGAAGGCCTGGAAGTCTCGCTCGGACTCTCCGACCTCTTCGACCAGGCGTTCGAGGTCTGCCCCGGTCAGCGCGCGCAAGGCTTCACGGGTTATTTGGCCGTCACATATCGCTGGTGAGGCATTGACAGGCGCGCATCGGATTTGATAAACTTCGCGCCTGTTGTCTAGAAAGAGACACGACATGACGACGTTCTGCAACAGCCTGAGCATTTTCGCGCTCATTCTTATTGCCGCGATTCTTATTAATCGCGGGGCTGTTGGCTTGTCCTGAATAAAGACTGCATGTCAGGAGAGGAAGAGGCGGCCCCGTTCGAAATGAGCGGGGCCGTTTTCCGTTCTGAGGCTTCCCACAACGAAAGAAAAACAAAATGAAAACAACCCTGATCACATCACTCGCCTTGGCTGGCTGGACGGTTGCCGCCGCCGTGCCGGCGACAACCAATCCCGCGCCGGCCGCCGCCGCGCGCGACGTCTTCTCCGCCGGCGCGGACTTCCGCGTCCGACAGGAAATCATGGACAACCTGCCGGGCATGCCGGGCGATGCCTACTCGGCGACGCCGGCCCTGCGCGCGAAGTACCGCAACCAGATCCGCTTCCGTCCGCGCGTCTGGTTCGCGGCCGAGACGGGACCCTTCCGCCTCTACGCGCGCGTCACGGACGAGTTCCGCGAATATCCGACGCTTCACACGCCCCGTCGCGAGCGCGCCTACAACTTTCCGGACGAGGTCTTTCTCGACAACCTCTACCTGGAGGGGAAGGGCCTGTCCCTCGCCGGGTTCGAGTCCGTCGACTTCCGCGTCGGCCGCCAGGATCTGATGGAGGGCGGCCACTCGATCTACGGGCTTGACCGCATCCTCGTCGAGGGCACGCCGACGGACGGCTCGCGCAACTTCTATTCGGACATGGTGCGGGCCACGTTCCACTTCGACGCCGAGAAGAAGCTCGACGTCTTCGCGCTCTACGACAGCGGACGAAACGACTTGCGCTGGGGCAATTCGCGCAGTCGCGGCCGCTCGCTCAACTGCATCAACATGTCCGACACGACCGATCTCGACGAATGGGGCGGCGGCTTCGTCTATTCGCAGCGCGCCTGCGACGGCGACTTGCCGTTCAAGGTCTATTCGATCTTCAAGCGCGACGAGGCGCACACGACGCAGAAGCCCACGCCGCGCCACGTCTCGGCGAAGGAACGCACGACGATCGGCGTCTACCTGGAGCCGCGCCTCACGGACAACTGGGACTTCGAGCTGGAGGCCGCCCAGCAGGTCGGGCGCATCGTCGACAGCGGACGCTTCGCCGGCGGCACGATGGCGCACGCGGCCGTCAACTACCGGCTGGACACGTGGCGTTCCTACCGACCGACCCTCACGTGGGCGACGACCTACTACTCGGGCGATTCCGACCGCACGAAGGACGGCGCGGCCGACCATGCGTGGGATCCCGTCTGGGCGCGCTACACGCAGGACAGCGAAATGCTCGTCTACGGCTCGCTCTACGAGAACTGCCGCTGGACGAACCTGATCTACTCGAAGCTGCGCTTTTCGATGGCCTTTGGCCCGCACCATGCGCTCTACGTCTACACAGGCCCGATGTTCGCGGCCGTGAAGGACGGCCTGGGCCATGCGGACGGCGGCGGTGACGCCTTCAAGGGTCTCCTGACGGCCGCGCGCTACGACTTCCCGATTCGCCTTGCGCCCAAGGGCGCGGAGGGGCTGGATCGCTTCGAGGTCTTCGCGCACGTCGTCGGCGAACTCTTCAATCCCGGCAACTACTACGAAAGCGACAAGCCCGCGTTCTTCGTCCGCTGGCAGGTCGACTTCCGCTTCTGACGGCCGCGTTTTTGCTATAATGTGCGAAAAGGGGGCGGCGCCGGTGCGCCGATCCGGAGCGAAGGACTGAAAGAGAACGAAAGGTCAAGATGAAGAAGATGAACATGGTGATCGCCCAGTCGGGCGGCCCTTCGATGGTGATCAACGGCTCGCTCGTCGCGGCGGTCGTCTTCGCGAAGACGGATGGCAAGGCGAAGATCGGCAAGATCTACGGCGCGCGCCACGGCATCCAGGGCATCCTCGCGCGCGACTACCTTGACCTCCGCAAGGTTTCGTTCCCGAAACTGCGCGGCCTCCTCGCGACGCCGTCCTCCGCGCTCGGCAGCTGCCGCCTGAAGCCGACGGCGGACGACTGCCGCAAGATCTTCGAGGAGTTCAAGCGGCTCAACGTCGGCTACTTCTTCTACATCGGCGGAAACGATTCGGCGGACGCCGCGCGCATCGTCGGCGAGGAGGCCGAGAAGGAGGGGTATCCGCTCGTCGTCTACCACATCCCGAAGACGATTGACAACGACCTCCGGAGCTGCGACCACACGCCGGGCTTCGGCTCCGCTGCGCGCTTCGTCGCGACGGCCGTGCGCGGCGACGACCTCGACAACCGCGCGCTCGGCGGCGTCAAGATCGACGTCATCATGGGGCGCGACGCGGGCTTCCTCACGGCCGCCTCGGCCCTGGCGCGCGCGCGGCCGGACGATGGCCCGCACCTCATCTACCTGCCGGAAGTTCCGTTCGCGCTGGAGACGTTTGCGAAGGACGTGAAGGCCGCGATCAAGAAGTTCGGCCGGTGCGTCGTCGCCGTCTCGGAGGGTATTCGCGGCAAGGACGGTGTGCCGATCGGCGCGACGCTCGGCTCGGGCGAGACGGATTCGCACGGCAATGTCCAGATGTCGGGGACGGGCGCGCTCGGCGACTATCTCGCGCGCGAGCTCAAGGCGCGCGCGGGCGTGAAGCGCGTCCGCGCCGACACGTTCGGCTACCTCCAGCGCTCGTTCCCCGGCGTGCAGAGCAAGACCGACCTCGACGAGGCGATGCGCGCGGGCGCGGCGGCCGTCCTCGCGGCCCTGCGGGCGGCGGACGGCGAAGCGGGCTATCCGAACAAGGGGACGATCGGCCTTGTGCGCCGCGCGGGCAAGAAGTACGCGATCGACTACGTGGCCCTGCCGGCGGCGGACGCGGCGAAGTACACGCGGTCAGTCCCGAAGGAATTCATCGCGAAGAACGGGCATGACGTCACGCCCGCCTTCCTCGCCTACGCGAAGCCGCTTGTCGGCGACTTGCCGCCCTGCGAGGTGCTTTGATGGCGGAGGTGTTTTGATGGCGACGGAAGCCGAGTTTCTGGATCGCCTCTCCGACGTGCTGGAGACGACTGTCACGCAGGAGACGCGCTTCCGCGAGGTGGCGAACTGGTCGTCGCTCATGGGCTTCGGCATCCTCGTCACGCTGGAGAACGACTTCGGGCGGCGAATGACGGTTGACGAGTTCCTCACCTGTCAGACGGTCGGCGACTTGTGGAGATCCTTGAAGTAGCGGGCGCGCGAATCGCCGGCCTGGCCGCGTCTGTGCCGGCGGACGCGGTGCCGAACGATCCGAAGGTCGCGGCGGCGACGGGAATCCCCGCGCGCCGTGTGGCGCCGGACGGCGTTTCGGCCCTGGACTTGTGCCTCGCGGCGGCGCGGCGCGTCCTCGCGGACACGGGGGCGCAGCCGGGCGACTTCGGCGCAATCCTTGCCGTTTCCTTCACGCAGGAGACGCGCATGCCGTCCCTTGCCGCGCAGGCGCAGGCGCGCCTCGGCTTCCCGAAGGGCATCTTGGCCTTTGACCTGCTTCAGGCCTGCGCGGGCTGGGGCTATGGCCTTTACCTGGCCGCGCTGCTCGTGCGCGAGACGGGCAAAAAGGTCTTGCTCCTCGATGGCGACAAGCAGAGCGCGTTCCTCAAGGCGGACGACCCGGCGACGGCGTCGCTCCTCTCCGACGGCGGCACGGCGACGGTCGTCGAGTCGGGCGGCGACGCGACATGGCGGTTCGCGTTCCAGACGGATGGCGAGAAGGGCGAGGCGTTGAAGCTGGCGCGGGGCGGGACGATTGAGATGGACGGCTTTGGCGTCTTTCGCTTTGTCGCGACCGACGTCGTGGCGTTCCTCAAGGCGTTCCTGTTCGCGTCAAAGCCCGTCGATGGTTCTTCGTCGTGTGTGCCACAAGTCGAGAATCGGGCGTCGTTTCTTTTCGTGCCGCACCAGCCGAATGTCTACATGGTGCGGCAGCTCGCCAAGGCGGTGGGGCTGGAAGACCGTGTGTTGCTTTCGGCGGATCGCTTTGGGAATTTGGCGAGTGCGTCCGTGCCGACGACGATTGCGGCGCAGGCGGCGCGGTTCGCGTCCACGGAAGGCGCGACGCCTGTCCTCTTTGCGGGCTTTGGCGGAGGGCTGGCGATCTCGGCGGGATTCATTGACATCCCCTCGAATTGCCACCTGTCTGTCGAAAATTAGCCCCTGGGGTCTGTCCCCACGGTTGTCTGTCCACGAATCACACGAATCGTCACGAATCCGTGTCCATCCGTGAAATCCGTGGTTTCACTCCACCCTCCTCCATTCGTGTGAATTCGTGAAGATTCGTGGACAGCCCTTGGGGCCTGTCCCCACGGTTGTCTGTCCACGAATCACACGAATCGTCACGAATCCGTGTCCATCCGTGAAATCCGAGGTTTCACTCCTCCCCCCTCCATTCGTGTGAATTCGTGAAGATTCGTGGACAACCCTTCGGGGTCTGTCCCCATGATTCGTGCCCACGATTCGTGGTTAACCTCCACCGCCTTCTTTTTACCGTTTTGGTGCGCGGCTGGGAAGGGGGCGGCGAAAAGTCGCGACACTGCCGCGATATCTTACGATAATGCATTGGATTGCGCATGATACACGCAATTACCCCCCCCCCCCCCCCTATTTTTAGCAAAAGGCCCTTGCGTGAATCCGCACGAAATGATAAAATAACGCAGGGTTTGGAGAAGGGCTTTTCGGCGGCGAGAGGGCTGGCGACAGCGGCGTCTCTCCGTCGCGGAGAAGGCGCGCGAGCGGATGCGCGACAGCGCGAAGCGATCGCGCCCTCGCCCACCCCGACGCCCCGACAAAAGGACGCCTCAACAGGCTGAACGAAAGGACGAAACGACGATGACCGGATGCATGAAGGGCCTCTGCGCGGTGAAGGGACTCAGCGGACTCCGTCTCCGTGCGGTGAAGGGCCGCAACTGCCTCAGCGCGGTGAAGGCCTTCTGCGGGTTCCGCCTCAGCGCGGCAAAGGGTCTCTGCGGGTTCGGCCTCTGCCTCGCGGCGGGGCTTGCGCGCGGCGAGGAGACGGTGCTGTGGGCGAAGGGCG
>CAZWQY010000019.1:0-43653 GCA_964636295.1 uncultured Lentisphaeraceae bacterium | reverse complement strand
AACGGGACGGGCGAGGCGTGGACGACGGAAGACCGCGCCACGGCGGTGCGAGTGACGATCAGCCCGCAACTTGACGCGCCGGAGAATCCAAGCCGTCGGCGGCACACGTTCGGAGTCGGCGAAGTCGTGGATTGTACTTGGACGCCTGCTGCCGCTCCCGTGTCTTGGAGATGCTTGGCCGGCGGTTCGGTCAGGGGGACTGTTTATACGGCGCCGCTTCATGCTGCGGAAAAAGACCTCAGGGCCTTTTGCGGAGACGTGGAATTTGTTCCGGAGACCTCGGTCGTCGAGCCGTCGGGCATTGTCGCGAGGGAGGTTGGCTACAAAGTCCCGAATGTCACGAAGGGTCAGCGGGGGGCATTTTATTGACGGCGACGCTACATATTATCCCCCTTGACGTCTCCTTTTCATGGGTAAAGGTCGAAGAGATCCCATACGCCGGAGGCATCCATGACGGCTATTTCGCCGATTCGTATTTCATGTCCGAATGGCAGCATGGAACGAGACAGGGGGCCGGCGTCTGGCGCATCCCGGAAGGCGACAACCAGTTTCTCGTGGACGAGGCGGGCTTTCGGTGCTCCCTACCGCAATTGGATGCTCGTGGCTATGTCTCCGAGGCGGGCGACAATGGCTGGATGGCAGGAACGCTGGCTTGGAATGTCCCCTGCGGCTGGGCATCGCCCAACGTTCAGGAAGACGATGAACCCGCTGGCATTTTCGCACGTGACGAACGGCAGGCCATGACAATTGACGCCGAGGGTGGATGTGAAGTCCGCAAGCATTCGAATCAGGTGCGGCGAAATGTTGACGATACGGTTTACCTCAACGGAGTGAAAGTAAAATGAAAGCAGGAAATGCGTGTGCCGCTCTTGCCGTTGTGTTGGCTTTGTCGAGCGGGTGCCGTGAGCGCGAGCGTTCCGAGTCGGACAAGGTGCTCAACGAGTCTCGGCGGCTGATAGCCGCCATTGCCACAAATCAGTCGATACGGATCGTTGGGAATACGCGACGCATCCAGGAGACATTGCCAGAGGTCAGTTCTCGCGAGGATTGCCGCGCCCTGCTGGAGGAATGGAGAAATGCCTTGTACAACGTGCCCTTGGAGGGATTGACGCCTTCCGATCGATACGGTGTCCTTCGGGAGGCCAGTCGCGTGTTGGTCGAGGCTGTCGTTGCCGCACAAGGGGACTTGGGGGAATCTTACGAGGACAGGTGGTCTGAATGTTTCCATGTCATCGACTGGCTTGGGGGGCAGGGGCGACGTATGCGGGATTTGGCATTGTCTGACTGCGGCGATTCTCGCTTGCAGCACGAGCGCTGGGCGTACTATCAGGCTCTCATGGAATGGCGGGAGAGCCTTGTCGAGCATCTGGAGCTCAGTGGATTCGACGAGGATCGCTATCCGAACGACGTCGGAAAGATGGCCGGGGTTCGGGCGGAGTTCGAGCGTCTGATCGGTCGCCCCGTCCGGCGCAGCGAGGACGTCAAGTACCTCGGCACCTATCGTCGGAAGGTTGCGGCGCGCATCCAGAAGGAGCGGGATGCGGCGATGAAGGTGAAGCCGGCGGAGGACGCGGCGGAGGCCCGATGACGCCGTTCCCGCCGATCCTTCCGTTGCGCGCGTCTACCGCCGCGTCAACCCTTGGGGCCTGTCCCCACGGTTGTCTGTCCACGAATCACACGAATGGGCACGAATCCGTGTTAATCCGTGAAATCCGTGGTTAAATAGTGGTTTGCTGAAGGCGGCGAGGCGGAGGGGGGTGACTTGTAAAGGGGGTGGGCGGTCGCTTGACAATGCGACGGTTTTTTTTATACTTGCCCCTTAACAACCCAAATCAGACTCTAATTTAGGAGGTCGCTTTATGATAGACAGACTCGTCTCTCGGTTCACATTCCTTTTCACGACGGCGGTCGCCGTTGCCGCCGCACCGCTTTGGGCCGTCGAGTTTACGACGGATACGCGCATTGACGCGACAAACGTCGAGGCGTACACGAACGCTCCGCTGTCCGTCGCGGCGGGCGCGACGCTGACGATCGATCTCGCGCCGACAGCGAAGGATCAGACTTTCGCCGGCGCGGTTTCGGGCGCGGGGCGGATCGTCGTCACGAATGCGGGGACGAAGACTGTCCGTTTCGCGGGCTCGTTCCAGACCTTCACGGGGGCGCTCTCGGCGACGGGTAGCGTCGCGATTGGCGATACTTGGAATAACATCTCCCTCAACGGAACGCTGTCGGGCGTGACGGTCTCTGGCGCGGGCAACCACTGGGTCACGTTCTATGGCCCGAATGTCCTCCAGGGGGGGGGGGGGGGTATGGATCGGCCATCGAACCTTTCCCTGTGCAACGGTTAACCTCAATGGTTTTGACCAGACGATTGCCACGTTGGGGTTGAGCGGGTTTCTTTCCGCGCCTGGGGCCGACAAATACATGCAGCCGTCCTACACGCTGAAGAGCGACTCGGCTGCGACGTTGACGATCGCGAAGAAAATTTCCTGGACGGAGCATCCGACCAATCATGTTTCGCCGCTTCAGGTGAACGGCAAGCTCTCGCTTGTGTTCGACGGCGATTCGGATGCCGCGTTCACGTTCCATGGCGCGTCGGAGACGTCTGGCGGCCTGACGGTCAAGGCGGGCGAAGTCACTCTTGCGTCCGACGCCACCTTCAACAACCTGTCCTCTCTCACGGCGGCTGGAACGGGGCGCGTTGTGCTGGAGACGACGGCGGTCAACGCGAAGAACCTCGTGCTGGCGATTGCGGATTCGGGCGCGGTCGCGCTTCCGACGGGCGATGTCTTCCGCGTCGGGATGCTGAAGGTGGATGGGGGCTATTTGTCGCAGGACGTCTATTCGGCGGAGGCGATTGCCACGCTGACGGATGGACGCCTTTCGGGTGCGGCGGTTGAGGTGCTGTCGCGCGAGGTCGGCGAGCCGGTGACTTTCACATGGACGGGCGGTGGCGCGGACGACAGCCTGACGACGGCGGCGAACTGGGCGGACGGCGTGGCACCGGCCTTGACGGGCGGCAATGAAATTCTCGTCTTTGCCTCCGGGACGGCGGCGACGCTTGCAACCGATGCCGATGTGTATGGCATTTCGTTTGCGACGGCGGGCGACTTTGTCCTCAAGGGGGCGGCGGACACGCGGCTGCGCGTGGGCGAGGGCGGTGTCACGTGCGCGGCGGCGGACAACGCGACGCGGACGGTTCGGCTGGAAGTCGCGCCTCGCGTTTCGGGGACGCAAACATGGACGATTCCCGCATCGACCGTTGTTGACCTGGCGGCGGGCTGGGCGGGGTATGCAGACGTTACGCTCGCGCGGTCGACGGGAACGGGGGAGATATTGAAGTTCTCGTCCGACACGTCGCCAGACTTTGCGGGCAGTCTGTCCGTGCCGGACGGCAATGTTCTCGTCCTCGCGGGACGTGGCGGGATGGGCGCGCTGGGCGCGTGTGTGACGTTGAACGGAACGGCGGGGCTTCGCGCTGTGCCGACCTGCGTGACGAATCGCGCGGCCATCGTCTTCTCGCACGGCCCCTCTCTGAACGTGGCAGGGGATGGAAAGGAGTTCGTCCAGATGGGTGGGGTGACGAATGTTGTGCCTGGAAGTCGGGTACCGGACATAAGCGTTAATGGCACGTTGCGTTTCCTGGGCGGCCTGTGCGAGGGCGGGGCTCATCGCGGCAATCCTGAGGCCTACAAGTGGTGGATGTATCGGTTTAGCATGGGCACAAACGGCTTTGTACAGATTGGCGCGAATCCGATTCTTGGTCGTTGCCCGTTCCGTCTCTTTGGCTCTTCTATCTCTGGTTATGTGAAGAATAGGGGCACGGTGCATTTGTCGGCCACGGGGAATGATTGGAGTGTGCTGACGCTTTTCAATGGAGTTCGGGTCGTCTGCGAGGACACAAATGTGTTGGCGGCGAACGGTGACCTTGGCTTCAATCCAACCTGGCCCGGTTCGGTTGACCTCAAGGGCTACGATCAGGTTGCTCGTGATGCGCTGACGGTTGATTCAGCAGGTTCTGCGACGGAGGGGGCTGGCTACGACGCCATGTTTGTGACGAGCGAGACGCCGGCTACGTTGAAGCTGACGGGCGCGGCGACGGCGTGTACGACGCACAACCTCAACTTCCGAGGCGCGGCTTCGCTTCACTATGCGGGCACGGGACGGCTTGCGCTGACGAACACGGCTTCGACGACGACGGGTTCGCTGACCGTGAGCAGCGGCGAGGTCGCGTTGCTTGCCGGGGCGCAGTGGGGATCCTGCACGAACGTCGTCGTTTCGGGTTCGGGGCGGCTCACGCTGGATACCGCCGTTGCGGCGAGCGGCGCGTTCTCGCGGGAGGCGACGGTGCGCGTGGACGGCGACGGGACGCTGGCGATTCCGGCGGGCGAGACGGTGACGGTCAAGTACCTGTACCGGGATGGCGAGGGGGTGTTCTCCGGCTTCTACCGGGACGGCTTCGTGACGGGCGGCGGCACGCTTCGTGTGCGTCGGTCGGCGTGTGCGACGGGGGCGTTGCTCATTATTCGATAGTGATTGGAGGCAGGCAAGATGGCGGTTCTCGGTTTGTTGATGGCGGCGGTGGCGCCGTTCGTGTTCACGAAGGCGACGGCGTATCCGGTCGCGGCGAAGGCGACGGCCGTCCAGGAAGGCCCTGTTTCGAATCTCTGCTGGGGCGCGACGAGCGCGAGTCTGGACATCCGTGGCGACGTGACGTTTCGCGGCGGCTTTTTCACGGGTGAGCAGCAGACGAAGCAGAAGGGCTATCCGACGACGTTGGTCGTCCGTTCGGGCGCGACGGTGCGAATTGAGGAGCGTCCCGTCCAGACGCCGGGCGTGGACTTCCGCCAGACGCAGCCGGGCGTGGTGCGGCTCGCCGTTGCCGGCAACCAGTACCGCGACTGGCACGTGCAGATGGGAACGCTTGTCTGCGAGGGCGCGAACGTGCTCAATCCCGATCGGGGTCTCGTGATCTGGAGCGACGCGCGCGCGACGCCCGGCACGGTCGATCTCAACGGCTTCAACCAGAATGTCGGCGAACTGCGCGCGACGGACGAGTCCTGCGACCCGGCGGCGCAGATCGTCAACAGCGGCACGAACGGCATCTTTGTCGCGAAGCGCTATCTGCGCGCGGGGCGGGAAATGCCGCCCGGCTGGTATGGCACGTGCGTCGTCGTGCCGCAGCACGACGGCCGTCTGCCGCCGCGCCCCAAGGCGTCCGCCTATCCCGTCTACAAGCCGTCCGCCGACGTGCGCGTCGTGCATGCGCGCGACGGCGTCGGGAACTTCCTCGCGAAGTGCCGCGACGGGAAGCCCGTGACGGTCGCCTACTTCGGCGGCTCGATTACGGCGATGACGGGCTGGCGCAATCTGACGACGGCCTGGCTGCGCGAGACGTATCCGCAGACGAAGGTCGTCGAGGTCTCCGCCTCCATCGGCGGCACGGGGTCGGATCTGGGCGTCTTCCGCCTCGCGAAGGACGTGCTGACGAAAGACCCTGATCTCGTGTTCGTCGAGTTCGCGGTCAACGACGGGGACAAGCAGCCGCGAAACATCTGGCGGCAGATGGAGGGCATTGTCCGCCAGATCTGGCGGCACAACCCGCGCACGGACATCGTGTTCTGCTACACGCTCGCGGGCGGCATCTTCGACGAATACGCGAAGGGCCGCTACAACCGCAGCGCGGGCGCGATGGAGCAGGTCGCCGCGCACTACGGCATCCCGTCGATTTCCCTCGGCGTGCCGGCGGTCGAACTTTACAAGAAGGGCGGGCTTGTCGTCTCGCGCGGCACGTTCGCGACGGCCGTCCCGAAGGAAGACCCCGACTACGACCGCAAGGTGAAGGCGCTCATGGCGGGCGACAAGCGCCTGCTCTTCGCAAACGACGGCGTCCATCCGCGCCCGGAGGGGCATGCGCTCTATCTGGAGGCCGTGAAGACGGCGTTTGGCGCGATGCGCGACGGGAAGCCCGTCGATCACGAGCCGCGTCTCGCGACGCCGTTCGTGCCGGACAACTGGGAGCGGGCGCGCGTTTTCCCGGTCACGGCGGAGATCCTGCGCGGCGCGTGGTCGCCCGATCCGGAGCGTCCCGGGACGTTCGTCGCCCGACAGCCGGGGGCGTCGCTGAAGTTTTCCTTCGCTGGGTCTGTCCTGCGGCTTCGGATGTGCTACCAGCCTGACGGCGGCATTCTCGCGGCGAAGGTCGACGGCAAGCCGGTTGCGGACGTCGTGGGATTCGACCAGTACTCGACGTATGTGCGCGGCGGCTCCGTCACGCTCTACGATGGAGCGGACGGCGTGCACGAGGTCGAGCTGACGTTGACGGATCGCGAACCCGACCGCACGATTCTCGCGCGGCAGTTCAAGGATCCCGCGAAGGAGCTGGCGAAGCCGATGTACAAGGGCACGGTCTTCCGGCTTTCGGGGCTGATGCTGATCGGCGACCTGATTGGACGGCGGACGCTGACCGTCTCGCCGGACGGCCTTTCGCCCCAGCAGGCGCTGGAGACGATTCGCGCCGCGAAGAAGGGCGGCGACATGTCGGCGTGGACGGTCGAGGTGAAGCCGGGCTTCTACGCGCTTCAGGAGCCGCTTGTCTTCCGTCCGGAGGATTCGGGCTCGGCGGCGGCGCCGGTCGTCTGGCGCGGCGCGGGCGAGGCGAGCGAGATTTCGGGCGGCGCGCGGCTGACGGGCTGGCGCGACACGGGGAAGGGCTGGTTGGAGACCGACGTGCCGACGGACGCGGACGGCGAGCCGATTTGGTTTGAGATGCTGTGGGTGAACGGGCGGCGCGCCGAAAATTCGGTTTTCCCGAAGGGCGATGCCTGGCTCACGCCCGGCGTGTGCGGGCAGGAGGTTCTGACGAAGGACGACAAGGGGCGCGTCACGCGCCTGCGCGAGAGCCTGTCGGTTCTGGAGAAGCCGCTTCGGAAGATCCTCGACGCGACGCCCGCCGCCGAACTGTCCGCCGCGCATCTCATCGTCCATCAGAAGTGGAACGCGATGCGCCGTCCGTTGGTCGGCTGGGAGAAGGGCCGTCTCATCGCGACGGGCGCACGGACGTGGGGCTGGTCGTCGGAGTGGAACGGCGAGGCGATTTACCGAGTCGGCAACTTGCGCGGCGCGTTTACGAAGCCGGGCGAGTGGTTCTACGACCGGGTCGGGCGCAAGATCCTCTACCGTCCGTTGCCGGGCGAGAAGCCGGGTTCGCTTTGCGCGGTTGCGCCGCTCGCGAAGCTCTCGCAGCTCATTGTCCTGAAGGGCGACCCGGCGAAGGGGACGTACGTCGATGACATCCGCTTCGAGCGGCTGGCGTTCACGGGGAGCGACGCAACGCCGATCGAGGGCGGCAAGGGGCCGTTGACCTACTATCCCGGACAGGCCGCCTATGCGTTTGACGCGCTTTTCGAGGCGACGGGGGCGCGGCGGATTTCGCTGACGGACTGCTTTGTCCGCCACACGGGCAACATCGGCCTTCGGCTGCGCGACGGCTGTTTCTCGAATCAGGTCGTGCGCTGCGTCTTCGAGGATCTCGGCGCGGGCGGCGTCTGGTTCGGGGCGGAGGCTCCGCGTTTCGCGAAGGACGAGTCGTATCCCATCGCGCGGCGCGAGATCTTCCGGTATCATCCGCAGGCGAATGCGTTCAACGTGCTGGAGGACTGCGTGATCCGCGATGGCGGACGCTACAACGCGATGGGCACGGGCGTCGTGATCGGCCACGCCTCCGACTGCCGCGTGGAACATTGCGAGATTGCGGACTTCTTCTATTCGGGCGTCTCGGTCGGCTGGCAGTGGGCCTATCGTCCGACGGCGGCGATGCGCAACCTCGTGCGCTTCAATCGCATTCACGATCTGGGCAAGGGCATCCTCTCGGACATGGGCGGCGTCTACACGCTGGGCACGGCCTTCGGCACGCGCGTGACGGACAACGTGATCTTCAACGTCGCGTCGCGCACGTATGGCGGCTGGGGGCTTTACGCAGACGAGGGGACGGAAGGCGTCGTCTTCGAGCGGAACCTTGTCTACAACACGCACGACGGCGGCTTCCATCAGCACTACGGTGCGGGCAACACCGTCCGGAACAACATCTTCGCGTGGAACGAGCAGAACGGCGTCATTCGCACGATTCGCGCAAACGTGTTCAACGTGCGCAGTTCGCTCAATGTCGTCGCCAACATTGTGCTGACGGATCGCGGCGACTTGGCGTCGGCGGGTGTGCGTGGCGTCGAGGGCGTGTGGGCGAACAATGTCTGGTTCGATCCGAACGGCGAGGCGAAGCTTGACGGGCTGAACTGGAAGCGTTGGCAGGCCAGCGGCAAGGAGATCAACGGGTGCTACGCCGATCCGCAGTTTGTCGATGCGCGGCGTTTCGATTTCCGCCTCAAGCCGACGTCGCCTGCGTTTGCACGCGGCTTCAAGGCGTTTGACTTCACGCAGGCGGGCGTTCGGGCGGACATGAAGAAATACGTGCCGCGCGCAGCGGGTCGGGCGAAGTAGGAGTCGGGTCGCACGAAACAGGCGGCATTTACTTTTGCAAGATGCATCCGTAAAAAAACCGTTGCGGTCAAACGCACGGTTATGATAAAATACGCGCCGTTTCAAGACAGAGAAGGATTAGAGTGAACGCAACGTTCGAGATTACGCGAATTCTTATTACCCTTGGCCTTACGGCTTGGGGCGGGGTTTCGCGCACTTGAATGACAACCAGAAAAAAAGCAATGTTCAAGGCAAAGCGGTCCCGCTCAGACGAGCGGGGCCGTTTTTGTTCATGGGAAACGGACAAATTCATGAAAGAAGACAGAGTGAGATTCTTTGACACCACCCTTCGCGATGGTGAACAGGCGCCAGGGTATTCCATGACGCTCGAAGAGAAGGTGCGCATGGCCAAGCAGCTCGAGCGGCTTGGCGTCGACGTCATTGAGGCTGGCTTCGCGGCGGCGTCTCCCGGCGACTTTGAAAGCGTGCAGCAGATCGCCAACACCGTTCGTGACTGCACGGTATGCTCGCTTTCCCGCGCCTTGGAGAAGGACATCGACGCCTCGGCCTCCGCAATCGCACACGCGGCACATCCGCGCATCCACACGTTCCTTGCGACGAGCGACCTGCATCTGCAGTACAAGCTCCGGATGTCCCGCGAACGTGCCTTGGAACAGGTGCGGCAGATGGTGACATACGCCCGAAGCAAATGCGCCGAGGTTGAGTTCTCCGCAGAGGATGCCACACGAACCGACCCCGACTACCTCTGCACCGTCATCGAGACGGCAATCAAAAGCGGGGCGACGATCGTCAACCTTCCCGACACCGTCGGCTATGCGACGCCGCAGGAGATTTCGGCGATGGTGACGAACGTGAAGACTCGTGTCCCCAACATCGACCGCGCGATCATATCGATGCACGTTCACGACGACCTCGGCCTCGCCGTCGCCAATTCCCTCGCCGGCGTCCTCGCCGGCGCCCGGCAGGTCGAATGTACGGTCTGCGGCATCGGCGAGCGCGCCGGCAATGCCGCGCTTGAGGAGGTTGTGATGGGCTTGCGCACGCGCGCCGACTACTACGGGCTGTCACATGGGATACGGACTGAGGAAATCGGAAGAACCGCACGACTGCTTTCGTCGATCACCGGCGTGAAGATCTTTCCGTCGAAGTCGATTGTCGGCGCAAATGCGTTCGCGCACGAATCCGGCATACATCAGCACGGCGTGCTGAGCAACGCAAAGACGTACGAGATCATGACGCCCGAATCCGTCGGCGTGAAGAAGACGGAACTAGTTCTCGGCAAGCACTCCGGCCGCCACGCATTCAGCGAGCGCCTCAAGACCCTCGGCTATTCGTTCGAGGAGGAAAGGACTGACGAGCTTTTCGCGCAGTTCAAGAAACTGGCCGACAGGAAGAAGAAGATATCCGACCGAGACATCGCCGCGCTGGCCGAGGCCGCCGCCCCCGCCGTGGCCGATCCGGCGAAGCAGTACACCCTTGAATCGTTTGTTGTCAACAGCGGCAACAGGATGAGATCCACGGCAGACGTCACGCTGAAGCGCGGCGACAGGACCTATCAGGAGGTCGCGCTCGGAACTGGGCCCGTCTATGCGTCCATTCGCGCCGTCGAGAAGATCATCCGCCATCCGTTCAGCCTTGACGACTACACCATACAGGCCGTCACGGAACACTGCGACGCCCTCGGCGAGGTGACCGTCAAGATATCCGACGCCACCGGCACGTATCGCGGGCGCGGCGTCTCGACGGACATCATCGAAGGTTCGATACTGGCCTGCCTCGCCGCCGTGAACCGGATGCTCGACGAAAGCCAGTCAGGAATAGGAACCGGCGCGGCGTCGATCGCGCAGCACTCATTTGCACACGACATGCTCGGCGGCGGGCATACCGACAAGCAACAGAAAAACGAGGAGAAAAACTGATATGTCAGGAATGACAATGAGCCAGAAGATTCTGGCGGCACATGCAGGACGAGATGAAGTCCATGCCGGCGAACTTGTCATGGCACGACTCGATCTCGTGCTTGGCAACGACATCACGGCGCCCGTCGCGATCGGCGAGTTCCCGAAGTTTGGGCGCGACAAGGTGTTCGACCGCGAGAAGGTCGCCCTTGTGCCCGACCACTTCACCCCCAACAAGGACATCAAGGCTGCGGCGCAGTGCGCGTGCATGAGGGGCTTCGCTCGTTCGCAGAACGTAAAGAACTACTTTGAGGTCGGCCACGACTGCGGCGTCGAACACGCCCTCTTGCCCGAAAAAGGCCTTGTCACCGCCGGTGACCTGGTGATTGGCGCGGACAGCCACACCTGTACGTACGGGGCGCTCGGCGCATTTTCCACCGGCATCGGCTCCACGGACATGGCTTGCGGAATGGCGACCGGGAAGACGTGGTTTCGCGTGCCGGAGGCAATCCGCGTCAACCTCATCGGTGCTTTCCCGAAATACGTAAGCGGCAAGGATCTCGTCCTTCACCTGATTGGCCTCATCGGCGTCGACGGCGCACGCTACCAGTCGCTCGAATTCACGGGCGACGGCATCGCATCGCTCACGATGGACGACAGGTTCACGATCGCGAACATGGCGATCGAGGCCGGCGCAAAGAACGGCATCTTCCCGGTGGACGAAATCTGTCTCGACTACATCAAGGCCCATGGCGGCAAGACGCCTGTCACATATGCCGCAGACCCCGACGCGTCTTACACAAAGACCGTCGAAATCGATCTTTCTTCGCTGCGGCCAACAGTCGCGTTTCCGCACCTGCCGGAAAATACGCGCACAATAGACGAGGTCGGCGACATCGCAATCGATCAGGTCGTGATCGGGAGCTGCACAAACGGACGCATTTCGGATCTTCGCGTCGCCGCCGAAATCATGAGCGGCCATCAGGTCGCAGACCGCGTGCGCTGCATCGTGATTCCGGCAACGCAGCGCATTTGGCTCGAAGCGCTGGAGCGCGGCTACCTCAAGACATTCGCCGAGGCCGGATGCGTCGTCTCCACGCCCACCTGCGGCCCGTGTCTTGGCGGACACATGGGCATTCTCGCGAAAGGCGAACGCGCCGTCGCAACGACGAACCGCAACTTTGTCGGACGCATGGGGCATGTTGAGAGCGAAATCTACCTCGCATCACCCGCCGTGGCCGCGGCAAGCGCAATCGCCGGCAAGATCGTCTCACCCGAAAGCATGAAGGAGCAGAAATGAAAATCCAGGGCAAGGCATTCAAATACGGAGACAACGTCGATACCGACGTCATCATCCCGGCGCGCTATCTCAACACCGCCGACGCAAAGGAACTTGCAAAGCATTGCATGGAGGACATCGACGCGACGTTCGCGTCGTCTGTCGGCAACGGCGACATCCTGGTCGCCGGACGAAACTTCGGATGCGGCAGTTCACGGGAACACGCGCCGCTTGCGATAAAGGCAAGCGGAATATCGTGCGTCATCGCCGTGACGTTCGCCCGCATATTCTACCGCAACGCCCTCAACATCGGACTTCCGATCCTTGAGTGTCCCGCCGCCGCAGAGGCAATCAAGGCAGGCGACGCCATTGCCGTCGATCTCGCCGAGGGGAAGATAACGGACATCACCACGGGCGAAACATTCACGGCAGAGCCGTTCCCGCCGTTCATGCAGGAGCTGATTGCCGCCGGAGGTCTTGCCGCCTACATGAGAAAGGAGCAGAAATGAAAAAAGAGATTGCAGTGGTCGCAGGTGACGGCGTCGGCCCTGAGATCGTGGAAGAGGCGATAAAGGTTCTCGACGCCACGGCAACACGGTTTGGGCACGACTTCACCTTCAGCCGACGGCTCGTCGGCGGATGCGCATACGATGCTTTCGGGACGTGCCTTCCAGAGGATACGCTTGAAACGTGCAAGGCCGCCGACGCCGTTCTTCTCGGCGCGGTCGGCGGGCCGAAATGGGATGCCCTGCCGGGCAAGGACAGACCAGAGCGCGCGCTTCTCGGTCTTCGCTCCGGCCTCGGACTTTTCTGCAACCTGCGCCCCGCAAAGGTATGGGCGCCGCTCAAGGACGCAAGCCCGCTTCGTCCCGAAATCGTGTCCGGGAAGTCCGGCTCGGAATCGGGGACTTCTGACGGCATCGACATGCTTGTCGTGCGCGAACTCACGGGCGGAATCTATTTCGGCGAGCACACACGTGCCTCCGATGGCCTTTCGGCAAGCGACGTGATGAAATACTCCGTTCCGGAGATCGAGCGCATCGCGAGAATGGCTTTTGCCGCAGCAAGAAAAAGGCGTGGATGCGTCGTGAGCGTGGACAAGGCCAACGTGCTGGAGACGTCACGTCTTTGGCGCGAGACCGTCACGCGCATACACGACAGCGAATATGGAGACATTGCCCTTTCGCACATGTATGTGGACAACGCCGCCATGCAGATTGTCCGCAACCCGAATCAGTTCGATGTGCTGCTTACGGAAAACATGTTCGGCGACATCCTCTCGGATGAAGCGTCGCAGATAACCGGTTCCATCGGGATGTTGCCGTCCGCCTCGCTGCGCGAAGACGGCTTCGGAATGTATGAACCGATTCATGGCTCAGCGCCTGACATCGCGGGAAGGAACGTCGCCAATCCGATTGCCACAATCCTTTCTGCGGCAATGATGCTGCGCCACTCGTTCGGCCTTCAGACAGAAGCAAAGGCAATTGAGGATGCCGTGCTGAAAATTCTCGCCGCGAGAATCCGCACGGCGGATATCGCCGCCGCAGACGGCCCAACAGTCGGCACGGCGGAAGTTGGTGACGCGATAGTCTCTGCCCTCGCAGCGGGATAATCAATCGGTTTCGACCTGATTCTCGATTGGCCATCGCGCTGAACGGCGGAATCGCGCATTGAGGATCGGCCCGAAGGCCGGCCTGGACGGTCGGTCGTCGGGCCGACGGGTGGATGTGGTATAATTTCCGCCATGCAGAAGAAGGGATTAGACGGGAGCCGCGACGGGCGAGGCAACGCGGCGTTCCTTGAAAAGATCGACGCGATTGACGTTGCGCTGAAGGCCGAATTCCAGGCGCACGCCGCGCCGATCATCGAACTGATCGAAGCGCAGACGCACGATCCATTCTGCGTTTTGGTCGGGACGATTCTGAGCGCGCGCACCAAGGACGCCTGCACGGCAGGGGCCGTGCGGCGGCTGTTCGCGACGGCACAGGGCGAACGCTTCACGGCGGACGATCTTGAACGCCTGGACATTGCGGAAATCGAGCACCTCATCTATCCCGTCGGCTTCTACCGCGACAAGGCGCGCCATCTGAAAGCGCTGCCGCGCGTCCTTCGGGAGATGTTCGGCGGCGTTCTGCCGCACACGGTCGAAGAACTGTGCGAGTTGCCCGGCGTCGGGCGCAAGACGGCGAACTTGACGGTCGCCGTGGGCTTTGACTTGCCCGCGATTTGCGTGGACGTGCATGTCCACCGCATTTCAAACCGGCTTGGCCTCGTTCGGACGAAGACGCCGCTGGAGACGGAGATGGCGTTGCGCAATCGACTGCCCGTCCGCTACTGGAAGACCTGGAACTCGCATCTCGTCTCGTTCGGGCAGACACGGTGCGGCCCGCTGCGTCCGAAGTGCGAGGGCTGTCCGATTCGAGACTACTGCCGCGAGGACGGGCGAGGGAAGAACGCGCGGGCGCGGAGTCGATGCCGGTGCGCCAAATGAGTTTACGAATAAAACCGAAAGGCAGGAAAGCATGAACTGCAAGGTCATGGGAATTGTCAATGTCACGCCCGATTCGTTTTCGGACGGCGGCAAGTTCTTTAGTCCCGAAGAGGCGATTCGCCGCGCGGCGAACCTCATCGACGAAGGCGCGGACATCCTCGACTTCGGCGGCGAATCGACGCGCCCTGGCGCGACGCCGCTTGAATGGGACGCGGAATGGGCGCGGCTGGAGCCTGTGCTGCGCGAAGTCCAGGGGCTGAAGGGCGGCGGGAAGAGGAAGCGGGGCGGAGATCGCGAGATTCTCGTGTCCGTCGATACCTATCATCCCGAGACGGCGGCGCGGGCCGTCGAGATGGGCGCGACAATCATCAACTGCGTCTACGCGCAGCCGATTCCTGAAATGCTGGAGATTCTGGAAGTGCATCCCGAGGTCGAACTGGTTTTGCCCGCCTCCTGCCTCGCCCCAACGCCCCAGTCCCCCAAACTTCCCGACATCCAGACCTTCCTGCCGCGCCTTTATCTTGATCCGATGATCGGCTTCGACACGACGCGCGAAGAGGACTTGCGGTTGCTCCAGTCCGTCTCCGACCTCGCGAAGCGGGGGCGCGTCCTCGTGGGCGCGAGCCGCAAACGCATCGTGAAGAAACTGACGGGCACAAAGGTGCCGGGAAAGGATCTTGCCGGCAACCTGGCGATTGTGCTTTGGGCGGCGCAGGGCGGCGCGTCCGTCGTGCGCGTCCACGATGTGCGCGAGACGGTGCAGGCGTTGAAGGTCTGGTCGGCCCTTTCGGAGACTGTCGCGTGAGACTCTTCGACACGCATTGCCATTTCGAGACGCAGGAGCCGTCGGCCGTCGCCGCGATTCTTGCGCGCGCCCGCGCGGCGGGCGTCGAGACGCTGATGGCCGTCGGGGGAAGCGCGGAACTGAACCGCGCGGCGGCGTTCGCGCAGCGGGTGGGCGCACAGGGGCCGATGGCTGAAACCGACGCAGACGGGCAGGCTCTTCCCTGTGTTCGGACGGCGCTTGGCTTTGATCGCGAGCAGGTCGATTCTGCGGATTCCGTTTCCGATTCGCTCGTTCGGCTGCTGGATGATTCGCGTGTTCCCCCGACGGCGATTGGCGAGATCGGGCTTGACTACCACTATTCGCCGGAGACGCGCGCGGCGCAGATGAAGTTGTTTGCGGCGCAGCTGGAGGTCGCGCAGGCGCGCAATCTGCCGGTCGTCATCCACACGCGCGAGGCGGCGTCGGACACGGCTGGACTCCTCAAGGAGATTCCGTCGCGCGGCATCATCCACTGCTTCACGGGAACGCCGGACGAGGCGCGGGTCTATCTCGACCTCGGCTTCTACGTCTCGATTTCGGGGATTGTCACCTTCAAGGCGGCGGACAACGTGCGGCTCTCGGCGCGCTATGTGCCGGACGACCGGATTCTCATCGAGACGGACGCGCCGTTCCTGGCGCCCGTGCCGATGCGCGGACAGGTGAACGAGCCGGCGTTCCTTCGCCACACATGCGCGTTTCTGGCGGCGTTGCGCGGACGGACGGTCGAGGCGTTCGCCGAGCTCACCTTCGCCAACGCCGAAGCCGTTTTGCGGCGTTAGGCGGAACGCGCGGGCTGACGTGCGCCCAAAGCACGGCATTTTTGGTATAATCTACCAAACAATGTGAAATTCATGCAGATGCGTTCTTGCGCGTGACAAGCAACGCTCGGCATTCGGGAGCAGACAAGAGGCTCATGAGAAATGATTGAGGACGTTTTGCCGTATTTGGCTGCGTTTCTGGCGCCGCTTGTCGTCACGTTGCTCGCGACGCCCCTTGTGCGGGAGATGAACCGCCGTCTGGGGATGGTGGACAAGCCCGATCCGCGCCGGATCAACAAGGTGCCGATTCCACGTGGCGGGGGCGTGGCGCTGGTCTTTGGCGTTCTCGTGCCCTATCTCGCGTTCCATCTCGTCACGGGGCGTCCCTGGATTCAGGGGCTGTCCGATTCGCAGGCTCATGCGCTGTCGATCCTTTCGGTCGCAATTGCGCTTCTTGGCTTTGCCGACGATCGGTTCTCCCTGTCGCCGAAGGTCAAGCTCTTCGGTCAGGTCGTCGTCGCCGTTCTTGTCTGGGCGTGGGCGGGGCTGGGTTTTCGCATCCTTTGGCCGGCCCTCCCGGCGGGGCTGGACTGCCTGCTCACCGTCTTCTGGATTGTCGGTGCGGTCAATGCCTTCAACCTCATCGACGGACTGGATGGCCTGGCGTCGGGGTTAGCGCTTATCGCGATCGTCGGGATGGCGGGCGCGCTCTTCTTCATGCGCAATCCCCAGGCGACGCTCTTCTATTTCGCATTGGCGGGCGGACTTCTTGGCTTTCTGCGCTACAACTACCATCCCGCGTCCGTCTTCCTCGGCGACGCCGGGTCGATGTTCCTCGGCTTCACGGTCTCGACGCTGCCGCTCGCCTCGCAGGTTCCGAACTCCTTCCTTGTCTCGGTCGGCGTTCCGCTTCTGGCGATGGGCGTGCCGATCTTCGACACGGCGCTCGCGATTCTGCGGCGCTCGGTCCGCCATCTGCTCGCGCGGCGTCTGCCGGAGACGGACGCGAAGGCGGGCGAGGTCATGACGGCCGACGCCGACCACCTGCACCATCGCATTCTGCGCGCGGTGGGGCTGAACCAGCGCAAGGCGGCGTGGATTCTTTACGTCTGCGCGGCGGCCCTCGTCGTCACGGGCCTTGTCGCCATGCTGCTCAAGTCGCATACGGCGGGACTGTGGCTGGCCGCGTTTGCGGTCTCTTCCGTCGTCATCTTCAAGGATGCGAAGATCGAGCTTTTTGACGCGGGGAGCCTGCTCAATGCCGTTGCGCACGCGAGCGACCGGCAGTCGCGGCGACGCTTCGCCGTCCTGTCCGTTCCGTTCTACGTCTTCCTTGACCTCTTTGCGCTCGTCGCGGTCTTCCTCGTCTGCGCATGGGCGTTGCGGATGCCGCTGGATCTGCATATGCTCCGAACGCAGTTGCTCGTGCGCGTCTTCTCGACGTTCGCGTTTCTCGTCTTCTTCCGGACGTATCGCACGGCTTGGTCGCGCGCGCTGCCCTCGAACTACGTGCGGCTCTTTCTCGCCTGTGCGTTTGGCTCGGTCGCGGGGTCGGTCTTCGTCTACTACTGGCCGTCGCTTTCGATTTTCCAGATCAAGGCGATGACGCTCGCCTATGCGGTTGTTGCCTTCACGGCGTTGCTTGTCCTGCGGGCCTTTCGTGGGCTTGTGCGTGACGTCTTCTATGCGGCGGACTGCTCGCGGCTCGTTGCGCGCAAGGACGTCTCGCGCATCCTCGTCTATGGCGCAGGGCTTCGCTATCAGGCGTTTCGGCGCGAACTCGTGCGCACGACGGCGGCGAACGATCGCATGATTGTCGGGCTGCTGGACGACAACGTCTATCTCAGGGGCCGCTACATCGGCGGCATCCGCGTCTACGGCACGATCAACGACGCGCCGTCCGTCATCCGTGCGCTGAACGCGGATGCCGTCGTCGTCGCCTGCCGGGTTTCGGACGACTGGCTGAAGGTCGTCCGGGAGATCCTGCGTCCGACGGGCGTGAAGCTGACGCTCTTCACGTTTTCCGAGACGCCGGTCTGACGGTTGCGGACGATGTCCGTCCGCGCGTGGTCGCAGTTGCAGTCTCGGCGGATTTTAGTATAATACTCACTAATTCGCGTTCGGTCTTTCTCGGAGGCCGAGCGGCGGAGACCCTGGAGTTCAGGAGGCAAAGATCATGGCGACATTTCAGTACATTGCGAAAGATGCATCGGGCGCGGAACGGCGCGGCACGGTGGAGGCGGGCGACCGCAGCGCGGCGATTTCGGCTGTGCGCGCGCAGGGCCTGCAGCCCATGGCGCTCGGCGAGGTGAAGGGCGCGGCGGCCGCGCCGGCCGCCAAGAAGGCCGCGAAGGGGGCAAAGGCCCCTGCGAAGAAGACGGGCCTCAAGAAGGACATCCAGATCAACATCAAGCTGCCGAACTTCCTGCGCGGCCGGATCAAGACGAAAGTCCTCACGCAGTTCACGCGCCAGCTTGCGACGCTCGTGAACGCGGGGCTTCCGCTCATGCGCGGCCTTGAGGTCTTGAAGCGTCAGATGAAAGACCCGCAGATGGTCGAGGCCTTGAGCGGCATCTCCGAGAACATCGCCGCCGGCGGCACGTTCTCCGAGGCCTTGACGGCGTATCCGAAGATCTTCGACAAGCTCTACGTCAACATGGTGAAGGCCGGCGAGGCGGGCGGCGTCCTTGAAGTCGTCCTCGGTCGTCTGGCGGAGTTCGCCGAAAAGTCCGAGAAGATCAAGAACAAGGTGAAGGGCGCGATGATCTATCCGTGCGTCGTTCTCGTCGCCGCCGTGGGCATCACGTGGTTCCTTCTCGTCGCGGTCATTCCGAAGTTCCAGTCTGTCTTCAACGACATGCTGGGCGGCGCGGCCCTGCCGGCGATTACGCAGTTCGTCATCAACGCCTCCGAGTTCATGCAGCACAACGGCCTCCAGATCGCGCTGGCGATTGCCGCCGTCGTCGTCATCTGCAAGGTGATCGGGAGGACGGAGAAGGGCGCGTACTTCTTCGATGCGCTCAAGCTCAAGATGCCGGTGACGGGCACGCTGGCCCAGCGCTCGGCCGTCTCGAAGTTCACGCGCACGCTGGGCACGCTCCTTTCGTCGGGCGTTCCGATTTTGCAGTCGCTCGTCATTACGCGCGACACGACGGGCAACCGCATTCTCACGCAGGCGATTCAGAACGTGCATGACGCGGTGAAGGAGGGCGAGTCGATGACCCAGCCGCTCTCGCAGTGCAAGGTCTTCCCGCCGATGGTCGTCTCGATGGTCGAGGTCGGCGAAGAGACGGGCGCGCTGGCGGACATGCTCACGCGAATTGCGAACACGTATGATGACGAGGTCGACAACGCCGTTGCGGGCATGACTGCGGCGATCGAGCCGGCGCTGATCATCGTCCTCGCCGTTGTCGTCGGCACGGTCGTCATCGCGATGTTCTTGCCGATGGTGAAGATCATCGGCTCCGTCTCCGGGGCGGCCTCCTGATGCTGGCCCTGCAGCTCGCCCGGCTCGTCGGCGTCCTCGCGCTGCTCATCGTGGCGGCGATGCTCGCGACGCCGCCGGGGCGGCTTCCGCTGGCGCTTCGCGGCGTCTACAAGATTCTGCGCCGCGATCGCGGGCTGTCCGATGGTGTGCCGGCGGCGGATGCCGCGCCGACGTGGAAGCGGGCGCTCGCGTTCCTTCTCGTTCTCCTTGCGGCCGGTCTGGCGGTAGCGGCGGAGTAGCCGCGTGGTGAAGCGGGCGAGTGGCGGCGTGACGCCTGTGACGTCAACGACGCTTTTGCGCGACGTGGCGAGTGATTCGCAGCATGTGCGCTGGGGCGAGTTCGTCGCGCGCTATCGTCCGATGATGGCGGCGTTCCTGCGCGAACGCTTTCCGTCGCAGGAGGCCGATGACGTGATTCAGGAAACGCTGGTCGCGTTGATGACAGCGTTGCCGTCGTTTCGCTATGTCCCTGATGAGAAAGGCGCGTTCCACAATTATCTGACGGGCATTCTGCGGCACAAGGCCCTTCGGCTCGTTGCCCGTGAATCGCGGCGCGCCTTGCGGCAGACGGCCTATGCAAACGAACCGACGCACGCGGAGACGGCAGAATCGCGCGCGCGCAAGGCGTGGCGCGAAGCGGTGTTCGAGGTCGCCCTGCGGCAGTATCTTGCGGACGAGTCGGTCAGCGCGCGGACGCGGCAGGTCTTTGCCCGGCTCGTGGTGAATGGCGAGAAACCGGAGGCGGTCGCCGCCGCGTTCGGCATTTCGCGCAACACGGTTGACCAGATCAAGAGCCGCGCGCGGACGCGCCTGCGCGAATGGGTGAAGACATTGGAACAGGTGGGCGATGCACACGACGACATCTGAACTTGAGGCGTTCCTTGCGGCGCATCGTCCGCTGAATGAGGACGCGACATGGAAGGCGGGCGCTGTTCTGGACGGCTGGCGCGTGACGGCGTTCCTGGGGCGTGGCGGGGGCGGCGAAGTCTACCGCGTCGAGCAGGTCGAGACGGGACGCGCGGCGGCGCTCAAGGTGCTGTGTCCAAAATCGGATGCGTCGGAGGCGAGTCGCGCGACAGCGCAGTCGCGCTTTCTTCGTGAGGCGGATTTCCTCTTGCACAACGACACGCCATTCTTTCCGAAGGCGTTTGCCGTGGGCGAAGCGAATGGCTCTCCGTATGTCGTGATGGAGTTGTTGGAGGCGAGGCCGCTTCCGCGAGGCGACCGTGCCGTCGCCGCGTTTCTTCTGGCGGTCTGCCGCGCCGTGCGCGTCCTGCACCGTCGGGGATTTGTGCATCGCGACATCAAGCCGGCGAATATCCTGTGGCGGGCAAACGGCGAACTTGTCCTGTCCGACCTCGGCCTTTTGAAGCAAACGATGCCGACGACGGGGCATACGGGCGTGACGGCGACGCTGGTGAATGGCCGTGCCGTCGGTGCGGGCACGCCGCATTATGCTGCGCCCGAACAGTTCGACGGCGGCGGCATTTCCGTTGCGACGGACATCCATGCGCTGGGCGTCTTGATTGACGACTGTTTTGGAGGAAACCCGCCGTCGGACTGGGCGCGCATTGTTCGTCGCGCGACAAGTTCGCTTCCGGGGCGGCGTTATCCGGACGTGGAGAATCTGATGCGCGCCGTTCGCTGGCGGCATATGGGACGCATCCTCTTGTGGGGTGGGCTTGCTCTCCTGGTTGGCGGGACAATCTGGTGGGCGTGCCGTCCGCAGTTGCCGCGTGATCCTCAGGCGTTGCGCCGCATGCTGGTTGTGGCCGAGGTGGAGGCGGAGGCCGCCCGCCAGCAGTCGATTCGGGAGAGTGAGGCTGCCCACTGGCAGGGGCTGTGCGAGACTGTCGTCACAAACGTGAAGAAGTGGACATGCTCACCATGGAAGCGTACCGTCGATCGGAATGGCGAACTGATCACCATGCGAACGCACATCGCGACGAATCGTGAGGCTGTCTTTACGCTTGTGCGTCTGGGGGGCGGGGTGCATACGTTCACTCGGCCAATTGTCGTATCGCCTGAGCGCGAATTGTGGATCGTCGGACCGGGGACGTTGGATGCGACGCTGACGGGTTCGGATACGGGACGGTGTACGCGCGTTCGCCTTGACAATTGCGTGCTCCTCAACCGGACGCGCCTCGGCCCGGTCGAGAACGCGCTTCACTATGATTTTTGTCCGGGGGCCTACCTCAACTTTATCGATCAGGCGGAGGAGGACGGGCGTCGATGGCGCGAGGAGGTTCTTCGTCTGTCGGACGAATTTGACGGCGAGCAGAATGACCTTGCGTTCGGTGGCCTTGCGACACGGCAGGCGCGGCGTACGAACCTGCGAAAGGCCGAGGTCGAATCGCGTCTGCGGCAAATGGATGTGCAGAGAAATGCCATCAACGCCGGGGCGTGGTAAGGGCATTGGCCGCCGCGTCTGTTGAAAAGGCTGCGCGTTTTTCGCCGTGTCCGTGGGCGATGCCATCATGTCGCATCTGCGACGCTTGAATATGCTATAATGCTCGTTGCTACGTAACAGCGCTTTAGACAGAAATCGCCAATTTCAGAAGAAAAGCGTTTTACGAAGGCACGCAACGCGAGCGCTCGCGTGGCGTGTCTTTGTCGTCGTGTTTTTCTTCGGGCGTTTGGCGATGCCTTGTCTAAGACACGGAGATGAAGGCACGCCATCCTTCTTTTTGCGCGCATTCGGGAAATGCGGAGCGGTCGCGTAAGAAATTGCGCGCGGCCGACAGTATGTTGCAGATGAAAGACTGCAACAACGAGATCCTTTCCTGCATGGCGGAAACACCGCTTTTTGCGAATCTTCCGAAATCCGTCCGCACATTCTTGGCGGCGGAACTCAACGTGCGCATCAAGGCGTGTGAAGCCACCGAAGTCGTGAAGTCCGAATGCGATCCGGCCGATTGCATCGGCAGCGTCCTTTCGGGGCGGGTTCATGTCTATGAATGCGGCCTCAAGGATACAGACCGTCATCTCGTCCGCATGTTGGGCGCGGGCGACGTTTACGGCGCCACGTTCCCCATGTTGGACCTCAAGACGAGTCCCTGCATGCTGGTCGCCCCCGTGGCGTCGCGCATTCTCGTCTGCGATGTCGCGCGCGTCCGGCGGTTGATTCGAGAGGCGCGATGTCCGGCGTTCGTCACGAATCTCTATGCCATTGTCGCGCGGCAGTGTTTCCAGGCCTGTCGGAAGGTCGCGCTGCTGGGATGCTACGAGGTGGCGGATCGTGTTCTGTTGCATCTCCAGCGGCGATGCGAAGAGGGCGATCATTCGCCCGTGAGCGTTTCCGAACTCGTCGCCTATCTTGGCGTCAACCGAACGTCATTCTACCGGGCGGTCGGGAAATTGCGGAAGACCGGGCGAATCTCCGTCGTGGGCGGCATGGTCTCGTTCTCGAACGTTGGCGTTCGGCGAGAAGCGAAGCGAGACCGTTAGGCGCATGGCGACTCCTTTTTCATGCGGACGCGCAGAATGTTCTTGCGGCGCGGCCGCGTCGCAAGCGAGAGGGGCACGGATGCGAGACGCTGTCGCTCCTTGAGGAAGTCGCCGATGGACTCCAACTGGCGAAGGGCGAAGGCGATTTTGAACAGTGCCGCTGTTGACGAGAGACCCGTTCTTTCCAGACGTGAGATGGTCGCAGCGGGCACGCCGCTTCGCCGCGCCAGTTCGTTCTGTGTCCAGTTGACGCGCTGTCGCTCAGTGCGTAGCCAACCTCGCAGCTGTGCGAGCGCATCAGCTGGGGATGTTAGGGAAATGGAATCAAGGGAAACAGGCATAGGTGTAGTTTAGCATAATATATGAGCGATATCAATGGCGAAACCACATTATCGCTAATATATTATAGATAATTGCGCATGGAGGAAACGCTTTCGAGCAAAACTTGGCTGGTGAATATGGATCGATTAATAATGCCCTGCGCAGGAGGCGATTTCCATGTGGCTGGATGTAATCTTGAAGATAATTCTATTTTCGTCGTCAATGCGTACACTCCACCATCCCGACCAGTTCCCCTTGAGCGGTTCGGGTTTTCCTATGCAGGTGTAGCCATTGCGTTCGATGCTTGTCAGCAACTGGTTGATGCGGCGAATCGTCTTCTTGTCTCGGCCTTGCCACGCGAGATACTCTTCCCAAGCACGGTCATGCCACAGTTTTTTCACGTCTTCTCCTCCGTGCCGATTTTTGCGTGGTGTCGATGAGTTCGTGTTCGTGGCAGTTTCGCCCAGCCTCCAGGTCGCGGATTCGCTCGTCCAACTCCGATGCTGGACGGCGTCGCTGGCGAATGTGGAATGGAATTGCCTGTTCGGCTATGGCTTGGCGGATGAAGACCATGCATGCCGTCGTGGTGTTCATCCCAAGATTGGCGAAGAGCGATTCCGCTTCTTTTTTCAGGGTGTCGTCGATTCTAAAGTTGATCTGGGCCATGATTCTCCCTGTGTTTCATTTGCAAGACAGTGAGTAGTGTATCATTTGTTGCGGGCCGTGGTCAATCAGGCGAGGCCTTATTCTTCACTATTTTTCACTGCCATGTGACGGGGGCAAAAGCTTTGTACTCAGCCCTGGGACACTGAAGACACAGACGCGAACTGTTGCCCGACATAGAAATCACGGATTTCACGGATTCGCACGGATTGGGGCGGGAGAATGAGAATTTTGACAAGCGAGGGAATGCTGAGGGGGCGCGTGCTTGATTTGTGACGAGCGGGAAAAGATGTGTGCGTAAGAAAGCGCGTAATTGTGGCAATATAGGGTAGATGAAATGGCGGGAGAACATGAATCTTGTCGCACCAATTTACCTATATGGACACCACAGGAAACAACATCTGTATACGCGAAGAAAAAAATTCTCGATTTGTCGCAGATGCGACAGACATTGACGCACGAAAATGATATTCTACAATCACTGTATATGCCGAAGCGTCGTCAGCCCTGCGACGGTGAGGCGTAAAGATAATGTTGGGGCGTAATAAGGAGTGGCGGGAATGGATGTCAAGATCATGCCGATTGTTAGAGGCATAATTCTAGGGGGCGCGTTGGCGACCGTAGGATGTGTGAGTGTTGAATCAACTCAGAAGCAGTTGGAATCGTCGAATCCACAGGAGGTTCAAAAGGCTAAAGAGACGATTCTGCACATTGTAAAGTATGATGAACTTCCGAGCGATGCGTTTCGGGATCGGCGGGGTATAGCATTCGATCCCTCAGGAGAGGTGGAACGAGAGGCGGAGCAAGTGAAGTATGTAAATCTTGTTTCGGATAATGAACTTTTGTTTAAGATCATAGAGACCGCTAGGCGTGATGGGGTTGCGGCAGCGGCTGTTAAGCGGATTGATCTCTCAAAAGTTGGCGTGGGCATGGAGATCCTTCGAAAGAGCCGAAGAATTCGGGGGGTTCTGATAAAGGAAAAGACGGGACCAACGTTTTACCAGTTTATGGATAAAGTGATCGCGACGCTTGGTGATCGCGAAATGCTTGATGCGTTAGAACTTAAGTTGGATGCTGAAGTCAGGAAACGGATTGCAACGAGGTTTGTTGCTGCCTCGCATAAACCAGAAATATTGCGCAGGGCGATAGAACAATGGGTGGATTTGCGGCTGGGTTTGTTGCTGGATGTCGATGCGCAGAGGGCGTTCGTAAATGGAATTTCGGATAACGAGCTGCTGCTTCGGATCATAGAGATGTCCGAAAAGTCGCAAGTGATAATAGAAGCTGCGGCCAAACGAATCGATCTTTCGGAAACTGGTGTGGGCATGAAGCTCCTCAAGGAAAGCCAAGGCGGGCAGGAGAAAGAGCGGCGCTCGGTTTTGGGGAAGATTGCGGAGTCCATCAAGGGAAATGGTGCGTCCGCTGCTTTTACGGAAAAGGTGCTGGCGACACTCAATGAGAATGAATTGACAAGTGCCCTGAAGTTTGAGTATTGTGATAAGGCACTCAAAGAGAGGATTGCATGCCGGTTGATTTCCGTCTCGAAGGACATTCCATTGCTTCTCTCGTTTTGCGAATGGGAATGGGAGGTTCGGGAGAAGGCCATTTTAAAGTTGGCAGAAGTGCCGGACAAATTGCCAAGTTCGGATGTGGTTGGCAAGATCTTGAAAGCGGAAAGTCAAAGGACTGACCAATACTATATTGTCAAGGACTCGACGTTGCGCAAGGGACTGTTTGCGCAGTTGTCGGATGAAGAGACTGTGAAAATTGTCGTGGATGGACTTAAGTTGGTATGCCTTGATGAATCGTGGGATCGTGATCCGCTTATTTTGGATGCTATGCTTGTCATCCCGTCTTTGAAAGACCGGAAGCAGATGGTAAAGGTTGTGCTGAAAGTTTTTGAGACCATCGCGTCGCTTGAAGAGCGTAGCAGAATCCCAATTGGGAGGCTTTATTTTTGGGACAAAAAGGATAGCGCAAAGATTGTGGCGTTGTGCAAGCGCTTGCCTAAGTTTGATGATGTGACACTTGAGGAATTAATCTGTCGCGACACAGTGCCTACAGAGGCTAGGGAGTATTTTATTGATGCGGTGTCGGTTGAGGAGGCCTATCAGATTCTTTTTCGAGGGAAAGCATCGAGGAGCGCGGATGAGTTGGTGTTGATCAAAAAGTTGCCGCAGAATCGGGTGGATGTCAATCTCTATCGGGGAGTATGGTCAGATGCCGCGAAGAAGGCGGTCTATAAGAACTTGTCTCCAGAGGCGCGGAAGGTGATTGATGATGAAATGGAAAAGGCGTTTGCAATGATTTGTGAGAAGGCCAAGGCCGTGGAAAACGAGACGTTTACGCTGGATGGATTCTATCTAGGGATGTCATTTGATGACGCGAAGGTTGTCTTTTCGCGGCACTTTCCGCAATTCGTGATGAGTGTGGGGGCTGATGAAGAGACGATGGTCTTGGAAGTTCCTTGGCAGGATTCGCCATTTTGCTATGCAAGTGTTGCCGATAAAAAAGTTTACCAGTTTAATTTCGGAAAAAAGCTGCTGAAGAAATGGTATCCGTATGATGTCCAGACAGCGGCGGAATGGGCATATGCTTATGGCCGAGAAATGAAGTTCAACATGAAGTTCAAGGAGATTCAGAGGAACGAGACTGTCTTTATGTTAGATGAAAGCCGGCATCAGGCAATGTTTTCGCAGGAGACTTATCAATATAAGCACAACACGAAGGAGTATCGGATTACTTATTTTGGTGAGGAGAAAATCTATACATCGGGAGATGGTTTCGTTGAAAATTTCATCAAGGCGGATGTCAGAAAAAGACTTCGGCATGTTCGGGGTGATTTAGGCTCGTTGCGCGTTTGCATCGAATGTGATTAATGTAGAGCGTTCCGTGGCAATTGATTTCCACGACATCTCACAGGAAGTTCGCTTCATAAGGGTGGCGTGGAAATCTTAAAGAAGGGAAGTCAACAATGGGAACGTATGTGTTCGAATGTTCCGTAAAGGAAATTGTCTTTGAAGTATCCGGTGCGAAAACGGGAAAGCATATTTTGCGCTTGGTTCCCGACGTAGGCTTTTCATCGGGAAGGAAAGATGAAACAGGAAAAATGTTTGTCGTTTTTCAACCGATGGGCGGAACTCCAAGCGGGGAGGTTTTTGAGTATGAAAAATTCGTGGAAATGGAAATCAAGGGGCGAGGGGGTTCTTGGCTTACGAATGTTGGCATAGGAGTCGAGAGCAAATTGCGCATTGAAATTATGGATTGCGTAGACGCAGCAGATGGCAGTAAGTCTAGAAACGGCAAAAAATCTGAGCGTATCATGATTGAAGCGCCAGGGAAAAGTAAAATGGCTGTGACAAAGATTGTCATTCGATGAACCTGGGAAAACAACTTCCTTTGCGACCTGAGACGATTCTGTTCGTCGGTGCGGGGGCGACATCGCGGCTGAATATGCCGACGACGGACGAGATGGCGCGAATCCTCTGGAATTTCTGCGACTGCGATTTATCGGAGGCGGCAGTCGGAGATGCCGCGAAGTGTTTCAAGGGGCGCGGGCAGGCGATTGTCGATCTGCTCAAGGTCGTTGACCCAGGCGTTGAGGCCGATGCGCCGCCCTTCCTGTCGACCGATGTTCGCAATCGCGCCTTCCCGGGCCTTGACGAGGAGGCGGTTCGGAAGGCTGTGTCGAATTTACGGCGGCACTACGACTGGTCGGCGCTGAGGCTGGTCGCCAAGGCGAAGAAGGGCGACGGATATGGTGCGCAAAAGGGTTGGCCGCGAGCGAACTATCTTCAGGAGGTGTTCACGCTGATTGACGCCTGTTTGCGCGAGTCGCGTGGGTTCAATGTTTCGGATTCCGGGAAGTTCGTTTTCCTTTCGGCAGACAGATTGCGGGCGGCGCGTGAACTGCTTGTGCTTCTTCTCAACACCATGTTCGTCTGTTCCTGGGGAAATCTGGTGCATTCGGACGAAGGACGAAATACGCTTGAGAAATACCAACAGTTTTTCAATTCGCTCGCAACGCTCATGCAACGGGAGGGAATGCGTTTCGCGGATGCGGGAATCACATTGGATTCGGCGGAATTCTACCGGTTCGGATATTCAATGGTGACGACAAACTTCGAGCCTATTTTCCTGTGGCTGGCATGGCAGGGGAACAAGTTTGCGAATAAAGGGCGGGATGTTCGCGTGGGGAATCCCGGTCGGCAACTTTGCCTTCGGATGAATTTTCCGACGACGGTCGGGATGCGCAAGCCGGCGGATACTCGTGAGGATGAATTAAAATCTGATGTCTGGTTTCCCTGCACCGAGGCCGTGGCGCAGAATGTCAACGCGAAGAAGCATTTGGATGAGAGGGCGTTTCGTCTCGGCATGTATTCCCCGGTACACGGCATGAGCAATTTTCGGCATTGTCCCGTCTGCGGACGATTGAACATATATCTTGGCGATTCGTGGGATGAATGTTCCGAGACGCTTTTCACGAACGGCATTACGGCGGAACTGACAACGGGGCAGTTGCCGCGCACGGTTCGTGAGGACGAGGCGTGGAAACGCGGTGAATACGATGCGCTTGAATGCCACTTCTGCGGGGCGATGACTCATGCCTACGACAACTTCATGTTCATGCAGACGCAGCTGAAGTGTCCGGCGCCGTCTTTCATCAAGGAGATCACGGACGATGCGCTGTCGCAGATCGCCGGCGCGAAACACATCGTTCTACTCGGATACAGCCTTCCGCTCGACGATGCCATTTGGGGATCGCTTCTGACGACGATGTCTCGGCGTCAGAAGGAGGAGAAACTCTACTGTTCGACAGTCCTTTACGCGCCGAATGCGCCGGAGCGGTGGCTTGCCGGGAATGAACTGGAAAAGTTCATCGCGTCGCAGAGCGCATCCAAAGAGGGCAAGGAACATATGCGCGGAGTTGAGAATGCGCTGACTGTGTTCGGGAAGGATTGTGTGCGCGCCTACATGGCGGGCGTTCCGTCAGTCTTCGGCGCGGGAACGATGGAGGATGTTCGTAAGCTGATGTTCCCTACGAACGACGAGACGGGGTGGGAGATTCCCGCCTTTCAGCAGTACGGGGTTGTGCGCGAAAGTTAAAATTGTATCTTAAAATGATTTCCTTGAAATTGGTTCAAGGGAAAACAAAACAAAAAACAAAACAAAACGAAAGGAAAAGTAAATGGGCGTTACATCACTCGTGTTGGGCATTTTGGGACTCGTATTGTCGTTTGTCCCTTGCTTGGGGATTTATGGCATGGTGTTTACTGTGCCGGGAATCATCTTCGGAGGTATTGCGATTGCAAAGGCATCCAAGGCAAATTCAGGCAAAGGCATCTCGATTGCGGGGTTCGTCGTGAGTCTCGTTGGTACGGGCATTGCGTTGTATTGGTGTCTGTTTATGGGTGCGGTTGCCTCTACGTCCAATGAGTTGTCAAAGTCGCTTAACGAATTGAGTGGGGCTGCAAAATCGGCTTCTGGTGAAATGTCGAAATCATTGGATGAATTGAAGAGCGCCGCGAAAGAGGCATCAGATAAACTTGATTCGGCGGCCAATGAGTTGATGAGCAGCGCCCTGTCCTTGTAAAGGGTTGGCGAATGCCAGATATGCCAGACAGCAGAAGTGAGTGTAACGGAATTTCAACATACCGATTCCTTAATCGAGTGTTGCTTTTTGCGTCGGCCGTTCTGCTTGTCTGGATTTTATTATCTCATTTGTTTTATGATGGAGTGTGTGGCTTTCTCGCATCGAGTGGGCATGCGTGTATTCTCTGTGGCTGCACACGTGATTTTTGTGACTTGTTGCGGGGAAAGACATCTTTTCGGAATGCCTATAGCGGGGTTATTTTTGGATTCCTTTTGCTGCAAGTGTGCTATCGCGTGTGGATGTCGTTCTCTCGATCTGGGAAACTCATCTGGATTTGTGATGCCATTATTAATGGGCTAATTTTTTTGGGCTTTGAGGTCATGAATCTCAAAGTGATGCTGGATGCACAGGCCGAATAGGGTTATGCGGTGGCTGGTTGTCGGTTTGTTGGTCGGCTTGTGCGACGTGCTTCCGTCGCGGGCATCGTCTGCGCCGCGTGGCAACGGCGTGGGCGGGCCGCTCATGTATGATCGCATCGTGATTGAGGATTCCTTTCCGTCCGCGTTTGCGGAAGAGGACGAGTTTCCCCATTGCCTGACGGTGCGCGTTGAATATCCGGTTGGTGGATTCCCGGCGTCCGCAGATCCAGCGGCAGTTGCCGCTTTCATGGGCGCCGTGCTGACGGAGGGCGTCGTCACGGGCCAGACGGTCGAAGTGGCGATTGACGAACTGCGGCGCAACTTCCGAAAAGAGCAGGAGGAAGAGGATGCTGCCGCGCACGAAAAAGGCGAGAGTCGAAGCAGTCGGTCCGATTTTTGCAGAGGGCAAATGCTATTTATGGACGAGCGTTACCTCTCCTATCAGAATTGCTATCAGCACGGGTGTTCGTGCGGCATGGGAATGGTTCTCGGCGTATTTGATTTCGTTCGGAACCGTGCGCTTACGAGCCACGACTTCATTCGGCCAGCGAGTCGGGCGGCGGTGTGCCGGTTGTTGCGGCAGCAGGCCGTGAAAGACCGGAATGACGCGGACGGCGGCGACAGCCCCGATCTTCCCAGCTATGTCCCGAAGGGCGCGTGGCCCGCGACGCTGGAGAACTTTTCCGTCGATGCGCGTGGAATCACCTGGAGTTATGCGGCGGACTCTGTGTACTTTTGCGGAAAAGGCTCAAGCGAGACCTTACTTTCCTGGGCGCAATTGCGTCCGCATCTCGTCTCGCCCGATGTCGTGCCGGCTTGTGCCCGAACCGCGCCGCGCGCGGGACGATGAGGGGTCTGCCGCGTTTCGGTGAACCCGAATGCAACAATTCAATTTCCCCCATTGACGGACGGGACGGCCTTTTGATATAATACGCAACCAATCACAGGCCAGGTTAGCACAGTTGGTAGTGCGGCTCATTCGTAATGAGCAGGTCGGGGGTTCGAATCCCTTACCTGGCTCCAGTTGGCGGGAGTAGATCAATTGGTTAGATCAACAGATTGTGATTCTGTGGGTTGCGGGTTCGAGTCCCGTCTCCTGCCCCAGCCTAATGAATGTGCAAAGAGGTTGGAGAGATGACGATTATCGAAGCGCTGGTTGACTTGCAGGAAGTGGATGGTCGCATCCGCGAGCTGGAACTCGAATTGAAGGATCTTCCCCGCCGCAAGGCGCTTGAGACGGCGCGGCTCTCTGGCGTTTCGGCCGACCTTCAGGCCGCGCGGGCGAACCAGGCGTATGCGCAGGAGCGCGTGAAGGGCTATGAAGCCGACGCGCAGGCCCTGAAGAGCAAGATTCAGGAGCTGAAGACGACGCAGCTGGGGCTGAAGACGAACAAGGAATATCAGGACTTCTCGGTTCAGATCGACCTTGTGAACCACGATCTTGAGGCGGCGGAGAACAACCAGCTGGCGGCGATGGACGATTTGCCGAGCGCGCAGGCGCGCATTGACAGCGCGCAGGCGAAGTTCGACGCCGAGAAGGGCGGGGTCGATGCGCTCTGCGCCGAAATTGACGAGCGCATCGCGTCCGTCACGGCCGAGTTGGCGACGGCGCAGCAGGAGCGCGCCGAGAAGGTCAAGGCGGTGACCGATCCGAAGTTCCTCCTCTACTACGAGCGTCTGCGCACGAAGCGTTGGCCGGTCGTGGTCGCGCTGACGCACGACGGCGTCTGCGACGGCTGCCACCTCGTTCAGCCGCCGTCGGTCGGCCAGCTCGCGGACGCGAACGCGAAGAACGGCGAGATGGGCAAGCCGCAGTCGATCGTGGCCTGCACGATGTGCGGGCGTGTCCTCTACCGCGCGTAAGGCGCGGTTTCGTGTTCTTTGACAGTTTCTCCTGAAGCGACGCGCGAGTGACCGATCGCTGCCGCAAGGCAGAGGAAAGTCCGGACTCCGCAGGGCAGAGGATCCGCTCGTCAAGGGCGGAAGACGCGGGGCAATCCCGCGTGATGGAAAGTGCCACAGAGAAGAGACAGCGGAACGTTTGAGCGGCCGAGCCGGCGCAAGCCGTCAGGCGAGCAAAGGCGAAGGCGCGAGTTCCGTGATGGTGAAAGGGCGGTGTAAGAGACCACCGGCGTGGCTGAAACGACGCGCGCAGGGTAAACCCTCCTCGGAGCAAGATCAAATAGGGAGCCGAACGCGCGGCCCGCGCGGCTGTGCCCGAAGGGGCGCATGAGGTTCCGGGTTGATTGCTGAGATGAATGATCGGAGTTCCCGCAAGGGAATGAACAGAATCTGGCTTATTCGCCGCGCGTCGCTTCAGGAGAAATGATATAATCCTCGCATGAGTCTTCCCGCAGAGCTTCAGGGGGCGTTCGTGAAACGCCCGACGGACGCGAACAAGTACACGGTCGGCACGGTGTCCGTCGTCGGCGGATCGGGCCATTACATTCATGCGCCGGTCATTGCGGGCCTTGGCGCCCGCGCGGCGGGGGCGGGGCTTGTGCAGCTGGTCGTGCCGGACGCCTCGCGCATTGCGGCGGGTTCGCTCGTGCCGGAGGCGACGTTCACGAAGCTGGTGGCGACGTGCGTGCCGCCGAAGGCGGACGTCACGGTGATTGGCATGGGGCTGGGCGTTTCCGTTTCGGCGGAGGTCATCGTCTCGCGGCTTCTGTCCGGTTCGCGCGGGCGGTTCGTCCTTGACGCGGACGCGCTGGCCGTTCTGGCGTCGTGGTATGGGCGGACGGACGGATACGATCCGGCGAAGGGGCAGGAGCTTGTCCTTACGCCGCACGAGGGCGAGGCCGCGAAGCTGCTTGGCTGGGAGCGCGCGCGGGTGACGGCCGACCGTTCTGCCGCCGCGCGGGAGATTGTCGAGCGCTACGGGGCGACGGTCGTCCTGAAGGGGGCGCGCACGCTCGTCGTCTCGGCGGACGGCGCGCGCGTCTACGAGAACGCGACGGGCAATCCGTTCATGGCCTTGGGCGGCATGGGCGATTTGCTCGCGGGCGTCATCGGCGCGCGCTGGGCCTATCTGAAGGGCGATCCGTTTCTTGCGGCGGCGGCGTCCGTCTGGCTGCATGGCGCGGCGTCCGACGCGCTGGTCGCGGCGGGGGGCGACCCGTCCATCGTCAACACGGCCGCGCGCATCGGCTCGCTGCGCGTCGCCCTTGACGCCTGACACGAAGATGAACATTCTTGGAATCGAGACAAGTTGTGACGAGACGGCGGCGGCCGTCGTGCGGGACGGGCGGGAAGTCCTGTCCAATGTCGTCTACACGCAAATCCCTCTGCACCAGCCGTATGGCGGCGTCGTGCCCGAAATCGCCTCGCGCGCGCATGTCGAGAAGATTGCGCAAGTCGTCGGCGAGGCGATGAAGGGGCTGCAAATCGATGCCGTCGCCGTCACGTACGGACCGGGGCTTTCGCCGGCCCTCATCGTTGGGCTGAACGCGGCGAAGGGCGTGGCGAAATCCCTTGGCGTGCCGCTCATCGGCATCAACCACCTCGAAGGCCATCTCCACTCGCCGTTTCTCTGGGATGCGCCGACGGACGCGACGCACGCGAATCCCGATCCGCGCGACCTCGGCCCGGCGCTGGGGCTGGCGTTGTCGGGCGGCAACACGATGTGGATCGACATGCCCGCCTACGGGCGGTACGAGGTCATTGGCGAGACGCTTGACGATGCGGCGGGCGAGGCGTTTGACAAGGCGGCGAAGCTGCTGGGGCTGGGCTATCCGGGCGGATTGAAGATCGACCGCCTCTCGCAGGCCTGGCGCGCGGCGCAGTCCGCCGCGTCTCCCGCGACGTCGGCCGTGCCCCTCATTCCCTTCCCGAAGGGGCGTCCGCGTGACGGCGTGACGGCGCTTGCGGGGCTTTCGGCGGACCTGTGCGTCTCGTTCTCTGGACTGAAGACGGCGTTGTTGCGTTACGTTCAGCAGCATCCGGAGGCGCGGGAGGAGCCGGCGCTGTCCCATGTCGTCGCCTCGTATCAGGAGGCGATTGTCCAGGCGGTTGCCGATCGGACGCGCGCCGCCCTGCGCCGGGCGCGCTACCAGGTGCTTGTCTTTGGCGGCGGCGTCTCGCTCAATTCGCGCATCCGCGCCGTGCTGACGGACGTCTGCCGGGAGGCGGGCGTTCCGTTGCTCATGGCGAAGCCGAAGTACACGGGCGACAACGGCGCGATGATCGCGGGCTTGGCCTACTATCGGCGCAACCACGTGGAAGACGCGATGACGCTGGACGCGAATCCCTGTCTGGAGGTCGGCGCATGAAGGAGAAGAGAGGAGAGAGGATGCCTGTCGAAAACGACGTTCGCTTCCCGAAGCCGGGCAAGACGCCGCGCGAAGACGCAGCGGCGGTGATGAAGTTCTACAAGCTGCCGAAGGCGTTCCCGCCCGCCGTCCTGGCGGAGGCGAAGAAGGTCGCGCGCGGGCTCACGACGCTCGACGTGAAGAAGTCGGGGCGGCTTGACCTGCGCAAGAAGTTCATCTTCACGTGCGATCCCGTGACGGCGCGCGACTACGACGACGCGCTTTCGCTGGAGACGGATCGCGACGGCAACCGCGTCCTCGGCGTTCACATCGCCGACGTCTCGCACTACGTGCAGCCGGGTTCGGCGTTGGATCGCGAGGCGTATCGCCGTTCGACGAGCGTCTACCTTTGCGACCGGGTCGTGCCGATGCTCCCCGAAGAGCTGTGCAACGGCGTCTGCTCGCTCGTGCCGGACGAAGACCGGCTTGCGTTTTCCGTCTTCATGACGTTTGACAAGTCGGGTGAGATGGTCGGCCGTCGTTTCGCGAAGTCGGTCATTCGTTCGCAGGCGCGCTTCACCTACGAAGAGGTCATGGCGATTCTCGACGGGGCGCGCGGCGCGGGCGGAAAGGTTTGCTTGCCCGAGACGCTGGACGTCTCGCCGCGCGTCTGCGTGCGGACGATTCGGGCGATCGGCGACCTCGCCCAGCAGCTGCGCGCGAAGCGGTTCGCGGCGGGTGCGCTCGATCTGGAGGTGCCGGAGGCGGAGATTACGCTGGATGCGGACGGCGAGATGACGGGCCTCGTCACGCGCCCCTACGATGCGTCGCACCAGATGATCGAGGAGTGCATGGTCGCGGCGAACGAAGCGGTCGCGAAGGAACTTTGGACGAACGGCGTGAAGATCCTGGCGCGCCTCCACGAGGCGCCGGATCCGGAGAAGCTCCTGACGTTGCGCGCGGAGATGCGCGGGCTGGGCGTGAAGATGGGCAACATCGAGAACCCGAAGGTCTTTGCGCAGTTCCTGAAGGCGATCAAGAAGAATCCGCTCTATCCGACGTTGGCGACGATGGTCTTGCGGTCGATGAAGCGGGCCGTCTACGACTCCCGCGCAATCGGGCACTTCGGGCTGGCGAAGAAGTTCTACGCCCACTTCACGTCGCCGATTCGCCGCTATCCCGACCTGACGCTCCATCGTCAGCTCGCGGCGTATCTGGCGAAGAAGAACGCGAAGGTGCCGCCGAAGACGCTGGCGCAGTGGGCGACGCACACGAGCGAACGCGAGGAAATCGCGACCGAGGCCGAGCGCAGCCTTCTGGAGATCAAGAAGTATCGCCTGCTGGAAGCGCAGGTTGCGTCGCGGCAGGTGCTTGACTACGAAGCCGTCGTCGTGAAGTGCATGCCGTTCGGCTGCTTTGTCGAGATTCCGGAACTCGCCATCTCGGGGCTTGTCCACATCTCGCTTCTCTCGCATCGGTACGTGACGTTCAATGCGTCCGACCAGTCGCTGTCGGAGCCAGGCGGCAGGTCATGGCACATCGGCGACAAGCTGAAGGTGCATGTCGCGCGCGTCGATTTCCGCGAACGCCGGATCGACTTCGTGCCAAGTGCGCGTCCCGCCGCCGCCGACAGGCCGCGCGCGCGTCGTCGCCGTTTGGTATAATGTCCGAAATGAAGACAGCATTGGTCACGGGGGGCGCGGGGTTTCTCGGCAGCAATCTCTGTGCGCGGCTTCTGGGGGAGGGGTATCGCGTCTTGGCGCTCGACAACCTCTACACGGGGTCGCGCGCGAATCTTGCCGCGTTTGCGGACAATCCGAACTTTGCCTTTCTGGAGGCGGACGTCGCCGAGTTGACAGTGGAAGGTTTTCAGTCGCGTCTTGAGTCCGCGTCGTCCAACCATTCGACCATTCGATCATTCGACCATTCGATTATTTCATTTGACCAGTTTTCAGAGATCTACAACCTCGCGTGTCCGGCGAGTCCGCCGCACTACCAGGCGCGGCCGGTCTTCACGACGCTGACGTGCATTCGGGGGATTCTCTTTTGCCTGGAGCTGGCGCGGCGCGACGGCGCGACGCTTCTGCACGCCTCGACGAGCGAAGTCTACGGCGACGCCGAGGTGCATCCCCAGCCGGAGACCTACTGGGGGAACGTCAACACGATTGGCATTCGCAGCTGCTATGACGAAGGCAAGCGTGTTGCGGAGACGCTTGTCGCCGACCACGTGCGCGCGGTTGACGTCGATGCGCGGATGGTGCGCATCTTCAACACCTACGGGCCGATGATGAATCCGGACGACGGGCGCGTCGTCTCGAACTTCATCTGCCAGGCGTTGTGCGGCGAAGACCTGACGGTCTACGGCACGGGGCGGCAAACGCGCTCGTTCCAGTACTGCGACGACCTGATCGACGCCTTTCGCGCGTACATGGCGTTGCCGAAGACGGAGGTGCGCGCGTTCTTCCGTCCGCCGGACAATCCGCCGGTGCCCGTCCTCAATCTGGGGAATCCTGGCGAGTTCACGATGCTGGAGCTGGCAGAGGAGGTGCTGCGGCAGATTCCCGGCACTGGCTCGAAGGTCGTCTTTCGTCCGCTTCCCGGCGACGACCCGAAGCAGCGCAAGCCGGACATCGCGCGGGCGCAGGAGCTCCTCGGCTGGACGCCGCGCGTGCCGCTTGCCGAGGGTTTGGCGAAGACGATTGCCTATTTCAGAAAGAAGACAGGAAAGTAAGACATGAGCACCATTCTCGACAAGATCGTCGCCGACCGCGCGCGCTACACGTGCGAGGTGAAGACGTTGGGCCCCTGCACGATTCCCTCGCCCGTCACGCTCGGGCAGTTCGTGCCGGACGGCGAGCGCATCTTCGCGACGGAGAACGAGGCGTATGCGAAGTTCGCCGAGACGAAGCTTGGGCATCAGCCGACGTTCGAGCGGGCGGGCCCGCGCGCGAAGATCTTCCACGATCCGAGCTGGACGCGCGTCGCCATCGTGACGGCGGGCGGTCTGTGTCCCGGCCTGAACACGGTCATCAAGGGACTCGTCGAGATCCTTGAGTTCGACTACGGCGTCAAGAACATCTACGGCATTCGCTACGGCTACGCGGGGCTGAACCCGAAGTACGGCTACGAGCCGCTGATGCTCAATCCGGACAACGTGGACACGATCCACGAGGCGGGAGGGACGATCCTCGGCTCGAGCCGAGGGGTGCAGCCGACCGAGATCATGGTGGACACGCTCGTGCGGATGAACATCAACGTCCTCTTCTGCATCGGTGGCGACGGGTCGCTTCGGTGCGCCAGCGACATCGCGGCGGAAATCGCGCGGCGCGACCTCAAGATCTCCGTCGTCGGCATCCCGAAGACGATCGACAACGACCTCGTCTTCGTCGGCCGCAGCTTTGGCTTCGAGACGGCGGTCGCCGAGGCGGCCGAAGTGACGCGCAATGCGCACGTCGAGGCGAAGGGCACGCCGCACGGCATCGGACTCGTCAAGCTCATGGGGCGCGACTCTGGCTTCATCGCCGCCGCCGCGTCGATTGCGAACCCGATCGTCAACTTCTGCCTGGTGCCGGAGGTGAAGTTCGAGATGGAAGGGCCGAAGGGCCTGCTGACGGCGCTGGAACGCCGCTTTGCCGCCGGGAAGTCGCACGCCGTCATCGTCGTCGCGGAAGGCGCGGGGCAGGAGCTGCTGGCCGGAGAGGAAGAGCGCGACGCGAGCGGAAACGTCCTCAAGAAGGACATCGGCGTCTTCCTCAAGAAGCGCATCACGGAACATTTCAAGCAGCGCGGCATGGGCGCAAGCGTGAAGTACATCGACCCCAGCTACATCATCCGCAGCTGCCCGGCGCGCGGCACGGACGCGATTCGCTGCTACAGCCTCGCGCGCGCGGCGGCGCACGCGGCGATGGCGGGGCGCACGGACTGTGTCGTCGGCAATCTCGGTGAGAGCTACGCGCTCGTGCCGATTGCGCTCGCGACGATCGAGCGCCAGAAGCTCGACACCGAGGGCCAGCTCTGGCGGAGCGTCCTCGACGCGACGGGACAGAACTTCTACTTCGACGGCGTGCCGCGCAACAAGGGCGCGGGCGACGTCTTCGCGCCGTGAGCCGAGGCGCGCGCATTGAAACCAACTGAACATCCGCGACAACGAGGAGACGCCATGAAAGACCTGAAGGAAGCCTACAAGACCATCGAGACGGATCATTTTGCGCCGCAGATGGAGATTTCGTTCATCGACGGCGACCGTCGCCAGACGTTCCACTACGAGAAGGTGACGTGGAAGATCGGCGACGAGGAGAAGGGGCTGCGGTACGGCGAGAACCCCGGACAGGAAGCCGCGCTCTACCGGCTGGTGAACGGCAACCTCGCGCTGGGCGACGTCGAGCTTGTTCAGCCGGGGCAGTATCTGGCGTCCCTCCCCGAACTGCTGCAGTCGGGCAAGCATCCCGGCAAGACGAACGTGACGGACACGGACAACGCGCTCAACATTCTGCGCTACCTGATGGACAAGCCGTGCGCCGTCATCGTCAAGCACAACAATCCGTGTGGCGTCGCGACGGGGTCGACGCTCGCCGAGGCGTATTTCCGCGCGAACCGGGCCGACCGTCTCGCCGCGTTCGGCGGCGCGATCGCCCTGAACCGCGACTGCGACCTTGAGACGGCGAAGCTCATCGTCCAGAACTACGCCGAGGTCGTCGTCGCGCCGGACTTCGCGCCGGGCGTGATGGACGTCTTCGCGACGAAGAAGAACCTGCGCGTCTTCCGCATCCGCAACATGGCGCGGCTCGCGGACTTCGTCGCGAAGCGCGTCATCGACTTCAAGAGCCTCGTGGACGGCGGACTCGTCGCGCAGACCTCGTTCTGCGCGAATGCGCGTCGTCCGGAAGATCTCCTGCCCGCGTACTGCAACCGCAAGATCACGGACAAGGCGACGGGCGCGGTCAGTTTCAAGGAGTATCGGATCAACCGTCTGCCGACGGCGCAGGAATACGACGACCTCGTCTTTGGCTGGCTCGTCGAGGCGGGCGTGACGTCGAACTCCGTCCTCTACGTGAAGGACGGCGTGACGGTCGGCATCGGGACGGGCGAGCAGGATCGCGTGGGCGTCGCGGAAATCGCGCGCGACAAGGCCTACACGAAGCGCGCCGACTGGATCGCGTGGGAGACGTACGGCAAGCCGTTCAACGATCTGCGGCTCGCGTTTGGCGAAGCGGATGGTGCGCGGAAGCAGGCCGAGATTCTTGAGCAGACGAAGGCCGAGAAGGGCGGCCTGCCCGGATGCGCGATGGTGTCGGACGCCTTCTTCCCGTTCCGCGATGGGCTGGAGGTTGGCATCCGCGAGGGCATCACGTCCGTCGTCCAGCCGGGCGGCGCGATTCGCGACTGGGACGTCATCGACTGCGCGAACGAGGCGAACGTCGCGATGGTCTTCACGGGCCAGCGCAGCTTCCGCCATTGATTGAGTGTCCGATGGAGATTCTCGGCTATACGTTTCGGAACGCGGCGCTTCTGAAGGAGGCGCTGACGACGCCCGCGTTTCGCATGGATCGTCCGAACGCGGTGGACAACCAGCGCCTTGAGTTTTTGGGCGACGCCGTCCTTGGCATGCTCGCGGCCGAGCAGCTGTATGCGGCCTACCCCGGCGAGGCGGAAGGGACGCTCACGGTGCGGCGGACGCGCATGGTCTCGGCGATGGCTCTCTGCGCGGCGGCGAATCGGCTCGGACTCGTTCCGCGCCTCAAGCGCAATCGGCGCGCGTCAACGCTTTCGCCGCACGCGAAGACGATTGCGGATGCCGTCGAAGCGGTAATTGGCGCGGCGTATCTGGACGGCGGATTTGCGGCGGCGCGCAAGGTCTTCGCGGCGTTGGATCTTTCGCCGGACGTGGCGGCGGAGCCGTGGGCGGGGAATCCGAAGGGCGAGCTGCAGATTCGTGCGCAGGCGCTGCGGCCGGCGCGCCATCCCGTCTACGAGCTTCTGAAGGCGACGGGCGCAGCGCACGCGCCGACGTTTGTCGTGCGCGTCTCGGTCGAGGGAATGGGGGCCGCCGAGGCGACCGCCGGCAGCCTCAAGGAGGCCGAGGTTCTCGCCGCAACCGAACTGTTGCGCGCCGCTCATCTCGCGTGACGGACGGGCCGCACTTCGCTTTTTGGTATAATGTGCGCTGACTGAAAGGAAATGCAAGCATGTTGACGTGGATGGATTCGCTGAAGGGGCGCTCGATGATGCGCCTCGCGTCGTTTACCGACGAGGAGATGAAGAACCTGATCGAGCTGTCGGCGCAGCTCAAGGCGCGCCGTGCGGCGGGCGTGCGCGGCGACCTTCTGCACCGCAAGAACGTCGCGCTCATTTTCGAGAAGAGCTCGACGCGCACGCGCAACTCGACGCTGGTCGCGATTCGTGACGAGGGCGGCAACGGCGAGTACTTGACGCGGCCCGACATCCACTTCGGCAAGAAGGAGTCGGTGAAGGACACGGCGCGCGTCCTCGGTCGCATCTACGACGGCATCCTCTTTCGCGGCTTCAAGCAGAGCGACTGCGAAGACCTCGCGAAGTATTCGGGCGTTCCCGTCTGGAACGGACTCACCGACGACTATCATCCGACGCAGATCTTCGCCGACCTGCTGACGGTGAAGGAGAACTTCGGCTCGCTCGACGCGAACACGTGCATCGCCTACGTCGGCGACGGGCGCAACAACGTCGCGAACTCGCTCATGATGGGCTGCGCGAAGTGCGGCGTGCGCTATGTCTGCTGCTGTCCGAAGGAACTGTGGCCGGATGAGGCGGTGCTCGCCGAGGCCGAGGCCGTCGCGCGCCGGAATGGCGTCGATGTCCGCGTCTTCGAGAATCCGACGGAAGGCGTGAAGGGCGCGAACGTCCTCTACACGGACGTCTGGGTTTCGATGGGTGAGGAGGCGAAGACGGCCGAGCGCATTCGGCAGCTCCGCCCCTACCAGATCAACATGGATCTCATGAAGGCGACGGGCAATCTCGACGGACGGCTTCTCTTTCTCCACTGTCTGCCGGCGTTCCACGATTTCAGCACGGAAGTCACGAAGGACTGCGGCGCGCTGGAGGTGACGGACGAGGTGTTCGAGTCGAAGTACTCGAAGGTCTTTGACGAGTCCGAGAACCGCATGCACACGATCAAGGCGTTGCTTGTCTCCGCCCTCTGCGACCGCGCAACGGTCTGACGGGGCGGGGTGTCGTCGCGAAACGGTTTGCGCATGCCATGAACTTCCTTCCTGCGGACTACGTCATTCTGGGGGCTGCGGCCGTGGCCGCTGTCCTGGGGCTGCTGGGCGGATTTTCGGGGGCATTGGCGTTTTTGGCCGGCACGATTGGCGCGGCCGTTACGGGGCGACTCGTCTGGTACGCCTCGTTGGACTGGTTTGACGCGGCTTGGGCGCGCGGCCTGACGGCGCTTGCGCTGGCCCTCGTCGCATTCGGGCTGGCGCGCAAGATCGTTCGGCTCGTCGTCCACGGCATTCTGGCCCAGCCGGGCGACGCGATCTTCGGCTTTCTGGTCGCGGCCGCGAGCGGACTGGCCCTCGCGCTGACGGCGGCGCATCTTCTCGTCCTCTCGAACCTTTGGCCGGTCAAGTCCGTCCTGCTGGACTGGGCGTTGGCGTTGGTGGGGGCGGCATGACGGACGGCGAGAAGCTGTTGGCTGATGCGCGCACGTTTGAGAAAAAACTTTTGAACTTCTTCTGCCGTCAGGGCGTTCAACCTTCTGAGGGAGAAGACCTTGTGCAGGAGACGTACCTGCGGCTCTGGAAATACCGCGCGGCATATCGTCCGACGGCCAAGCTCTCGACCTTCCTCTTTGTGCTGGCGCGGCAAGTCCGCATCGATGCCCTTCGGCGTCAAGTGCGCCGCGAGAGCCGGGAGGAGTGTTGGGGGCGGGAGCGGCCGAAGGTCGTCGGGCCGCGTGCGCCGTGTGCGCGGTCGGATGTTCGGTGGGCGCTCGCGCGTCTGTCCGATCCACTGCGCGAGGTCGTCGAACTTGGGGTCTTTCAGGATCTTCCCTACGCCGAGGTCGGCGAGATCCTGGGCATTCCGGTCGGCACCGTCAAGTCGCGGATGTCGAATGCGCTGAAGAAACTGAAGGAGATATTCGATGACGAAAGATCTTGAGGAAACGTTGGCAGAATTAGGTCCGGCGTATCGTGCCGTCGTCGATCGGCTGGTTTCGTCCGAACCGGCGGAGGAATTGACGCGCGTTGGGCGTCGAGACGGCATCGTGTGGTGTCGTTGGCCGTGGGGACGGACGGCGTCTGTGCGGGTGGCGGCGTCGCTCGTGGTCTGCGCAGGGATCGTGGGCGTCTTCTTCGCGTGCGCCAGCCGTCGTGCGCCTGTCGATGAGGCGAAGGTCTACACCGTCCATCTGACGACGGCGGCGCGCGCGTATCGGCTGGCGCAGATTCGCGATGACGCGGCGGTGCAGGAGATGATTCGGACGCAGAATCCGGACGGATCGTGGGAGAACGACTTCCTCACGAAGCGGAATGCGGAAGCCTTGCGGACGTGTTCGGGGGCGGCGGCCCAGATCGCCTTCAAGAAGGCGCAGCGTAACCTCCGTTTGCGCGGGGCGCTTTGAGAGGCCCATTTATGATATAATTTCGGCATGAAGAACCTTGTAAAGAGCCTTGTGTTTGGAATCCTCGGTTGGGGAGCCTGTTTGGGTGCCGTTGCCGCAGAATGCGCCGTTGCGCGGCAGGCGCGTACTCCGATTTGTCTAGGCGCGAACGAGCTGACGCTTGCAACGGGGAATCCGTCGCTCGTTGTCTGGCGGCAGGGCGCGGCGACCGTGCCGGTCTGGTCGTTGTCGGGTGGACAGGTCGGACAGTCCATCGCCGGCGTGACACCGCCGCTGCCGTCCGACTGCGCGGCGGTGCGGGTCGAGATTCTGACGATGAACGAAGACGCGGCGACGAATGCGCAGTCCGCCGTCTACCGCGTCCACTTGGCCTCGCTCGTTCCGGGGCGGACGCTCGCGGCGCAGGGGACTGTGGGGAAGCCTGTGCGGACGTCGATTCCGTCTGCGGCGAAGACGCTGCACACGACGGTGCTGGAGGGCTGTTTCATCGTGCAGCCGGGCGTTCCGCTCGCGATGCGCATCCAGCGCGAACCCGACGATGCGGGCGACACCTACGTCCGTCCAGAGGGACTGGTGCAGGTGAAGGTGACGCCTCTCGCCGCGCCGCCGAAGGCTGTCGTGGTCGAGGATCGGCCGGGCTACAACTCCTGGCCGATGATCCAGGCGGTGGGCGACCGGCTCGTCTGCACGTACAGTCGCGGGGCGGGGCATGACATTGGCGAAGGACGGCGCGATGCCTGTGCGCGAACATCGACGGACGGCGGGCGGACGTGGACGCCCGAAGTCGCGTTCGCGGCAGACCCGCAGGCCGGCGAGGTGATGATTGGCAAGGGACTTGATTTGAAGGGCGCGGCGTTGTTTTGGGTGCGGTGTCTCGGCCGTCCGAAGTCGCGCCATGAACTCTATCGGACGACGGACGGGGTGACGTTCACGAAAATCGCCGTACCGACGCTGGATCCGTTCCCGATGCAGATCACGGACATTTTTCAGACGCCCGACGGTCTGATGTCGCTGTGGTTCGCGACGGACTATCAGGAGAACGGCAAGCACGCCTGGGGGACGCTGACGAGCGCGGACAACGGCGTCACGTGGGTTCAGAAGACGGTCGAGCGCGTGGCGACGAAGG
>CAZWQY010000018.1:0-43828 GCA_964636295.1 uncultured Lentisphaeraceae bacterium | reverse complement strand
GCGAGGCGAACGGACTCACGCCGGAGGCCGCGTTCGACCGCGTCGTGCGGATGTACGACGGCTACCGCTTCCACCATGCGGGCGCGCCTGTCTTCAATCCCGTCTCGCTCGGGCGTTGCTTTGCGGACGGCGAGTTCCGCAGCTACTGGTACGAGACGGGGACGCCGACGTTCCTCGTGAACATGCTCAAGGCGCGTCCCGTGGACATCTCCAGGGTCGAGGTCTCGGAGGTTGACCTCGGCACGTACGAGCCGTCGAACCCGTCGCTCCTGCCCCTCCTCTACCAGACGGGCTATCTCACGATCAAGGGTTTCCGTGCGCTCGGAAACAAGCGCCTCTACACGCTCGGCTTCCCGAACGAGGAGGTGTGCGACGCCTTCAACTCGTCGCTCATGCCCGTCTACACCGACATCGACGGCATCGAGTTGGGTTCTGTCCAGACCCGCTGTGCGGAGGCACTTCTCGCCCACGACGTGGACGGCTTCGTCGAGTCGATGAAGGACTTCTTTGCGAACGTCCCCTACACGCTGACGGATCGCGGCGGCGAGCAGGTCTTTCAGGCAATCCTCTACACGGCGCTCCGGTTTGTCGGCGTCTGCGTGCGTGCGGAAGTCGTCACGAACCGGGGCCGCATTGATGCGGTTGTCCACTGTCCGAACGACGTCTATGTCATTGAGGTGAAACTGGACAGGTCGGCGCAGGAGGCCATTGATCAGATCAAGGCACGTGGCTACGCGGAGAAGTACCGCGCGTCGGGTGCGCGCGTCACGCTCCTCGGAATCAACTTCTCGTCGAAGGTCCGCCAGATTGACGACGTGCGCGTCGAGGCGGCTGGAATTGGCCGCGTAGTGGCGGCTTAATGCCATGAAACGTGTCTTGATCACAGGTGGGACGGGCTTCTTCGGGAAGTCGATCATAGACTACTTCTCGCGGCATCCGAGCGAGGTTGAACTGACTGTCCTTTCGCGGCATGGCTTTGGCGCAGGGTTCGCGCCCAAGATTCCCGTGCGCGTGCTGACGGGGGACGTGCGGACATTTGACGTGGGGGACTGCGCGTTTGACTGGGTCATTCACGCGGCGACGCCGGCGTGCGTTGACGTGGCGGATGCGGAGATGCGGTCGATTGTCCTGGACGGCACGGACAACGCCATCCGCCAGGCCGTCAAGTGTGGCGCCGAAAAGTTCATGATGGTGTCGTCGGGCGGCGTCTATGGCCGAGGGCTGGCGGGACCTGTTTCGGAAGACGTTGAGCCGCGCCCCGTGACGGCCTATGGGCAGGCCAAACTGGAGGCCGAGCGGAGGGCCGTCGCCTCTGGGCTTTTCACCTTGATTCCGCGTTGCTTCGCGTTCGTCGGGCCGCATCTGCCGAGAGACCAGCATTTCGCCATCGGGAACTTCCTTGCCGATTGCCTGGCCGGGCGCGACATCGTCATTTGGGGGGATGGCTCGCCCGTGCGCTCCTACTTGTATGCCGACGATCTCGTCGAATGGCTGTGGACGATTCTGGCGCGGGGTCAGTCCGGGCGGATCTACAATGTCGGGTCGGATCGTGCGGTTTCAATTCGTGAACTCGCGCGCTGCGTGCGCGATAGCCTGGACGCGGAAGTTGACGTGCAGGTGCGGGGCGATGCCGTTCAGGGCGCGGCGGACGTGTATGTCCCGGACATTCGCCGGGCGCAATCGGAACTGGGCCTCTCCGTCAAGACGGGCCTTGAGGACGCGATTCGGCTGTCGGCTCGCCCGTCGCGCACATGAAATGACGCGAACGCCCCTGCATTTCCTCGGCCGCGTGGAATTTTCAGGGGCGTTTTGGTATAATTTCAGGCATGAGGAAAATTCGTGTCGATAAGGGCGTCGTGTTTGGCGACGGTGGGCTGACGTTCATCGCGGGGCCGTGTGTCATCGAGTCGCGCGCGATGGCCTTGGGCCTCGCGAAGCGTCTTGTGGCGTTGGCCGCGAAGCTGAAGGTCGGCTTCGTCTTCAAGGCGAGCTTTGACAAGGCGAACCGCACGAGCGTCGATTCGTTCCGTGGCCCCGGAATCGACAAGGGCCTTGAGATCCTGTCCGAAATCCGCGCGACGTGCAACGTGCCGGTCCTCACCGACGTGCACGAGCCGTGGCAGTGCAAGCCTGTCGCCGAGGTCTGCGACGTCCTTCAGATTCCCGCGTTCCTGGCGCGGCAGACCGACCTCGTCGTCGCGGCGGGCGAGACGGGCGCGGTCGTGAACGTGAAGAAGGGCCAGTTCATGGCACCGGAGGACATGGCGCAGGTCATCCGCAAGATCGAGTCGACGGGCAACCGCCGCATCACGCTCTGCGAGCGCGGCAGTTCCTTCGGCTACCGCAACCTCGTCGCCGACATGCGTTCCCTGCTCATCATGCGCGAGCTGGGCTATCCGGTCATCATGGACGCAACGCATGCCGTGCAGCGTCCCGGCGGGCTGGGGACGGGTTCGGGCGGCGACGGGAAGTACGCGCCGGCCCTTGCGCGCGCGGCGGTCGCGACGGGCGTTGACGGCGTCTTCATGGAGACGCACCTGAATCCGAAGGTCGCCAAGAGCGACGCGGCGAACGCGATTCGCTTTGCGGAGGTCGAGGCCCTCTGGAAGAAGCTTTTGGCCATTCACGAGGTCGTGCGCGCGTGAGGAGTCGGCTGACAGCAGCGTTTCTGGCCGGGGGGGCGGCCCTAGGCGCATCGGCGTTCGATTCGGCGGCGTGGCTGGAGAAGCGTGCCGACCTGTCGAACGAGGTTGCGCGTCTTCAGGCGGCCTATCGGCAGTGCGTGCAGGCCCTCGAAACGCCGGCGGAGGACGTCGCGCTGCCGCTTGAGACGTATCCGGACGGTGCAGTGAAGACGTCTGTCCAGGCGAAGAAGGCCCAGTACTTCCTCCAGTCGGGGCTGGTCTGGGCCGAGGGCGTCGTCGTGCGCACGTTCAAGCCCGATGGCTCGCCCGATTTCGTGCTGGAGGCGGCGAGCGGCGTCATTGACCGCGAGACGAAGAGCGCGTGGGCCGAGGGGCCGGCGCGGCTGACGCAGGGCGGGACGGTTTTTCAGGGGCGCGGGGTCTATTTCTCCGCGCTGGAGGGGTATGTGCGCGTGACGCGCGACGCCGACTTGCAGTCGAGCGACTTGAAGGGACTGGAGGGGCTGCCGAAATGACGGTCTTGGCGTTTCCGATTCTGCTTGCCGCGCTCCTGCCCGCGCCGCGCGCCTCGTTCGAGGCCGTGCCGGGCGCGTCGTTCGCGCGCATCCGCAGCGTGTCGAGCGACTTCGACCGCAAGGCGGGCGTCATCCTGTACGAGGGGAACGTGTTCGTCGAGTACGGGCGCGACTACACGCTGAACGCGGATCGCGTCTTTGCGTTCCTGGCGGCGTCGAACCGGCTCTCCCGCATCGTGGCGGACGGGCATGTCGTCATCTCGAACGGGGCGCGCGTGGGGACGTGCGCACTGGCGACCTACCGGAAGGCGAAGGGCGAGATCGAGATGTTCGGCGACAGGGCGGGAACGAAGGCCGTGCTCGTCGAGCGCGGCGACCGTGCGAGCGAACTCGCGGGCGACCGCATCCGCTTCTGGCTCGACGCGGAGCAGGTGGAGGTCTCGAACGCGACGCTCGCGACGGAACATGACGGAAAGGAGAAAGTCCTGTGAGCGACTTGGTGATGGACGCGATGCGCGCGATGGCGCAGGAGAAGGCGGAGACCCCGCCTGACCTCGTGGCGACGGGGCTCGTGAAGGTCTACGGCGACCGCACGGTCGTCAGCGGCATGAACGTCCGCTGCGCGTGCGGCGAGATCGTCGGCATCCTTGGGCCGAACGGCGCGGGGAAGACGACGACGTTCTACATGATCGTCGGCCTCGTGAAGCCCGAGTCGGGCAAGGTCGTCCTGCGCGGCGAGGACATCACGTCGTGCCCGATGTACGTCCGCGCGCGGAAGGGCCTTGGCTACCTTGCGCAGGAGCCGAGCGTCTTCCGCAAGCTGTCGGTGTGGGACAACGTGATGGCGATCCTCGAGACGCTGCCGCTTTCGAAGAAGGTGCGCGCGGCCCGTGCCGAGGAACTGCTGGCGCCGTTCGACCTCATGAAGGTCGCCAAGCAGCCGGCCTACACGCTGTCGGGCGGCGAGCGGCGCAAGCTCGAGATCGCGCGCGCGCTTGTGCGCGACCCGGCGATTCTCATGCTGGACGAGCCGTTCGCGGGCGTCGATCCCCTGAGCGTGAACGAGATTCAGGACATCGTGCGGCGGCTGGCGGCGAAGGGGTTGGGGGTCATCATTACCGACCACAACGTGCGCGAGACGCTGTCGGTCGTGAACCGCGCGTACCTCGTCTACAACGGACGGCTTCTGCGCGAGGGCACGAGCGACGAGCTTGTCGCCGACCCGGAGGTGCGCGAGAAGTACCTGGGCGAGAATTTCAGGATGTAGTTGAACCGGCAGACGTCCGGGGGCGGTCGCGCGTGCGGCATCCCTGCGGCGGGCCACAAGAAGAAAAAGGAAGGAGAAAAGAAGATGAGCATCGAAATCACCATGAGGCACAGCGACGTGCGGATCGAGGCGCTGAAGGCGTATGCGGAGCAGCGCATGGAGCAGCTGAAGGCGAAGTTCCCGAAGGTGACGAAGGTCGCGCTTGTCATCGACGTCGACATCAAGAAGCACATGTACATGGCCGAAGTCGTGGCGAACCGCCTCGGCGAGGTCGCGGTCGGCGCGAAGGAGTTCTCCGCGAGCGGCCGGAGCGTCATCGACACGGCGGCGGCGCGCGCCGAGCGTCAGCTTCTGCGGATGCGCGTGAAGGCGCGCAAGGGCAAGGTGCGCGAGCAGCGCGCGGCGTCCGAGAAGAACTGAGGCGCGGCATGAAGAGCCTTCCCACCAAGGCGAGCGAGCGGGGGCGTCCCGTCACCGCAGCCGACTTCTACGAAGCCGGTCGCGAGGCGTTGTCCCTCACGCTCGTCGCCGGCGGGAAGAACCTCGACCGCATCATCGAGGAGCCGATCGCGAACCGCCCGGGGCTGGCGCTTGCGGGCTTCTACGAGCATTTCGCCTGGAAGCGTCTGCAGCTGCTCGGGACGGCCGAGATGGCCTATCTCGACTCGCTGCCGGCGGACGTTCGGCGCGAGCGCTTTCAGGCGCTCGTCGACCGGCAGGCGTTCTGCTTCGTCTTCGCGAACGGCCAGCGGCCGAGTCCGGTCGAAGTCGCGTTCGCCGAGACGGCGAACGCCGTCCTCATGACCTCGCCGATGGCGACGCGCCACTTCGTGCACAACAGCGCGTTCGTCTTCGAGCGCCTGAGCGCGCCGACGACGTCGATCTACGGCACGATGGTCGAGGTCTGCGGACTGGGCGTCCTGTTCGAGGGCGATCCGGGCCTCGGCAAGTCCGAGACGGCCCTGGGCCTCGTCAAGCGCGGCCACGCGCTTGTGGCGGACGACTTGACGTGCGTGCGGCGCGAGATCGGCAACAGCCTGATCTACGGGTCGGCGTCCGACTCGACGGCGGGGTACATGGAGATCCGGGGCATCGGCATCATGCACGTGCCGAGCCTCTTCGGCGTCCAGGCCGTGCGCGGCGAGAAGCGGCTCGACCTCGTCATCACGTTCAAGCGGCTGGAAGACGTCGAGAGCCAGATCGACCGTATCGGGCAGACGCGGCGCGTGCGGACGATCCTTGGCGTCGAGGTGCCGAACATCATCATTCCCGTCTCGGAGGGGCGCGACCTCGTCAACCTCGTCGAGACGGCGGCCCTGCAGCAGAAGCTCCTGCAGGCGGGCGGCGACCCCGTCGGCGACTTGTCGGAGCGCCTTCGTCTGCGGGCGGAGCACGAGGCATTGAAAACAGACACTGTCAAAAGGAAGGGAAAGAGATAAAATGGCCGAGAAAATCACGCGCGAAATGACGCTTCAGAATCGTTACGGCATGCATGTGCGCCCGGCGGGCCTGTTTGCGAAGACCGCGAGCAAGTATGACGCCGAGATCCAGGTCGAGAAGGACGGCAACGTTGTCTCGGGCAAGTCGATCATGGCGCTGATGACGCTGGAGGCCGTCTGCGGGTCGGTTCTCAAGATTTCCGCGAGCGGGCCCCAGGCCGAGGAGGCACTGGACGATCTCGCGGCGCTCGTTCAGCGCAAGTTCGACATCCCGGATGAGCAATAAGCCGGAGATGCAGACGCTGACGGGCTTGGCGACGGCCCGTGGCTATGCGCTCGGCCCCGCGTTCATCTATCGCGGGGACGGGGACATTCCGGTTCCCGAATACCTGGTCGAGCCGGGGCGAGAGGGCGACGAGCTCCTTCGCCTCAAGCGCGCGCATTCCGAGACGCGGCGTGACCTTGAGGGCCTTGTCGCCGTCTTGAAGGCGCGCACGGACGGCGGCGACGCGCGCGTCTTCGAGTGTCATCTCATGATGCTCGACGATCCGGCTCTCGTCGGCGCGGCCGAGGGCCTTGTCCGCGAGGAGCGCCTGAACGCCGAGGCGGCCGTGCGGCGCACGGTGAACAAGGCGCGCGCGACGTTCGAGCGGATGAACGACCCGTACTTCCGCGAGCGCGTGCGCGATCTCGACGACGTCGAGCGGCGTCTCCTCAAGAGCCTCCTGGGCTATGCGGGCAACCCGCACCTCGAGCTGAAGACGCCGTCCATCATCGTCGCGGACGACTTGACGCCGTCCGAGACCGTCCAGCTGCCGCGCGATTTCGTGTTGGGCTTCGCGACGAACGGCGGCTCGACGACGAGCCATGTCGCGCTTCTTGCGCGGGCGATGGGCATTCCGGCCGTGACGGGCCTCGGCGACGTCACGTCGTCCGTGCGCGCGGGCGACACGGTGCTGCTGGACGGCACGCTGGGCCAGGTCACGCTGCGGCCGACCGCGCGCACGATCCTCGACTTCCGCGACCTCATGGAGCGGCAACGCGAGATTTCCGAGGAAGTCTTCACGGGCGCGCGGGCGGGAACGCTCAAGGCGGGCGGCGAAGTCCTCCTTTGCGCGAATCTCCATCCTGGCGCGCCGCTGGAAGGCGTACGCGAACTCGGCGCGCGCGGCGTCGGGCTGTACCGCAGCGAATACCTCTGGCTCAACGAGGAGGGCGAGCCGTCCGAGGAACAGCAGTTCGAGGCCTATCGCGGCGTCGCGCGCTTTGCGAAGACGCTTTCGTCGAAGGGGCGCGTCACGATTCGCGCGCTCGACATCGGCGGCGACAAGCTCGTGCGCGGCATCTCCCAGCGGGCGGACACGACGCAGCGCGAGGCGAATCCGTTCCTCGGCAACCGCTCGATTCGCTATCTCCTTTCGCATCTGGACGTGATGAAGACGCAGCTGCGGGCCATCCTGCGCGCGTCGGTTGAAGGCAACGTCGCGCTCATGTATCCGATGGTCTCGTGCGTCGAGGAGCTGCACGCGGCCGCGCGCGTTTTGGACGAGGCCCGTCGCGGCCTGGACGCGGCGGGGATTGCCTACGACCCGAAGATGCCCGTCGGCGCGATGATCGAGGTGCCGTCCGCCGCGCTGAACGCGGCGGCGCTTGCCAAGCACGTTGATTTCTTCTCGATCGGCACGAACGACCTCGTGCAGTACACGATGGCGGCCGACCGGGGCAACGAGTCGGTCGCCCACCTCTACCAGCCGACGAACCCGGCCGTCCTGCGGCTGATGCGCGGCGTCATCGCCGCTGCGCGCGCGCAGGGCATTCCGGTCAGCGTCTGCGGCGAGTCGGCGTCCGATCCGATCGTCGGCATCCTCTGGGCGGCGATGGGCGTTGACATGCTGTCGATGTCCGCGACGTACATTCCCGTCATCTCGAAGCTCCTCTCGCGCCTGACGCGCGCCGATCTCGACGCCTACGCGGCGGCGGTCGAGGCATTGGGCGACGACTTGGCGGCGCACGAGATCTACACGGCCTGCCGGACGTGGATGACAGCGAAGATCCCCGACCTCGACAACATCGTCCTCTGACGCGACACGTATGGGTTCAGTTGAAAGAAAGAAAATGGGCGAGCGCGCGCACGGCGTGCTGAAACTCTTGGGCCGGGCGATTGTGCCCTGCGCGCTGGCGGCTCTTGCGGGATGCCAGAGCTACACGATCGTTCAGCGGAACATCTTTTCCGACGAGGATGGCTTCCTGACGACGATCGAGTACGGCATTGCCGCGCGCGAACACGTCAACACCTTCGTCTCGCCCATGACGGGGGCGGAGATGCCGTTCAAGTCCAAGCTTGTCGTCGAGGTCGATCTGCCGAACGGCGAGTCCTTCAAGGCTTGGCAGTGCATGAACTTCCAGACGCGGGGGACGATGTACCGGACGGACAACGGCCGCTGGCAGATTCTCGTCAACGGCTTCACGTGCATCGTCTACCGCCAGGCGGAAAACGACGAGTCGGCGTATCGTCCCGTCTACCGGGGCGTCCTCTGCGACACGCCGCACATTGACGTCAAGAAAGACGAGCGCTGGAAGCCCGTCGTCGTGCAGGGGAGAGAATACAGGAAACCGTCACGATGAATCCGCTTGAAAACATCCGCGTCGTCCTCGTGGGGACGCTGTACACGGGCAACGTCGGCTCGAGCTGCCGCGCCATGGCGAACATGGGCATCCGGCATTTGCGTCTTGCGGCGCCGAACCTGCAGAACGACTGGGAGGAAGGCCGTCGCCTGGCCGTGCACGCGACGGACATCCTGGAGGCGCGCGAGGAGTTCGCGACCTTTGAGGAGGCCGTCGCCGACTGCGTGGCCGTCGTCGGCACGACGGCGCGCGAGGGGCTTTACCGCCAGCACGTGAAGGCGCCGCGCGACTGTGCCGCCGACATTCTCTCGCTCGCCGCGACAGGCCCGGTCGCGCTTGTCTTCGGGCGCGAGGACAAGGGACTCCTCAACGAGGAGGTCGCGCAGTGCACGCACCTCATCCGCATTCCCGTGGACGCGGGCTATACGTCGATCAACCTGTCGCAGGCCGTCCTCATCACGTGCTACGAGTTCTTCACGGCATCGGGACGCTATCAGCCGCCGCACGAGAAGGCGCCGCCCGCGCCCCAGGCCCAGAAGATGCAGCTCATGAAGAATTGGGCGGCGATGCTGGAGGAGATTGGCTTCATGAAGCCCGAACAGGCCGACCATTTCATGCAGGGCTTTCACCGCGTCTTTTCGCGTGGCGTCTTCACGAAGGACGACGCGGCCCTGTTGCTGGGGGTCGCCCGTCAGGCGATCTGGGCGAAGAAGAACGCGGCTTCGGACGGCCATTCGGCGCGGACGGTTTCCTGACGTTCGTTCCAAGGGACGACGAGACGAAAGGGGAGATGATGGCGAAGCCGATTGTGGTGATTCCGACGTACGACGAACGGGACAACGTGGCGCGGATGGCCGAGGCCGTCCTGGCGACGCCGGGCATCGAGCTGCTGTTCGTTGACGACAATTCGCCGGACGGGACGGGTGCCGTCATCGATGCGCTGGCGGCGGCGAACCCGCGCATCCACGTGCTGCACCGCGCGCGGAAAGAGGGGCTGGGGCGTGCCTATGTCGCGGGCTTCCGCGTAGCCATGGAAAAGGGGGCTGATCGCATTGTTCAGATGGACTGCGACTTCTCGCACGATCCGAAGGACGTGTCGCGCCTTCTCGCGGAAGACGCCGACCTCGTCATCGGCTCGCGCTATGTGCCGGGCGGCGCCACGCCGGGCTGGCCGCTGAAGCGTCGCCTCATCTCGCGCGCGGGCGGTCTCTTCATTCGCACGGTGACGGGGATGCCGCTTCGCGACCCGACGGGCGGCTTCAAGTGCTGGACGGCGGACACGCTTCGGAAGATCGACTTCGAGACCGTCGCGTCGAAGGGCTATTCGTTTCAGCTGGAGATGAACCACCGCGCGTGGAAGGCGGGGTGCGCAATCCGCGAGATCCCGATCGTCTTCACCGACCGCGCGCAAGGCTACTCGAAGATTACGCCGGGGATCGCGACCGAGTCGATTCGGGTCGCGCTTGCGCTTCGCTTTGGAAAGAAGAAAGGAAACGGACAATGAAAAACGACTGCATCTTCTGTGCCATCGCGGCAGGGGAAATTCCGAGCTTCAAGGTCTACGAGGACGATCTTGTCGTCGCCTATCTCGACATCAATCCCTTCACGAAGGGGCATACGCTCGTCATCCCGAAAGCGCATTCGCAAGGCCTTCTCGACACGTCCGACGACACGCTCGCGGCGGTCATCGCGCGCGTGAAGAAGATTGCCGCGCACATCAAGGCAACGCTTCCCTGCGACGGGTTCAACATTCTCCAGAACAACGGCGAGGCCGCCGGGCAGACCGTGCGCCACGTCCACTTCCACATTGTGCCGCGCGTCGGAAAGGAGCCAATCGTCTTCGAGAACCATGCGGGGAACATGGACGAGTTGAAGGCCCTCGCCGCGCGGCTTCACCTGTGACCGACGCGCATTGCCATGTCAGTTGCGGCAATCCGTCCGTTCGGGAATTCCTGATCGGACGCGATTTCGTCGGCGTGCATCCGTGGGAGTCTAGCGACGATTCCGCAGCACTTGGGCGTTTGGGCGGACGAGAGGGGCTTGAGACGTGGCTGCGGGGGCTGCTGGAGGCGAATCTGAATCTGGGCGTTGGCGAAATCGGGTTGGATCGACTGAAGGCGCGGGAGATCCCGGCGACCATGCGCGCCGTCTTCGAGGCGCAGTTGCGCGTGGCGATGGAACTGGGGCGACCGGTTGTCCTGCATGGCGCGAAGTGCTGGGGACAGGTCGTCCAGACGATTCGCCGTCTCACCCCCACACCCCAAATCCCCACCCCCAAAACTTCCACACTCCCGCCCTCCCAAACCCCTAAACCTCCACTCCCCCAAACTTTTCTCTTCCACGGTTTCTCTCGGAGCGACGGGCTGATTCCCGACATGGTCGCGCTGGGCGGGTACATTTCCGTTGGCCCGGCGGTCTTGAACGACCATGCCGTCAACTATCGTGCGCTTGTGAAGAAGATTCCTCTTGAGCGGTTGCTTGTCGAGACGGATCGCGACAACGCGCCTGAAACGGTTCTCAATCCCGTGACGGGTGCGCCGCTGTCCGTCCGAGACGTCTTGGCAAAGACGGCGGAGCTGCGCGGCCTCGATGTGGCGGAACTGGAGGCAATCACGGACGCGAACGCCCGTGCGTTTTATCGCGGCACATGAGTCTTTGGGCCAGGCGGAGAACGTTGTCCACGAATTGACACGAATCGCACGAATTTCAGAAAGTTGATTAAATTCGTGCGAATTCGTGAAGATTAGTGGACAACCCTTCGGGGCCTGTCCCCAGAGGCTTGAGGGAGACGTGGTTAGACAAGCGGGGGGGCTCTCTCCATGGGAACTCATGGGTTGAGGTGTGTTTGGCCACGGATTAGCACGGATTTTCACGGATAGCGCGATTTGTGTCCATTCAAGAGATTCGTGGCTAAAATGAATAAAAACAAGGGGAATGAGGGGGTCTGTCCCCAAGAAAGCCCAGGGATGTTGGGGACAGACCCCGCATCTCTGGTGAACTTTTGGTGGTGGGGACAGGCCCTGGTGGACTTGTGGCGCGACGTGCAGGGAGGGATTTGGGTGACGAAAAGGCGGCGTGGAAGGGAAAATGCGGCGGAGACGGAAAAACTTGGACAAAAACAAAAAAGCCCCTTGTTGCCAAAAGAGCAATATGATATACTGCACACCGTCAACCCGAATAAGGAACCGCTCAAAAGGCAAAAGATGAGTTCGCAGACGACAGACGACGAAGTGAAGATCGAAGCGTACCGCAAGACGCTCGGCAAGTATCCCCGGCCGAGCGTGACGGCGGACGTCGTCGCCGTGCGTCCGGCCTACAGTGAGCTTGGCGAGGGCCAGTGGCGGGAGAACCCGGAATTCGCCCTAGAGGTGCTGTTCATCAGGCGCGGCCAATGGCCGTTCGAGGGTTGCTGGGCGTTGCCCGGCGGATTCATCCGCCCCACGGAAACGGTGGACGAGGGGGCGCGGCGCGAACTCCGGGAGGAGACCGCGCTTGAGTCCGACCGGCTGATCCCCGTCGGCGTGTTCTCGAAGCCAGATCGCGACATGCGGGCATGGATCATCTCCAACGCCTTCGTGTCCGTCCACAAACGCGGGCAGGGTTGCCACGTCAGGGGCGGCGACGACGCGCGCGAGGCCAAGTGGCTCACGCTGAAGTCGCCCGCCATCGGAGATGGTCGGTTCCACCTGCCGTTCCACGACGAGGGGAAGCTGGCGTTCTGCCTGGACGGCACGTACCGCGAAGAGGATGTCGGCGGCGGGACGGTCTTGTCCGTCGACGACAATCCGCTCGCGTTCGACCACGCGAAGATTATCGCGCAGGCGTTCCTGCGGATGCTCTCGTTCGACAAGAAGAAGCTCGTGCTCTTCTTCCTGCCGGAGAAGTTCACGCTCTCCAACTACATCGGCGTCTACCAGTACCTCACGCGTAATTCCGTGAGCGCGGCCAACATCCCGAGCTTCCGCCGCCAGCTGACCGCGACGAAGGAGGCGCTCCTCGAAGTGTGCGCGGGCGAATGGGAAGACCTCGGCGGACGCGCCCACGCCCCCGCGAAACTGTACCGGAGACGGGTTGTCTTGTAATCCGGCGTCGAAAGGCCGTCGAGGATTTTTTAACACAATTCATATAGCCAAAACGAAAAGATGAAAGGAAAGAGAATGAAGAATCAATCCAAAAACGATTCGGGGTTTCCCGTTGAACTCACGGCGGAGATGCTGGCGGGATTCAGGACGACGCCACGCGGCTGCACGCATCCGAGAGTCGGCGAGATCGACGGACATCGCTTCATCGCGAAGTGCGGCAGCTGGTCGGCGTATTCGAGCGACGAACACGTCCACAACGAGTTCGTGTCCGACAATCTCCTGCGGGCCGCCGGGTTCAACGTTCCGCCCTCCCGTGAGTACCTTGTCGATTTCGGCGACGGGCGCGGGCGTCAGACCGTGCGTCTTGCGGTCTACGACGACGCGCTCAGGCCGATCATGGAAGTGTGGGACGGGGCGGACGCCGCGCTCCGCGCGAAGATCCGCGCACAGGCGGTCGCCGCCTATCCCGTCCAGGCGCTCGTTGCCGGAATCGACACGTTCACCTACGACAACGTGAAAGTCGATTCGGAAGGCAACCTCTGGTTCGTGGACAACGGGGCGAGCTTCGACTTCCGCGCCTGCGGCAAGCGCAAGGGGTGGTTCTGGGCGAGGGGCGGCGTGGACGATCCGAGAAGCGGTTACCTCTCGCTTGCAAAGCATCCCGACCAGTACGATCTGCGCCGCATCCTCGGCAAGGTCGACGACGTGGAACTCTGGACGGCGGCGAAGGTCTGCCCCTTCACGCGGCTCGTGTCGGAACTGCCCGACGGCCACCGGCGGCGGGAACTGGCCGACTACGCGGCCGCGCTTGAGGCGGCGGCGGCAAAAATCTGAAACAACAGGAACTCTGGAACAACAAGAAAGGAAAACAGGCAATGGACAGAAACAAGGCAAAGGGAATGCTGTGGGGACTCATCGTGGGCGACGCCTTCGGAAGCCCGATCCAGTTCAGCAGCAAGGACGGCCATCCGTGGATCACGGAGATGGTGGCGTGTCCCGTGTTCAACCTGCCAGCCGGATACTGGACGGACGATGGTTCGATGGCGATGTGCATCATGGATTCGTACGTCCGCAAGGGCGCGTATGACCTGAAGGATGTCGGGGACACATTCGTGAAGTGGTTTCAGGACGGCTATCTCTCGTCAGTGGACGGCCGCTCGTTCGACGTCGGCGGCGCGACGGCGAGCGCCTGCCGGAACATCGCGGTCCGACGCCGGTACGCCAACGGGTGCGAAGATTCGCAGGGCAACGGCTCGATCATGCGCTTTGCGCCGTCGTACCTTCTTGCGCAGAACGCGGGCGATCCGACGAAGGTCCTGCACGAGATCAGCGACCTCACGCACAGCTCGGACAGGGTACGCGAAGTCGTCGACCGGCTCGCCAAGGTTCTGGGCGAACACATGGCGGGCGTTCGCACGGCGGAGATCTCGCCCTACAAGACGCGCGAGGAGGTGAACAATTCCGGCTGGGCGGTCTCGACGCTCGACGCCGCGCTCTGGGCGTTCAACACGACGGAGAACTTCGAGGACGGTCTCGTCGCGGCCGTGAACCTGGGCGGCGATTCGGACACCATCGGCGCGGTTTTCGGACAGGTCGCCGGCGCGTACTACGGCTTTGACGCCATCCCGGACCGCTGGGTGAAAGCGGTGAAGACGTGGGAGAAGGTCGATGCGCTCATCGAGCGGTTCCTCGACACCGTGGAACGGAACGCCTCGGCGGAATCCGAGGCGGCGACGCATTCCTGAAAACGGGACAAGGACGATGATGACGCGAGGCGTGTGCAATTTCGTCATCGGTAAGATTTTGGTATAATACACGGCAAGTTTTTGGCAGGGAGAGGGGTGGAAAGCCCCTTGACCTGACGGAGTTCAAGGAAGGAACGAACAACACGACAGGATCTTGACGGAATAGACCGGTCGGGCCTCAGACCGGCCGGCTCCCCATCCGGACGGGACGCGCTTCGGCGCGTCCGTCGCCGGAGAGCGGGAGATGCGCAGGGTGGGCAACCTAACCTGTGCAGCGTACGCGATCGGCGTACGCCGCTTGTTGGAAAATCGCCAAATTTTTGAGACAAAGCGGGGTACGGTGAGTCGCGCTACGTGGAGGAATCCACGTGGCGCGTTTCATCATTCTTGTTTTGTCTCGGGCGTTTGGCGATGCCTCCAACAGACAAGGTGATGGGGCGCGCCACATTCATTTTCCGCGCACGTAGTCGTGTCCCCTGCGAAGTTGCGCGGAAAGAAAGTGGATGGGGACATGCTGATTGACAACAGGAACGACGCTTTCGGCGAGGCGAAGACGGTCGCGGGGTTCATCCGCGCACGCAAGGGCTCGGCTCTGCCCAAGAGCAGCCCCTACAGTGCGGCGTTTACGGGATGCGGGTTCAGGCTGGACGAGACCGTGGCGATCTTGCCGATCCTGCAGGCGCCCGATGCGGAGGCGCGTCTCCAGGCGGAGGTCGAGGACAACAGTCTGCTCCTGCTCGGCAAGGCCAAGACCCGTTCGCGGAACATCGTCGAGATTCGCCGCCGGTACAATGCCGTGCCCCGCGCGTTCTGGGACTGGTTTTCCCTGCTCCCGGCGGAGTCGCAGAAGTGTGCGCTGTTCTTCGTCCTGCTCAAGACCTACCACCTCCTGTACGACTTCCAGCTGAACGTCGTGCTGCCGCAGGGCCGTTCCGCCGACCAGACGCTCACGAAATCCAACCTCATGATGCGCCTCCACGAAATCGCCGTCCACGATGACTTCGTGGACGGCTGGTCGGACGAGACGAAGTCCCGCGTCTGTTCGGGGGCCCTGTCCTTCCTGCGCGACGCCGGCATCCTTGAGCGCAAGACGGACGCGCTTCATCCGCCGCAGATGGGCGATGGGGAATTCGCCCATTTCATCACCATCGGCGAAGGATGGTTTCTGGAGGCCTGTCTCCTCCAGCCGTTTGAAATAAGCAGAATCAAGGAGGGCCTCGCATGACCGTAACCGAACTCTACAACAAGCTGGCCAGCAAGGAGTTTCAAGACCCCGCCAACAGCGACCTCTTCTACAACTTCTTCATCTACCGGTATCCGGCACGTGAGGAGGCCGCCCTGCGTCGCAACATCAAGGAGTTCAAGGACAGCCTTGTCAAGCCCGTGAACTACATCGACGTCCTGACGATCGACGTCTTCGCGGCGTTCTGCGCCTACCTCGACCAACGCGCGTTTGGCAAGCATTCGTCCATGCTGAACTATCTGAAGGACAAGGACGCCCCGTCGGACGCCGCCGCGCAGCACGAGGCCGTGACGCGGTCGCTCGCGAACCAAGCGCATTCCAAGGAATTCATGCAGCACGTCCACGAAATGATCCTCGGACATGTCGGGAAGGTTGACGACGGAAAGATTCGGCCGTATGTTTTCCTCTACGGCTTCGGGACGATTTACCCGTATCTCCGCGCCAACGAGTTTCTCTCCCTGTACGAGCCGCTGAACAAGGCGAGCCGCTACAAGATCATCCTCTTCTATCCCGGCGAATCCTGCGACGGACGATTCTCGCTCTTCGGAAAACTGAAAGATGGCCACGCCTACCGGGCACACGTTCTCGTAAATTGAATTGAAAGGGGAAACGAAATGAAGTTTCAAGATCTCTACCTGAAGGACATCAACCGCGAACTCAATCCGGCGGTCTCCGCCGACGATCTGACCGATGAGACGGTGAAAACCGAAATCGGCGAATACGTCTTCACGGACGAAATCATCAATGGCATTTACGGGGTGATCGGCGGCATCAAGAACGCCGACAAGAGCCACAACGGCATCTGGGTGAGCGGCTATTTCGGCTCCGGTAAGTCGCACTTCATGAAGTTCGTCGACTACTGCTTCAGCGCAAAGTTTGGCTCGGAAGCGTGTCAGCGGATGAAGGAGGCCGTTGCGCAGCGCGATCCGATTGTGCATCCCGAAAGCAAGAGCAACGTCATGATTGCGGACTGGAACGACGTCCAGACCTGGCTGGGCAAGGCGGAGGTGGAGACGGTGATCTTCAACGTCGGTTCCGTCCACGACAGCCGTTCCGCCGAAAAACAGGCGTTCATCGAGGTCTTCTGGAACCAGTTCAACAAGATGCGCGGCTACAACGGCTTCAGCATCCCGTTGGCGCAGTTCGTGGAGGCCCCGCTCGACAAGGCGGGCAAGTTCGACGCGTTCAAGGAACGGCTTGCCGCCGATGGATTCGACTGGGAACGGGACGCCAACGACCTCGCCATCACCGATCTGGACACGATCCTCGATCTTGCCAAGGAACTTCTGCCGTCGCTTTCGACTGATGTCATCCGCGAACGGATTTCAAAGAACGACATGGTGCTGAGCGTCGCCGCGTTCCTTGCCGAACTTCAAAAGTACGTCGAGACGAAGCCGAAGAACTACAGGCTCGTGTTCTTTGCCGACGAGATCAGCCAGTTTATCGACGGGCGCAAGGCGCTTCTGCTCCAGCTCCAGCAGATCGTCACGGGATTCCGCGACGTCTGCAAGGACAAGGTCTGGCTCATCTGCACGGCGCAGCTCGACCTCTCCGAAATGTTGAACGAATGCGCTGTCAATGAGACCAGCGACGATTTCGGGAAGATCAAGGGGCGGTTTGAAATCCGGGTCACGCTCAAGGGGACGAACGTCGATTTCATCACGAAGAAGCGAATCCTCGAAAAGAAGCCGGAATGCGAAATCGACCTCCGCAACGACTACAAGGCGACCAAGGCGGCCATCGACGCCCAGTACGAGCTGCCGACCGCCTATGAGACGTATCCCGACGCGGACGCCTACGTCGACGCCTACCCGTTCGTCCCCTACCAGTTCAAGCTCGTGGCGCAGGTGTTCAACGCCTTCCAGATCAAGGGCTACATCGACCGCGAGGTGAAGGACAACGCCCGTTCCGTCCTGAACGTGACCTTCGGCGTGGCCAAGGCGACGCGGGAAAACGACGTGGGCACATTCGTCTCCTTCGACCAGTTCTTCGGGACGATGTTCGCAGGAAGCCTCTCGGCGCCGGGGCAGCGTGCGCTCAAGAACGCCGCCGACATCGCCACCACCTATGAAAAAGACGCCGCTTTCGCCTGCCGCGTCGTGAACGTCCTGTTCATGATCTGCAATCTCGACGCGCCTGTCCTGCAGACGTTCCCCGCGACGGTCGAGAACGTGACGACGCTCCTCCTGCGCGACCTGAACACCCCCAGGCTGACGGTCAAGCACGAGGTCGAGGCCGTAATTCGCTACCTGTGCGACAAGAACGTGCTGCAGACCCTGCCGGACAAGGGGACGCTGCCCGAGACCTTCCAGTTCTACACCGAGGACGAGATCGAAGTCGCGACGGCCATCAAGAGCAAGACCGTCGACCTCGCCACGATGGCGGACGAGCTGCAGAAGGTCGTCTTCCAGGCCGTCGGAACGCCGGCGTCCAAGGAAGCGTTCCATTCCGGACGGTTCTCCGTCGGCGTTGACATCTTGGGACGGCGTTTCCTCGCCAGCAACCCCGACGTCGCCGTCTCGTTTCTGGTGGACGCGGACAAGGATTCGGTGGACGTCGTCCGCCTGAAAAACGACGACAACTGCCTCTGCTTCTTCATGGCCGACCGGTATGCGGCCGACACGTCGTTCAGAAACGCCTTCAACTGGTACTGTCAGGCGCAGATGTACTTCAAGAATGCGTTGGCGACGACCGAGACGAGGGGCAAGACCATCCAGCGCTTCCGCGAAAAGGCGGCGGAGACCCTCAAGGAGAAAATCGCGCCGGCGGTCAAGGAGATGTTGACGGCGTGTCCCGTGTTGAGCGGACAGTTCACACTGCAGCTTGCGCCCGAAAAGCCGTCCGACCGCTACCGCAACGCGATGCGGCTGCATCTTGAACATCTCTACTCCCATGCGAGCGAGGTCGATGGATTCCCGACGAACTCGAAGGCCCTGGCCGAGAAGATCCTGCAGCCTGTCTCGCACGACACGCTACTGAACGAGATGACCGACGCGGAGAACACGGTCGAGAACTATCTCAATTCAAAGATGGCGGATCTTTCCGTCAGGGACGTGGTTGACCATTTCCGCAAAACGCCCTACGGGTGGGACGAGAACTGCACGCTGTACGTCCTGAACGAACTTGTCCGTCGCGGCATCCGCGACTTCGCCTACCACGGCACGGGCGGCGTGTCGGTCGAAACCGTCGCGGAGAATCTCGCCAAGGACTCGGTGCATTTCGCGATCCGCAAGAAGAGCGCGATCCCCGACGCGGTGATCCAGGCGTTCATCGCCGCCTGGAAAAAGATCTTCGGGCCGACCGTGTTCGGCGGCCTGCCGCCGAAGATGCCGGCGGAGCTGATTCGCGGGGCGAAGGAACATCTCGACACGGAAATCAAGGCGGACTCGTCCGTGATCGAGTTGGTGGGGGGCTATCCCTTCGCCGAGCCGGTGAAGGAGGAACGCGTGATGTTCACGACCTGGCGCCACGAGGCGGATGAGACGACGTTCCTGACGAAGGTCGCCGAAGCGTCTGCGGCGGCGGAGGCCCGCCGCGACCAGACGAACAAGATCCGCGAGTTTGCAAAGGAACAGTTCGGGACGTTCAAGGACGTCCTGTCGTTTGCCGCGTCCAACCAGTCGAACGCGCACTTCCTTTCGCATGAGCAGAATGCGGCGTTCGACAAGCTCGCGGCGGCGCAGGCGGATCCCGCCCCGTATGACAACCTCCCGTCATATGTCAAGATCCGCAAGGACGCCGAAAAGAAGTTTGACGCGATTCGCGCCGAAAAGCGGGCGAAGATCGCGGAACGCTACGGCGTGTGCTTCGACGGACTGGAGCGGCTGGCGGCGGCGAAGGGCGTGGCGCTGACGGCGTTTGCCGACCGTAGCACGACACTCGCCGCGAAGACGTCGCCCCAAGACCTGATGACGCTTGAGAACACGATCAACACCGTCGACGCCTTCCGCATACAGCAGACGGAGTGCATCATCGCGGCGATTCCGAAGGCGCCGACGACGGACGGCGAACCGTCCAAGCCGACGCCGTGTCTCGTGAAGCTCGCGACGCACACGGCCAAGCCGCTCGTGAACGAGGCGGACGTTGACCGGTATCTCGGAACGTTCAAGGAAACGCTTATGGCGAAGATCAACGCCGGGCAGGAGGTCATTGTCGCGTGAGGGTAGTGGCTAGTGAGTAGTGGTTAGTGGTTAGTGGCTAGTGGCTAGTGATTAGTGAGTAGTGGTTAGTGATTAGAGAGTGAAGAAGGAGCGACATGGACACAGGAAAGATACGCAATTTCGCCGTCGCGGCGCGTGAGCGGCTGATCGCCGGGGTCGACGAGCGGTTGGACGCCCTGGGCTTCGCCGCCGACGGGAGCGTGCCGGAGGGGAACCGCCCCATGAAGGTCGAGGGCGGCGTGAAGTTCCGGGGCGCGGTCCTGCCCGACCCGTCGTTCTTCGACACGTGGACGCGGCTGGAGTCGGAGATTCGTCATTACGACTGGCATCGAACGGCCGACCAGAAGACGGGACGGGAAATGGTGCGCGACGCGGCCGCCTACACGTGGTTCAACCGCCTCTGCGCGATCCGCATCCTGGAAAAGCGCGGGTTCGTCTCGCCCGTGCTGGCGTACGCCGGCAGCAAGGACGCGCGGACGCCCGCGCTCGTCGCCGCGATGCGCGCGGGCGAACCGCAGAACCACCTGACGTCGGACGAACGCGCCCGTCTCGGGCGCATCCGCTTCGACGACGCGAAGACGACGGAGCAGTTCGCCATCCTCGTCACGGCGTTCTGCCGGACGAATCAGGTGCTCCACGCCTGCTTCGGGTCGGTGCTCGACTACACGGATCTCCTGCTGCCGCGCGACGTCCTCGCCCCCGGCGGCTTCGTGGACGCGCTGAACGACCCCGACGTCATCTCCGACGACGACTGGCGCAGGGACGAGCTGGTCGGCTGGCTCTACCAGCACTACGTCTCGAACCGCAAGCAGGAGGTGTTCGACTCGTTCAAGGCCGGGAAGAAGGCGGAGGCCGAGGACATTCCGGCCGCGACGGAGATCTTCACGCCGAACTGGATCGTGAAGTACATGGTCGAGAATTCGCTCGGCCGCCTCGCCGTCGAGAACGGGCTGGGCGGCGACTTCGTCAAGGACTGGCGGTACCTCATTCCGGTAGGGCGCGACGTCCCCGTCGCGCCGCACCTCCGCATTGATTCCCCGGAGGGTCTGACGTTCGCCGACCTCGCCTGCGGCTCGGGCCACATCCTCCTCGAAGGGTTCCGTCTTCTGATGAAGGTCTACGCGGAGGCGGGGCATTCGCGCCGCCAGGCGATCGAGCGCATCTTCTCGGAGAACCTGCTCGGCGTCGACCTCGATCCCCGTGCGCGGCAGCTGAGCCAGTTCGCGCTCCTGCTGGCGGCGATGTCCGCCGACCCGTCGTTCGCGGACGCGCACGTGCTGCCCCGCGTGCTGGACATGGACGGAACGCTCGGCGAAGGCGAATACGGCCGCGCGGAGATGGGCGAAGTCCTGTCCGTGCAGGAGGACGCCGTGCTGGACGAGCTGTGCGGGGCGTTCGCGCTTCTTGTCGAGGCGCACAACCTCGGTTCGCTCATGAAGTTCAGCCTCTCGGAGCGGACGCGCGGCGTCCTCGCGGCGCGGGTCGGGGAACTGGAGCGGGCGGCCGCGCCGGCGGGGCTTTTCAGCCCGTCCGCCAAGTACCTGCCGTCGTTCCGGCTGATCCTCGCGCTGACGGCCCGCTACGCGGCGATCACGATGAACCCGCCCTACATGGGCGCGGGGAACATGAACGACTCGCTCTCCGCCTACGTGAAGCGCGAATATCCGTGTTCCAAGGCCGACCTCTTCGCCGCGTTCATGGAGGTGGCCATGGCGCGGTGCGCGGCCGGAGGCCGCATCGGCATGATCACGATGCAGTCCTGGATGTTCCTGTCCTCATTCGAGGCGTTGCGGAAACGTCTTCTGGAGAACTGCACGATCCTGTCGATGGCGCATTTGGGGGCGCGGGCCTTCGACTCCATTGGCGGTGAGGTGACGCAGACCACGACCTTCGTCTTGGCCAACGAGTTCCGGCCCGACTTCGAGGGCACGTACTTCCGCCTTGTCGATGGCCGAAGCGAGAAGGAGAAAGAGCGCATTTTCATGGAGGCGCAGTCTAAATAGAATGGAAAATACCACATCGTATCCATGGCACTTTCTCATCTAAGTATTGTACAATGTGCCACGCATAAAAAGGACACAAAAACGACTATTCGTGAACTCCGCGCAGACGATGGCGGATTTCATACTTGCGGTATCGGAGGTACGGCATTGAACAAAAGCATTAATCTAAATTCTGACGAATTTCGGGATGTGGAGAAGAAGGGACGATATCATGTTCGTGTTTTTTTACAGGGGCAGATTCTGTCCGATGTAATGATGCGAACAGCCGACTTTATTCAAATGCTTGATGATACATTAGGGGCTCGCTTTCGCTGTGCAGGCGAGTTTATGGCGGAAGACATTGAAGATGCGTTTAGTGCATCCATTGATGCGTTAAACCGTTGCGGATTTTTCCCTTATACCGAACTCATGTATGAATTTGACGCCTTCCAGACATTGCTTTTGCAAGGAATGTTTAAGTCGTCTCGTGATTCGTTGCGCCGAATGCTGGATGTATGCTTGACATCGGTTGTATATCTGATTAACGCGAAGAGCGGAGAGGAAGCCAAAAGGTGGCTTACTTCTGAAGCGGAGACACCTCAATTCAGTAGGAATATTAATTGTTTGAAGCAAAATCCGACTGTTCTAAAATTAGATCAGAAGTTTGGTTTCACGGACGTGCTAAAAAAACTCTACTGGCATTTGTCTGATTATTGCCATACAAGGGGGATTGAATTTTCTACGGGCATCCGTAAGGGGGACGAAATAAATTACGATGGGGTCGTCTTGCGCGGATTCAATGAGCATGAATGTAGAAAGGTCATGGAGGATTTTATCTTGGTGGTTGAACAACTTGCAATTTTGCTTGTAATTCAAAATATTGGGTTGTTGGCTCCTGTGGACAAGGACGCAAAGTGGGGTTTGAGTCAGCCTATGTCTGGTTTCTTCTGCGAGTATCAAACGGAACGACTGCTAGAAGTCATGCCGAACGAATATGCCAAATACTTTCGGGCTTTAGCGATGTCAGATTCTCAAATCGTTTCGTTGCGAAAATGCTTTGAATCGCTACCCGATATAACAGAAGCGGAAATGCAACTGCAATCCAATCAGTTTAAAAAGGATATACAACAATGAAAGGCGCACATAACTGTTTTCATGCGTCGGCCGAGAGTTTCAAGAAGATCCCCGGCTCTCCCATCGCCTATTGGGTTGGGGAGAAGATGATCAAGGCGTTTGAAAACAAGCCTATCAGCAAGTACGGATTTGCAGGGATAGGAATGCGTACGGGCGATAACAAGCGTTTTCTCCGCATTTGGCATGAAGTGTCCATGTCAAATGTTTTGTTGGGATGTCGGTCGAAGCAGGAGCAGATAGAGAGCGGGAGTCGTTGGATTCCGTACAACAAAGGCGGCGAATTTAGAAAGTGGTACGGCAATAACGATTATCTTGTCGATTGGTTTAATGACGGTTTTGCAATCAAGACGGAGACGCTTAAGAATTATCCTCAGCTCGACTGGGATCACCTTGGTTGGAAAATAAGTAATGAACCATATTACTATCTGCCGGGCATCACTTGGTCTGGGGTTACGTCAGGGGATTTCGCATGTCGATGTTATGGCGCGGGTTTTATTTTCGATTCAGGCGCCAATGGCTTTTTCCCCAAGGAGGGAGAAGATATCGCATACTTTGCAGGGTTATTGAACTCCTGTTTCGCCAATACTATCCTGAAGGTCATCAATCCGACAATCAATACTGGGTGTGGCACATTAGGGATGGTGCCAGTTATCGTGAGTTCGGATATTAAATCGCTTGTCGAAAAGAATGTTGCCGACCTTATTGCCCTCTCCCGTACCGACTGGGACGAACACGAGACATCGTGGGATTTCAAGGCGCATCCGCTTGTGGCGAATGGCCGGGGGCGGACGGTCGAGGCGGCCTATCACGAACTGGCGGAAACATGGCGGGCGCGGACGCAGCGGATGAAGGATCTGGAAGAGGAAAACAACCGTCTGTTCATCGACGCCTACGGCTTGCAGGACGAACTTTCGCCCGACGTTCCGTTAAACCGGATCTCCCTCACGTGCAACCCGTGGTACCGCTACGGGGTGAAAGAGGAGGAGGGGAAGCCGTGCGGCGTGGACAGTTCCGCCGCGCTCGAAGCCCGTCTCAGGACGGACACGGTCAAGGAACTCGTCTCGTATGCCGTCGGCTGCCTGATGGGACGGTACTCGCTGAATGAAGTGGCTAGTGGCGAGTGGCTAGTGGCTAGAGAAGTGGCTAGTGATAAGTGGCTAGTGGTTAGAGATGGTGCCAAGGGAGTGGTTAGAGAAGTGAATAGAGAAGTGGCTAGTGGCGAGTGTTTAGTGGCTAGAGGAGTGGCTAGTGATAAGTGGCTAGTGGTTAGAGATGGTGACGCAACTAACCACTATCCACTAACCACTAGCTACTCGTCTACGAACCACTACCCACTAGCCACTACCCACTACCCACTAGCCACTATCCTTCCGGTGATGGCGGGCGAGACGGTCTTCTCCGACAACGCGCCGGATCGGGTGAAGGAGTTCGTCAAGGCGGCGTTCGGCGAGGCGCATCTGACGGACAACCTCAACTTCATCGAGGCCGCCCTTGGGACGAGCCTGGAGGCGTATCTCGCCAAGGACTTCTGGAACGACCACAAGCGGACGTACCGGAACCGCCCGATCTACTGGCTGTTCCGCTCGAAGAAGGGCGCGTTCCAAGCGCTCGCCTACCTGCACCGGATGGACGCCTACACGGCGAGCAAGGTCCGGAACGGCTACCTGCTGCCGCACATCGAGTTCCTGCGCGGACGCATCGCCGCCGAGAGCGCACGGGGCGCGGAGCTGACGGCGGCGGAGCGGACGCGCCTCAAGAAGATGCAGCAGTCGCTGGCGGAGTGCCTTGAGTACGACGGCCGCCTTCACGTCGTCGCCGACCGGATGCAGGCGATCGACCTCGACGACGGCGTGGTCGTGAACTACGCGAAGTTCGGCGACGTGCTGGCGAGGATTAAGTGATTAGTGGCTAGTGGTTAGTGGCTAGTGGTTAGTGGTTAGTGAGTAGTGAGTAGTGGTTAGTGGTTAGTGAGTAGTGGTTAGTGGTTAGTGGCTAGTGGATAGTGAGTAGTGATTAGTGAGAAGTGATTAGAGAGGAGAACGAGAGATGAAGGTTAAACAGTACAGAGAGTTGATTGTGTGGCAGAAGGCTATGGATTTGGTTGTGGCGACATATCGTCTGGTCAAATTGTTGCCTAAGGATGAGGCGTTCGCGTTGTCGAGTCAAATGCGAAGAGCCGTCGTGTCAATTCCGTCTAATATCGCAGAGGGACAGTCTCGGTCATCCACGAAAGAATTTGCTAATTTCTTGTCCATCGCAAAGGGATCGAACGCGGAATTGGAAACACAAATAGAGGTCGGCGTTCGACTTGGCTTTTTCTCGCCCGATCAAATCGAAACTCCCCTGTCGCTTGCAAACGAAGTTGGCCGAATGCTAACTGTCCTTATCGCAAAACTCTCCACTAGCCACTCCCCACTAGCCACTCCCCACTAGCCACTCCCCACTAGCCACTACCCACTAGCCACGAACCACTAATCACTAACTACTATGAACCAAAATAAAGTCACGCAGTATTTCGAGCGCAACGAGGATTTGCGCGTCCTGTTCGTGTTTGATCCCGTCGGCGACGTACTGAACGAGATCGCGGCGTTTACGTGGTCGCCGCCCTACCGGGTCGTCCGCTTCGCGGGCGACTGGTTCGTCACCAAGTGCGACCTGGCGCAGATGAAGGACGGCGAACGGTGCATCCTGCTGATGCCGATGGCGTCGCCGCTCGATTCGGAGGCGGCGATGGCGGCGTTTCCGCTTCTGGGGGAACTGTGCGCCAACGCCTTCTATTCGGACGGCGACTACCATGCCTTCATGGACGAGCGGGGGCTGCCGGAATCGGCGCAGGGTTTCGTGCGCGCGCATCTTGCGGAACTCCAGCTCAACAAGTTCGACAAGGTGCTGGGTCCGTCGTACGGCCCGCACTTCACGCCCGACGTCGGGCGTCGCGGCGTTCTGTCCGTGCTGCTGGGCGAGAGCGCAATTCGGGAATGGCGCGAAATCTTCGTCCGCCTGTTCACGCTGGACGGCGAAGCGCCGGAGGTTGCGAAGAAGCGTGAGGTCTTCTACGCGTCGCTCATCAAGGACGGACGCTACGCGGACGAGTTGCGGGCGTTGCAGGACGAGTTGAAGCGGACGTTCGGCTGTGAACTCGACGCCGACAAGGAGCGGCACATGGCCCGTCCGGCGATCCATCTGCGCTACAACACGGTGGTGCAGAACCTTCCTGCCTGTCTGTCCGACAAGTATGCGTCCTGCCGCGTGGCGGACGGCTCTGTCCTTGAACGGATGCACCAGTTCCTCCAGTACGCGGCGGAGTTGCCGGAGAAACTGCGGACGGCGTTCTATCGGGCGTTTGACGAGTTGTCCGCCGACATCCACCTGGAGCACGTCGTCGAGGTCTACGGCACGGACGCGGCGTACGGGTCTTATCCGCCCGCGCTCTGTCGGGCGTTGCTTTCGCGTCTGGCGAAGATCGACATCGTTCCGAACGCGGCGGCGGTGCGGGATCGTGCGCGGACCCTCGCGGAGCGGGCCGAGGCGGGCGCGCGGATGCGCGGCGTGGCGGAGTTCCTGTCGGCGGCGGCGGCGTTCTACCTTGCCCGCGCGAAGGTGGCGACGTTCACGCTCAGCGCGGCGGCGGACTACGTGTCCACGTATGCGGCGGACTGGTGTGCGCTGGACCAGTGCTACCGGCTGGCGCTTGAAAAGTTCTATGCCATCGTCGACGAGGACGACCGGGCGATTGTCGAAGAGGTGAACGCGGCGCTGGACGCGGACTATGCGCTCGTCGCCGGCGAGATGAACGCCGGGTGGACGGCGTGCCTGAAGAAGGAAGGCGGAACGGGCGGGCTGTCCGCATTCCTCCGGCAGCAGGATTTCTACAAGACAATCGGCGATCCCTCCCAGAAGCACGTCGTGATCGTGAGCGACGGCCTTCGGTACGAGGTGGCGGAGGAACTGGCCCGGAAGATCAACGGGGGGCGGCACAGGGCCGTTCTTGCGCCCGGCATCGCCCTGCTGCCGAGCGAGACGAAGTACGGCAAGCCGGTGCTGCTGCCGCACGAGCGGGTCGAGTTCGTGGACTGCGAGGGGGGCGATATCCGGATCGACGACCAGTGGGCGGTTTCAATGAAGGACCGTTGCGCCATTCTGTCCTATTACAGCCCCGGGTCGGCGTGTGTCGACACGGCGAAGCTGGCTTCGATGTCGCGGGATGAGAAACGTGCGCTGTTCAAGCGTCCGCTGGTTTACGTGTACCACGACGCGATCGATTCGGCGGGGCATGGGACGTCCGGCAAGGAGACCGTCGAGGCGTGTCGGAAGTGCGTGGACGAGCTGGCGCAGTTGATTGCGAGCATCCACAGCACGTACAACGTCGCGGACGTGCGGGTTGTTTCCGACCACGGCTTTCTGCTGGACGACATGGTTTTCGCGGACAAGGACAAGATTCCGATTGAATCCTCGGAGATGCCGCTTGAAAAGACGACGCGGTACTATCTCACGCGGTCGGGCGCGGCGATTCACGGGATCGAGAAGTTTCCGTTGAGCGCCGTTTCGGCGATGGCGAGCGACGTCCTGGTGGCGGTTCCGTCCGGGACGGCCCGCTTTGCCGCGCCGGGCGGGTATGCGTATGCGCACGGCGGGGCTTCGCTGCAGGAACTCGTGATACCGGTTCTGCGGAGCCAGTGCCTGCGGCCCGACGCCCGCAAGAAGGTCAACGTGTCGCTTGTGGATCGCAAGCTTCAGGTTCTTTCGAGCGTGCTCAAGGTGAAGCTCCTTCAGGACGAGGCGGTGGACGCGCACACGCAGCGGCGGACAGTGCTGTGTGCGCTGTACGCGGGCGGCAAGCGGGTCTCGGCGGAAAAGGCCGTCGAGATGGATTCGGCGGAGACGGATCCGAACGCGCGCATCCGCATCGTCGAGCTGACGCTGTCGGAAAGTCCCGGCACGGGCATCTTGACGTTCAAGGCGCATGATCCGGACGATCCGCTGAACCCGCTCGTGCAGGAGCCGGTCACGAACAAGACGCTTGTCGAAAGAGATTTCTAAAGAAAGGAAAAGACAATGGAAGAGATGATGGAAGAGGCGTATTCGGAAGCCGTCGAGGCGGACAAGAAACTTCAGGAGAAGATTCTCAAGGAGTGCGCGGGACGTGTGGTCCGGAAAGACCTCGCGTTCCAAGTGAAGAACAACCTGGCCGTGCCGACGTTCGTGCTGGAGTACCTGTTGGCGCAGTACTGTACCTCCGCCGACGAGGATGTCGTGGAGAAAGGCAAGCAGAAGGTCAAGGACATCGTCATCGACAACTACGTCAACCGCGCCGAGTGCGAGATCGTCAAAAGCCGTATTCGGGAAAAGGGGACGTACATCGTGATCGACAAGGTGTCCGCCTATCTTGACGAGGGGGCGGATGCCTACTTCTGTTCCCTTGAAAACATCCAGCTTTCGGGTCTTTTTCTTGACGAGAAATACGTCAAGGGGAACGAGAAACTGCTGTCCGGCACGGGCGTGTGGTGCATCGTGACGTTGCGCTACAACAGTGGCGACGACGTGGTGAATCGGTATGAGATCGAGAAGTTCAGGCCGATCCAGATTCCGGACGTCGACGTCGATGAGTACGCGGAGATGCGCGGCAAGTTCACGGAGGACGAGTGGATTGATTTCATCCTGCACACGGTCGGGTTGAATCCGTGCGTGATGAACCGGCGGGAGAAGTTCATCGCGCTGGCGCGGTTGTTGCCGTACGTGGAGACGAACTTCGCGTTCGTCGAGCTGGGACCGAAGGGGACGGGCAAGTCGCACGTGTTCCAGGAGTTCTCGCCCTACGGCGTGCTGGTGAGCGGCGGCGACGTCACCTCGCCGCGACTGTTCGTCAAGATCACGGGCAACAAGGAGCGGTTGGGGCTTGTCGCGTACTGGGACAACGTCGCGTGGGACGAGTTCGAGCAGCAGAAGGGGCGGGCGACGGACGCCGTCCTCATCGACACGATGCAGAACTACCTGGCGAACAAGGCGTTCAACCGTGGCGCGGGGCCGCACGAGGCGCAGGCGTCGCTCTGCTTCGTGGGGAACACGAAGCACAACGTGCCGTACATGATGCGGCACACCCATCTTTTCGAGTCGATACCGACGGGATTCATCAAGGGCGCGTTCCTCGACCGCATTCATCTCTACAATCCCGGCTGGGAAATGTCGCCGCTCAAGAAGAGCAGCTTCTCACGCGGGTACGGGTTGATTACGGACTACATTGCCGCCATTCTGCACAAGCTGCGGCTCGTGGATCGTTCGGACGACATGAACAAATACGTCAAGTTCTCCCCGACGCTGTCCGCGCGCGACCATGCGGCGATTCGCAAGACGTGTTCCGGCATGATCAAGTTGCTCTATCCCGACGGAAATTACACCGAGCAGCAACTGCTCGAAATTGTCGACTTCGCGGCGGAGGGGCGCAAGCGCGTCAAGGAACAGCTGTACAAGATCGACGAGACGTTCCGGGCGGAGCCGGCGGTGTTCGAGTACACGGTTCGGTCGAGCGGCGAGACGCGGCAGGTCAAGACGCTGGAGGAGATCGAGCACGAATCGGCAGATGTCGGCGAGGTTGCCATGTTCGCGAAGGCCGATGAGAATGTGGCGGCCGGCGTACCCGCGAAGGCCGGCGAGACCGTGGCGGCCGCCGTTGCGTCGGGAAGCCCGGCGGGCGCGACATGGGAATTCGATTTTGCCGAACGGCCCAAACTCGGGCCGAAACACGTGCATGTCAAGGAGAACCAGCGCGGCATTTCCTACAAGGCGCTTTTCGGAGACTATCTGAAGGGGGCGCAGGAGATTGTCATCATCGATCCGTATATTCACAAGCCACACCAGATCGAAAATCTCACGGATTTGCTGCAGTTGATCGTCGACCTGAACGCAGATTCGGAAGAAGACATGAGCGTCGCGCTCCACACGACCGTCAACGAGAAAGAGCCCACGTTACAGGAAGGGGCGTTTAAACTGCTGAAGGAGGACTTGGAGCGCGAGGGCGTGGCGTTCGACTACACGTACGACGCCTCGCACGACCGGGCGATTCTGGTTGATGACACGTGGGCGATCAGCCTTGGACGCGGACTGGACATCTTCGACTATTTTCAGAAGTTTTCGCTCAAGCATGCCTCTCAGCGGATGCGCAAATGCCGCGACTTCCAGATGACCATCGCCCCGCTCCATCCGATGGCCGACACGGACGCGCTCATCGTCGGCGTCAAATCGGGTGCACTCAAATCGAAAAGTGTCGATGGCTACCTTGTGCTGGCAGGGGAGTTCTACGACCAGATCGAGGCGGGCACGAAGACGGTCGAGTACCGTGATTTCACGGCGTACAACCTCAGGCGCACGATTGGCATCACGACGATCCGCTTCAATCGCGGCTACGGACATCCTGGCCAGCCGCCCGCGCAGATGCGCTGGGAGGTGGAGAAGGTCGTGCTCCAGGATGCCGCCAACAACGAGTGCGATCCCCTGGCGATTCCGGACGGATTTGTCCCTGTGCGGATCGCAATCCATCTGGGCAAGCGTCTCTAGAGGGCGAATTGCAACTCAAGTGGCGAGGGTGGCGACGCCTTGACCGATGAGACAACGGCCTACCATAATATCTGACCAAAAAGGAGCAACATGAAAAGCCGATAGACGCGACTGGATGCGCTCAGTTCCTTCGACGTGGAATACAACAACGGGAAGAGTGCTTAAGGCATCGAACTTTCCTCTTCGCGATTCCCATGGTCTTCCTCTCGCTTTTGCTGACCCAATTTGCGATTCTCCTCGTCGCGCCCATGTCGTCTCGAAAATGATATAATAACGAAAATTTTCTCAGCGCAGAATCGAGGCGTCGATCTGTCGGGAAGCGAAAGAAAGGAGTTCGGCATGAAGCAGATGGTATGTGGCGCGTTCGTGGCAAGGGCCTGGACGCTGATGGTCTTGCTCGCGGCATCGTGCCTGTTGGCTGGCTCGGCGATGGGGGAGGCGGCGAACGGAGCCTGCGTGGCCGCCGGAGATGGGGCGAAGACGGTGACGCGCGAGGCGTTCCGGATTCGCGACCCCTTTGTCCTGCCGGAAAATGGCACGTACTACCTGTACGAGTCGAAGGCGTGGTCAGGCGGCCGAGGCGTGTTCGTTCGGACGTCGAAAGACCTGGAGAACTGGACGGAACGCCAGCCGGTGATGACGTTGCCGGCGGACTCGGCGTGCACGGCCGTCTGGGCGCCGGAAGTCCACAAGTACAACGGGGCTTACTGGCTTTTCACGACGCTGACGTTCCCGGCGGATGCCGCGAAGCCCGTCCCGTCCCTGTGCGAAAAGGGCTTTTCGGGCGGCGAGACGATGCATCCGCGCGGCGTCTGGGTCTTCAGGAGCGATCGTCCGACGGGTCCGTTCAAGCCCGTCAAGGACGGGTCGGTGACGCCGGCGGAGTGGATGTGCCTGGACGGGACGCTGTGGGTCGAGGACGGCACGCCGTGGATGGTCTTCTGCCATGAATGGATCCAGACGGGCAACGGGCGCATGATGGCCGCGCCCCTGACGAAAGATCTTTCGTCCTTCGCGGCCGAGCCGATTCAGCTGTTCAAGGCGGCGGATGTGCCGGGCGGCGGGCAAGTGACGGACGGGCCGTTCCTGTTCCGGACGCAGGACGGGGCCTTGCGCATGATCTGGAGCAACTTCATCAAGGGAAGCGGCTATTGCGTCCTGCAGTGCGCGTCCGAAAGCGGCTCTGTCCGAGGCCCGTGGAAGAAGCACGTGCCGCTGTACGCGCGCGATGGCGGGCATGGCATGCTATTTCGCCGGGCGGACGGGACGCGGATGCTCACGATCCACCAGCCGAACAAGTCGCCGGACGAGCGCATGCGGCTGTTCTTCGTTCGGGAGACGCCGGAGGGGCTGAGCTGTGCGCCGGCCGCCGGGAAGTGAGGAGTTGAACATGGGAAACTATCGGAACACGCGACATCACAAGGGCCCGCGCGAACTCGTGACGGGCGGCGAGTGGATCTACGGGCGCAATCCCGTCGAGGAGGTGCTGGCCGCCGGGCGGCGCACGTGCTCGGAGGTCATCCTTCCGTCGGCGACGCCGGACGAGGAAGACCAGATCCGGCGCATCCGCGACGAGGCGCAGAGTCGTCGTCTCGTCATCCGCACGATGGAGCGCGACGCGCTGGACCGCCTGACGCGCTTCGGGCATCATCAGGGCTGCGCGATCAAGACGACGGGCTATCCCTACGTCGGGTTCGAGGAGATTGTCGCGGCGGCCTCGGCGGACGAAAACGCGCTGGTCGTTGTGCTGGATCATCTGGAAGATCCGCAGAACGTCGGCTCGATTCTGCGCACGGCCTGCGCCGTCGGCGCGACGGGCGTCGTCATTCCCGAAGACCGCGCCTGCGGCATCACGCCGGCGGCGGTGCGCGCGTCGGCGGGCGGCGCAGAGCATCTGAAGGTCGCGCATGTCGTGAACCTGCCTCGCGCGATGGCCGACCTCAAGGACGCGGGGCTGTGGTTCACGGGGCTGGACTGGGGCGAGGACGCGCGGCCCTACACGAAGATCGACTTCAAGGGGCGCGTCGGGCTGGTGATCGGCGCGGAGGGCGCGGGCATTTCGCGTCTCGTGCGCGAGACGTGCGACTTCATTGGCGTCCTGCCGATGCCGGGCGGGTTCGAGTCCCTGAACGCGGGCGTCGCGGCGGGCGTCGCGCTGTACGAGATTCTGAGGCAACGCACATGAAGACGCTGACGCTCAACCGCGAGTTCGCGATGCGGCATCTCGGCGTTGCGCTGCTGATGCTCGGCCTGTCGGGTTGGTTCGGCTACGACGGATTCGTCCGCTACCCGGCGACGCCGGCGGCGGAGCTCTACCGCTCGATCGAGGGAAGCGACGCGCCCGCCGGACTCGACCTCGCGGCGTTCAAGCGGCAGAAGACGCAGACGCAGTACGGCTTCACGCTGCTCGCCTTTCTGGCCGCGCTCGTCATCGGCGGGCATGTCGGCCTGCTGGCGCGCTTTCGCTTCGCCTATGACGACGAAGGGTTCGTCTGCGGCAGGACGCGGCGGAAATTCGCCGACGTGGCCGCGCGCGAGGTCGATTGGTCGCAGTGGGAGAAGAAGGGCATCGTGCGCGTGGCCGGCATCACGCTGGACGCCTGGCATCATGCGGGCGTGCGCGAGGTCGCCGCGCGCCTGCCGAAGGAGGCCGCGTCATGAAGCGGTTCTGCGTCTTTGTCGCGAGCGGCTTCGGGCTGGGCCTTGTCGCGCCCTTTGCGCCGGGGACGTTCGGCTCGCTCCCCGGCGTCGCGCTTGCGTATGCGGTCACGGCGTTGCCCGCGTGGCTGCAGATTCCCGCGTGCCTCGGTTTCACGTTGCTGGCGATTCCGTTCTGCGACGTCGCGGAGAGGGTGCTGGGCGTCAAGGACGACGGGCGCATCACGGCGGACGAGTGGATGCTCTATCCGATCGCGTTCGTCGGCATTCCGCTCGCGGCGCTTCCGTGGTGGTCGATGCTCGTCTTCTTCTGCGTCGTCCGCGCGGTGGACATTCTGAAGCCGTGGCCGTGCCGGCAGCTCCAGTCGATTCCCGGCGGACGCGGCATCGTCATTGACGACTTTTTCGCAAACCTCTATTCGCTCGCGATCAATTGGGCGATTTGCCGGGCGATGATGATCGGATGAAAGGTGGTATCATGAAGCAGCCGAACGAAAAGAGAATCGCCGCGCTCGTCAAGGAACTTCTGGTCGAGCTGGGGGAGGACCCCGCGCGCGAGGGACTGGTGAAGACGCCGCAGCGCGTCGCGAAGTCGCTCGCGTTCCTGACGCGCGGCTATCGTCAGCGTCTGAAGGCCGTCGTCAACGGCGCGACGTTCACGAGCGGCACGAACCACATGGTGATCCTGAAGGACATCGAGCTTTATTCGCTCTGCGAGCATCACCTGCTGCCGTTCTACGGCACGTGCGCGATCGGCTATATTTCGCAGGGCAAGGTGCTGGGCGTCTCCAAGCTCGCGCGCATCGTCGACATGTTCGCGCGGCGCCTCCAGATCCAGGAGCGGCTGACGGAGGAGGTCGCCAACGCGATCATGGCGGAGGCTGGCGCGGAGGGCGTTGGCGTCGTCATTCGCGCGAAGCACCTCTGCATGATGATGCGCGGCGTCGAGAAGCAGAACAGCGAGATGACGACGTCGGCCGTGCTGGGCTCGTTCCGCACGGACGAGAAGGTGCGGCAGGAGTTTCTGTCGTTGATTTAACTAACACCTAACGGGAACCTGAAATCATGAACAGCAGCAGAAGAGACTTCTTGAAGGGCACGGCCTGGATGGGCGCGGCGGCGGTTGCGGCGGGCTGTCACTTGAACCGTTTCGGCTTCGGCGCGGGCGGCCTCATGCAGGACTATGCCTACCGCAAGCTGATGGGCAAGAAGATTCGCGTCGGCTTCGTCGGCATCGGCGGGCGCGGGTCGGGGGCCGTCCACCGCGTCGCGCAGATTCCCGGCTGCGAGGTGGCCGCGCTCTGCGACAAAGACCCGGCGCGCGTGGCGGAGAACAAGAAATGGCTGGCGGACAAGAAGATTCCGACCGTCCCGAAGGGCTATGTCGGCGAGGAGGCCTACAAGGATCTCTGCGACTTCGGCGACTGCGACGTCATCTACTGCGCGACGCCGTGGCACCTGCACCAGCCGGTCGCGCTTCGTGCGCTCAACGGCGGCAAGATCGCCCTCGTCGAGGTGACGAGCGCGCTCACGACCGAGGAGTGCTGGGAACTCGTTGAGGCGTCGGAGAAGTGGCAGATTCCGTGCATGCAGCTTGAGAACTGCGTCTACGGCGAGATCGAGCTGCTGGAGCTGAACCTGGCGCGGCTGGGGATGTTCGGCGAAATCAACCACGCGGAAGGCGCCTACATCCACGACCTACGCGAGGTCATTCCCTCGACCGGCAAGCACTACAACACCGAGTGGGTCTGGCGTTACGGCGAGAACATGAAGCACAAGGGCAACCGCTATCCGACGCACGGACTGGTGCCGATCTGCCAGACGATGGGCATCAATCGCGGCGACCGCTTCGACTACCTCGTCTCCTTGGAGAACGGCCCGCACAACGTAAACTACGAGTACTTCAAGAAGGAGTTCCTGACCGATGCCGATCCGCGCAAGAAGGATCCGCCGGCCGCGATGGGCGACATGAACACGACGCTCATCAAGACGGCGAACGGCAAGTCGATCATGGTGCAGCACGACGTGAGTTCGCCGCGTCCCTATTCGCGCATCAACCTCATTTCGGGCACGAAGGGCATCGTCCGCGACTATCCGTTCCAGTGCGCGTTCGAGGAAAAGTGCTTCGACCGCAAGGCGCACGTCTGGTTCGACGAGAAGAAGGCGACGGCGGTGCGCGAGACGTACATGCATCCGCTCTGGCGCGACGTCTCCGCGATGGCGAAGAAGGTCGGCGGGCACGGCGGCATGGACTTCATCATGGATCTCCGGTGGGCGTGGTGCCTTCAGAATGGCGAGCCGCTGGACATGGACGTCTATGACCTCGCGGCGACGAGCTGCCTCTGCGAGCTCACGGAGACGTCGGTTCGGAGCGGATCGAAGCCGGTCGAGGTTCCGGACTTCACGCGCGGCAACTGGCGGAATGTCAAGCCGTGGGGCGTCGTCAACGTCGATCTCAAGAAGATGGGCCTTGACACGGGCGCGGTCACGAAAGACGCGGCGGCGCTGAACGTCTGACGGACAGCTGATGAAGATCGTCGTCACGGCCGGTCCGACGCGCGAACATCTTGACCCGGTGCGGTTCCTCTCGAATCCGTCCACCGGCAAGATGGGGTTCGCCGTCGCCGCCGAGGCGGCGCGGCGCGGACATGACGTCACGCTGATTGCAGGGCCTGTGGCCTTGAAGACGCCCGTCGGTGTCTGCCGCGTGGACGTCGTTTCGGCGCGCGAGATGCTGGAGAAGAGCTTGGAGGTTCTGGGGCTTGGGCGTTTGGATGCGTTGCCCAACGCCCCAACCTCCCGCCCCCCGACCGTCTTCATTTCCACGGCGGCGGTTGCCGACTGGCGGCCCGCGACGTGCGCGGCGCAGAAGCTCAAGAAGCGGCAGATGGACTCGACGTTGAAGCTCGTCCGCAATCCCGACATTCTCAAGACGATCTCCCAACTCGCCCAAACGCCCCAACCGTCGAGCGCCAAAACTCCCAAACGTCCAAACTCCCAAACGTCCAAACTCCCCGACCTTCTCCTCGTCGGCTTTGCGGCGGAGACGAACGACGTGTTGGCCGAGGCGGCGCGCAAATGTCGTGAGAAGGGCTTGGCGTTCATTGTCGCGAACGACGTGACGGAGGCGGGTTCGGGCTTTGGGACGGCGACGAATCGCGTCACCTTCGTCTATCCGGACGGGCGACAGGAAAAGCATCCCCTGATGTCCAAGCGTCGTGTCGCCGCCGCGCTTGTACGGACGGTCGAGCGGCTGGGCGTGTGCTGATTGGACGGCGCGGAAGGGGCGCACATGCGGCGGCACGTCGTCCCGGGCGGGAATTTATGCTATAATTTTGTCCATGAGCGAGGGATTGAGAGAGACATTCGTCAAATACTTGACGGGCTTCGTATTGGTGCTGATCGTGATCGGCGGCCTTGTCCTGATGTATCCGAACTATCGGCGGAGCGAGTCCCTCAAGCGTCAGAATGCCGAGCTTCAGGCGCGCATTGAGAGCAAGAAGGCCGAGATTGCGAAACTTGTCGAGAATCAGCGCCGCTTTCGGACGGATGCCGACTTCGTCGAGGCGATTGCGCGGCAGAATCACCGCGTCTTTCCGGGCGAGCTTGTCTTCATTTTCGACAAGGACTGATGGCGAATTTCCTGAGACTGCTGATGGGGCTTGCGCTTTTGCCGGCGTGTTGGGGCGTCGCGCGCGCGCTTCTTGATTCTGTCGTGGCGGCGGCGGGCGGCGCGGGCTTGAGCGTCGAGACCCTTTCGCTTCTGGGCGGGATCGCCGCGTTTGCGCTTGCGTGGATGGCGCTGTCGCATCCGGTTCGGGCCTATGTGCTGGGGCATGAGTTGACGCACGCGCTTTGGGGACTTCTTTTCTTCGCGCGGCCGAGCGACCTCACGGTCACGGCTTCGGGCGGCAGCGTGAAGCTCTCGAAGACGAACTTCCTCATCACGCTGGCGCCGTATTTCTTCCCGTTCTACACGTTCGTGGTCATCGTCTGCGCGCTCGTCACGGCCGCGTTTCTCCGTCCCCTGCCCTGTCTGCCGCTCTGGCTCTTCCTGATTGGCTTCACGTGGGCGTTTCACGTCCTCTTCACGGTGGAGACGCTGGGGCGGCGTCAGCCGGACGTGAAGACCTACGGGCGTGTCTTTTCGTGGACGTTCATCTTTCTCGTGAACGTCGTGCTGGTTCTCGTCTGGCTTGCGGCGACGACGCCGCTCACCTTCGAGGCCCTGGGCGGCTTCCTTTTGCGTCGTGTCACGTCGGCCTATGCGGCGACGGGGCTTTTCTTCTGGAACGCGGGCCGCTGGGTCTGGGAAAGGGTTTATGTTTCCTGATCTCATTGACATTGGATTTCTGCATCTGAAGACGTATGGCGCGTGCATGGCGACGGGCTTTCTCTTGTGCTGGTGGCTCGCCGAGCGGTTGAGCGGGCGAAAGGATCTCGCGAACCTGCTGCTGTCGCTGATGGTCGCCGGCGTCGTCGGCTCGCGCGTCGCCTACGTGATCGAGCACTGGACTTCCGAGTTCGCCGCGCATCCCGAACGCATCGTTCGCGTCGACCAGGGCGGGCTCATGTTCTACGGCGGCCTGATTCTCGCGCTCGTCGTCTTCTGCGTCTGGTGTCTCCGCGCCAAGGAGCATCCGCTTGCGCTCGCCAACCTCCTTGCGACAGTCGTCCCGCTGGGACACGCCTTCGGCCGCCTCGGCTGCTTCTTCTATGGCTGCTGCTACGGACGCGACTCCGACGCCTGGTGCGCCGTCACGTTCCCGATTGGCTCGCCCAGCTGGTACGAGCACGGGCGGACGCTTGTTCCCGTGCTGCCGACCCAGCTTTTCGAGGCGACGGCGTTGCTCGCGCTCTTCGCGTTCCTTTACGTTCTCTATCGGCGCAGTCGCCGCTTTACGGCGGGGGCCTATCTCGTCGGCTATGCGGTCATTCGCTTCGGCATGGAGTTTCTGCGCGGCGATCCGCGCGCGGCGGTCGGGCCGCTCTCCATTTCGCAGACGATTTCGGTCGGGCTGGCGGTTGTCGGCGCGGCGTTGCTGGCGGTTGACGCGAAGATGAGATCTGGCGAAGGGGGCTGACCATGGCGCTTTCCCTGCAGCCTCGCCTTTCCCAGCGTCAGGTCGCGACGCCCGCGATGATGCTGGAGTTTTCCCTGCTGCAGCTACCGCTTGGCGAATTGCGCGAGGCCGTCAAGAAGGAGGTGGACGCGAATCCAGCGCTGGAGATTGCGCGCGACTTCAATCCCGGTCGCGGGGCGCGGGGGGCGTCCGAGGGGTTTGACTTCGAGCGTGTGGCGGCGGACGGCGGCGAAAGCCTTGAAGACCACCTCATGGGCGAGCTGCGGATGGACGGCGTGGACGGTCGGGAACTTGAGCTGTGCCGCGCGCTGGTGGCGGAACTGGATGATGACGGACGCTTTACGGGCTCCTACCCCGATCTCATGATGGCGACGGGCGCGACGGAAGCCGAACTGGAGGCGGCTCGGCGGCGCATTCTCGCCATTGATCCGAAGGGGTGCGGCGCACGCGACTTGGCCGAGTGCTACCGCGCCCAGCTCGACCGCATTCCGGCGGCGAAGCGTCCGGCGGTTGAGAAGGCGTTGGACGAACTGGCCCATGCGATTGCGGACGGACGGCTGCAGGCCTTTCGTCCGTCCGACCTTTCGTCGTTTCGGCTGCTTCAGGCGCTGGAGCCGTTTCCGGGGCGGCTGTATGACCGGCGGCGCATCGAGACGGTCGTGCCGGACGTGCGGGTCGAGGCGGACGGAACGGTCTTGGTCGATCAGCGGGGCGTTCCCGAACTGCGCGTCTCGCAGAAGTACGTCGAGCTTGCGAAGGATCGCGAGGCGGATCCGGAGGCGCGGGCGTTTGCCGCCGAGAAGGTGCGGCGCGCGCGCGAGTTTCGCGAAGCGCTCGTCCGACGGCAGGAGACGATGGAGGCGATTGCCGAACTGGCCGTCGGCGGACAGCGCGCGTACCTGTCCGAAGGAAAGGCCGGGCTGAAGAAGCAGACGATGAGCGAGATTGCGCGAAAGGCGAAGTGCGACGTCTCGACCGTCTCGCGGGCCGCCGCGCGCAAATACGTGAAGACGCCGCGCGGGACGGTTCCGTTGCGGCTCTTCTTTCCGCTTGTCGATCAGGCGCCCCTCGAGCGGTTGCGCGCGATTCTCCAGTCGCTTCCGTCCGAGCCGCACGTCCCGGACATGAAGGTCGCGGCGATGATGGCGCGCGCCGGTTTCCCGATGGCGCGGCGGACGGTCGCGAAGTACCGACGGAAATTCGGGTTGAGCGAGGGCCGCCGTCCTTTCCCCCGCAAGGAGGCGCGGATTTCGTCCGTTTTGGGCGAAACGAACGCACCCCCTTGCCAAGGGACGGCAAATAATGATATAATAACCGAAACTTGTTTGGAAAAGTAAGGAAGACATCTAAATGCCGACTATCAATCAGCTGATTCGCAAGGGGCGCACTCCCCTCGCCAAGCATTCGAAGTCGCCCGCGCTGAAGAGCTGCCCCCAGCGCCGTGGCGTGTGTCTCGTCGTCAAGACGATGACCCCTAAGAAGCCGAACTCGGCCCTCCGCAAGGTCGCTCGTGTGCGCCTGACGTCGGGCTACGAAGTGACGGCCTACATTCCTGGCGAAGGCCACAACCTTCAGGAACACAGCGTCGTTCTCGTGCGCGGTGGCCGTGTGAAGGACCTTCCGGGCGTTCGTTACCACATCGTCCGTGGCAAGCTCGACTCTCTGGGCGTTGCGGGCCGCAACCGCAGCCGTTCGAAGTACGGCATGAAGCGTCAGAAGAAGGAAGAGGGGAAGTAAGCCATGAGCCGCAGAGGTAAAGTCATCGTCAAGCGCGTCATCCTCGATCCGAAGTTCAATTCGGAGCTGGTCGCGCACATGATTCGCGTCATCATGAAGGACGGCAAGAAGACCGTCGCGGAGAAGATCGTCTACGGAGCGATTGAGAAGATCGCCGAGAAGATGAAGGAAGATCCGTCCAAGTTCGTGAAGGACGAGAAGACGTTTGAGTCCCCGATTGAGGTCGTTCAGGCCGCGATCGAGAACATGAAGCCGCAGGTCGAGGTCAAGACGCGTCGCGTCGGCGGCACGACCTACCCGGTTCCGACGCCGATCAAGGAGAACCGTCAGCTCTCGCTCGCCCTTCGCTGGACGACGCAGTATGCGTCGGCCCGTCATGGCATGGGCATGCCGGCTGCCGTTGCCGCCGAGATTCTCGATGCGTTCGCCGGTCAGGGCAACGTCATCAAGAAGCGCGACGACGTCCACAAGATGGCCGCCGCGAACAAGGCGTTCGCGCATTACGCCTGGTAATCAAAAGATTCCGCTTTTCCAGACAAAGAAAGCGCTGCGGTTCGCCGCAGCGTTTTTGGTATTTGCGTTTGAGATTTCGCGAGAGGGTGTCGCATGAGAGAGAAATTGGCAAGTCGTCTTGGGTTCATTTTCCTGTCCGCCGGGTGCGCGATCGGGCTGGGCAACGTCTGGCGTTTCCCGTACATCGCGGGGCAGAACGGCGGCGGGGCCTTTGTCGCGCTCTATTTGGTCTCTCTGGGGTTGATTGGACTTCCGATCCTGCTCATGGAATTCGCGACGGGACGCGCCGCCCAGCGTTCAATCCTCCGTCTCCACGCGACGCTGACGCCGGAAAAGAAGGCGTGGCGGCTGCATGGCCTGGCGGGAATCCTCGGCAACGTCCTCCTCATGATGTTCTACACGACGGTGACGGGCTGGATGCTCATCTACTTCGTGCGCATGGCGTCCGGCGCGTTTGTCGGACTTGACTCGTCGGGCGTCGGCGCGGTGTTTGGCGGCATGCTCGACGATCCGTGGACGATGGCGGCGGCGATGCTGGCTGTCACGGCGGCGGCGACGTTCGTCTGTTCGATTGGGCTCCAGAAGGGGGTTGAGCGCGTGACGAAGTGGCTGATGCTCTGCCTCCTTGCGCTCATCGTCGTCCTCGCGGCGAACAGCGTCTTCCTTGACGCGAGGAACAGCGGCTTTGCGGGGCTCAAGTTCTATCTCGTGCCCGATCTCGCGCGTATGCAGTCCGTCGGCATTGCCAAGGTGACGGTCGAGGCGATGAACCATGCGTTCTTCACGCTGTCGCTGGGCATTGGCGCGATGTCGATTTTCGGCAGCTACATTGGCCGCGACCGGACGCTTCTCGGCGAGTCGTTGCACGTCTGTTGCCTCGACACGCTCGTCGCCGTCTCGGCCGGCATCATCATCATTCCGGCCTGCTTCGCCTACAACGTGAATCCGGGGCAGGGTCCGGGGCTCATCTTCACGACGTTGCCGAACGTCTTCAACGATATGCCGCTCGGACGGCTCTGGGGGACGCTCTTCTTCGCCTTCATGAGCTGCGCGGCGTTGACGACGGTCATTGCCGTCTTCGAGACCATTCTTGCCTGTCTCATGGACTTCTTCGGCTGGAGTCGCCGGAAGGCTGGTTGTCTGACGGGCGGCGCGCTTGTCTTTCTCGCGCTCCCCTGTCTTCTTGGTTTCAACGTCTGGCGCGATGTCCAGCCGCTTGGCGCGGCATCCTGCATTCTCGACCTCGAAGACTTCCTCGTCTCGAACCTCATTCTGCCCCTGGGCGGACTTTCCTTTGCGCTTTACTGTTGCCATCGCTATGGTTGGGGCTGGGAGAAGTTTCTCGCCGAGGCAAACGCCGGTCGAGGCCCGCGCGTCCCGAATGGCCTGCGCGTCTACTGCGCCTATGTCCTGCCCGTTCTTGTCCTCGCGCTCTTTGTCCTTGGGCTTGTGGACAAGTTCGTGAAGTAGGGCGAGGCGCTTGGGTCGCCGTCAGCGGCTTTTCGGCAAGACCCAGCTGACGGAGCGGTTTTCCGTGCGGAAGATTTCGCGGGCGACAGCCTGCACGTTCGCCGCCGTCACGGCGCGGATGCCCGCAATCTGCTCGGCCGGCGAGACGAGGCGGTCGAACGCGAGCATCGTCTGTCCGTAGAAGAAGAGCTTTGAGGTCATCTTCTCGTGCGAGAGGCGGAAGTTCCCGATTAGGAACTCCTTCGTGCGGCGAAGTTCCTCTGCGCCGACGCGCGTCGTGGTGATGCGCTTCAGTTCGTGGTCGATTGTCGCGAGTGCGGCATTGGCCTTGGCCGCGTCGAGTCCCGCCGTCACGGTGAACATGCCCGCGTCCGCGAAGAAGTGCATCCGCGAGGAGATGTCGTAGCTGAGGCCGCGCTTCTCGCGCACCTCCTGAAAGAGTCGCGAGGACATGCCGCGTCCGAGGACGGCATCCAGGACGGTCGCCGCGTACTTGCGTGGGTCGCGGCGACCGAACGTGCGGTAGCCGAGCGCGAGCTGCGCCTGGTTGATTTCGCGCGTGACGGACATCTGCGGCACGACCGCGCCGTGGTCGATTTCGGCGGCGGCGGGCGCGGCGGCCTTGCGCGTAAAGCGTCCGAGCTTCGTCTCCAGCGTCCGGAGGGCCTTGTCGGGATCGAACGCGCCGACGAGAACGGCAATCGTGTTGTCGTGGCGGTAGTGCGCCTTCACGTAGCGGCGGAGGATGGCGGGCGTCATCGGGCCAAGGGAGGCGGCGCTTCCGGCGACGGGCGCGCCGAGCGTCGAGGCGGGGAAGAGGTTACGCTGAAGGTTTTCCTGCGCGACGGAGTCCGGCTCGTCGGCGTACATCTTGATTTCCTCGATGACGACCTGCTTTTCGCGCGCGAACTCGTCCGCCGGAATGGTCGCGTGCAGGTACATGTCGGAGAGAATGTCGACGGCCTCGTCCAGATACTCGTTCGGCAGATGGGTGAAGTAGCACGTGGCCTCCTCCCCCGTGCAGGCGTTGAAGTTGCCGCCGCGTCCCTCGATTGCCTGGGTGATGTCGAGCGGCGAGCGCGTCGGCGTGCCCTTGAAGAGCATGTGTTCGATGAAGTGGGAGATGCCGGCGTGCGCGGCGTCCTCGTGGCGCGAGCCGGAGGCGACGAAAAGGCCGAAGGCGATGGATTCGGCTTCGCAGGGGACGAGAACGGCGCGGAGGCCATTGCGCAGAGTCTTGAGCAGGGGTTCCATAAGTGGCGCGTATTATACCAAATGCAGTTGAATATGTTATAATGCTCGCCATGAGCATGAGGCCCGAGCAGATTCCCTACGGCGTCAAGGACTTCCGGCGCATCCGCCAGGAGAAACGCTACTACGTTGACAAGACTGCGTACATCCGCAAGCTGGAGGTGCGCGCGGACTTCCTCTTCTTCGTGCGGCCGAGGCGGTTCGGAAAGTCTCTCCTCTGCGAGACGCTTCGCTGCTACTACGACGTCGCGGAGAAGGAACGCTTTGAGGAACTTTTCGGCGGTCTCGACATCGGAACGAATCCGACGAGCCAAAGGAACAGGTTCTTTGTCCTCTCGCTCGACTTCTCGCTCGTCAACAAGTACCACGAGCCGACGTGGGCGGACAAGTTCGAGCGGTATCTGGACATCTCGGTCAGGAATCTCATCGACGGGCATCGCGAGCTGCTGGCGCAGGTGGCCGACGTGGACGCGCTGCTCCGCATTCCCGGCGCCGGGATGAAGTTCGATGCGCTCGTCCCGCTCGTCCATCGTCTTGGATACGGTCTCTACCTCATCGTGGACGAGTACGACAACTTCACGAACGAGATCGTCTCGACGGCGGGGAAGGTGCCCTACAAGGAGATCACGCACGGCACGGGCTTCTACCGGGGCTGGTTCAAGCAGTTCAAGGCGACGTGCGACCGCATCTTCATGACGGGCGTCTCGCCCGTGACGATGGACGACCT
>CAZWQY010000017.1:0-48716 GCA_964636295.1 uncultured Lentisphaeraceae bacterium | reverse complement strand
ACACTCCTCGGACAGGATGCGTCCCGCGCGAACTGCCGCTAGTCTACCAAACGCGGCCACTGGCTGTCAAGTCAGCCGCCGACCGACGTTTCCCGCGCAAAGCCGGGGCGGCCCACCGCACAATTGTGGTATAATTCCCATGTCAATCTGATTTATTTCGTCAATCTGATTCACTTCACACGCGAGGAGAAAGCACATGGCGATTTCACGACGGGAATTCATACAGGCCTCGGCGGCGTTCTGCGCCACCCGATGCCTGGCGCAGCCGACAGCAGCGGCAAACGACCTGTCGCTCACAGTCTGCAAGTACGGCGAGGCGGTCATCACGGAAAGCATGGTTTTTCAGGGCGGGAACAAGGACAAGTTCGTCCCGATCTCCCTCCTGTTCCACCTGATCCGCCTGCCGGGCCGCGTCATCCTGGCGGACGCCGGCTGCGACTCGTTCAGCATCTTCGGACGCGCCGCCACGAAGTTCGTCAAGCCCGCCGACCTGCTCCGCCGACGCGGCATCCGCCCGGAGGACGTCACGGACATCCTCATCTCGCACCACCACTCCGACCACATGGAGAGCGTGACGTCCTTCCCCCAGGCTCGAATCGTCATCCATCGCGACGAGGCGAAACGCGGCGCGGGCTACCTCAAGGGCCATCGCGGCGAAATCGTCCGCTTCGACGAGTCGATTTCGCTCTTTGACGGGCGGCTGTCCATGCTGCGCGTCGGCGGCCACACGTCCGGCTCTAGCCTCGTGCTCATCCCGCGCGGGCCGAAGACGGTCGTCCTCGCGGGCGACGCCTGCTATCTCGGTGCCTGCCTGACCCAGCGGCGACCGACGGGCACGACAGGCAACCTCGCGGAAAGCCAGGCGTTCGTCGATACCTACTCCGCGCCGAACTACATCGTGCGCCTCTGCCACGACCCGGACGTGCTGCCGGGAACCAACGGCTTCCTGGACTTGTCCGTCTAACCTCGTTCCCACGCAACGCGGCTCACTGCGCGAGATAGCCGCCGTCGACCGGCAGGTTCACGCCCGTGATGAACGAGGCCGCGTCCGACAGCAGGAAGCAGATCGGGGCGGCCACCTGCTCCGGGCGGCCCAGCCCCAGCGGCTGACGCTTCAGAAGCGTCGCCGCATCGCCCAGACGACCCGCTCCCGCCGCGAACATCGGCGTCTCGACGTTGGACGGACACACCGCGTTGACGCGGATGCCGCGCGGCGCCAGTTCGGTCGCGAGTGCCCGCACGCTCGCCGACAGCGCGCCCTTGGCCGCGCAGTAGACCGCGCCGCCGCTCCAGCCGACGACCGCCGACACGCTGGAGACGGCCACCGCCGAAAACGCCTTCGCCCGAAACTGCGGCCGCGCCAGATGCTTCATCAGTTCGGCGAAGGCCAGCGCATTGACGCGCAGCGCGGCTTCCGCCCGCCCCACGTCAAACCCGGCAATCGGCTCGATCGGACACACCCCCGCAACATGCGCCAGCCCGTCCAGCGGCGCGCTCCGCGCCAGAAGCTCGCGGAGAAAACCCGAATCGGCGAGGTCGCCGGGAATCACGACATGGCCGCCGCCCGCGCACAGGCGGCGCGTCGCCTCCAGCTCGTCCGCCCGCCGCGCCGTCAGGACGACCTGCGCGCCCAGCTCGGCCGCCAGAACCGCCGTCGCCCGGCCAATGCCGCCGGAAGCCCCCGTGACGAGGATGCGCTTGCCCGCGAGCGAAAAGTCAGTTGCCGTCATGTTCCGTGCCCTGAAAGCGAGGCCTCGCGCGGCCTACTTGCCCATGCCGAAGAGGCGGAGCGCCGCGCGGAAGTCCGCCGGCAGCGGCGCGTGCGCCTTGATCTCGGCGCGCAGGTCAAGCGGATTCGGCAACGTCAGCGTCGAGGCGTGCAGCATTTGGCGCGGCACCTGCAGGAGACGCGGATCGCGCGCGCGCTTGAGCCCGAAGACGCGGTCGCCGACAATCGGGAAGCGGACGGACGCCAAGTGCCGCCGAATCTGGTTCGTGCGGCCCGTCTCGATCCGGACGCGCAGGAACGAGGCGTCCGCCGACGCGCCCTCGCGCGCGACGCGCGAGACGGCGGGCTGATTGTCGATCGGCGCGTCGATGACCTGATGGGCATACGGGAAGCGTCCGACGACGACGGCGTGGTAGACCTTCGACACCTTGTGCGTCTTGAACACCTCGACGGCCGCGAGAAACGCCGCATGGCTCTTCGCGAACAGGAGACACCCCGTCGTGTCGCGGTCGAGGCGATGGACGGCCTCCAGCGTCGGAATGCTTGTCTGCACGCGCAGAATCGCCTCCGCGCTCTTCGGGTCATCGCAGCTGACGACCCCCGCCGGCTTGTCGCAGACGAGATAGTTGTCGTCCGACCACAAAACGCGGACATGGCGGCGGGCCGACGACGCGGCGGACGGCTGAACCGCCGCGCCGGCCGCGCGATTCGAGTCCGCGCCCTGCCGCTGCGCGCCCTTGACGACGACCGTCGGAATCTCGACGAGATCGCCCGTCTGGAGCGCGTAGCGCGCAATCCAGACGCACTTGCGGTTCACCCAGACGTTCCGCCCGTCAATCGCCGCCTTGGCCGCGCGGCGCGAAAGCGCGAACTTCTGCGCGAGAAAGTCCTGTAGAAACTTCGGGTCCGGCTTGTTGACCGTCAGCGCGGCGAGTCCGGCCGCATGTTGGGGAGCGCGTCTCATGTCACGAAACCTTCTGGATGCTGCCGACCACGCCGACGATGCGACGGCCGTGGCCGTTCGGCGCGAGGACGATTTCAAGTTCTTCCCGGTCGTCGCCGTCGCCCTCGGCGACGAGGTTCGTCACCGTCTTCTCGCCCGCGAGTGCCTTCTGGAAATTCGCCGGCAAGGGCGCGTCGCACATGAAGTCCGAAAAGACGTGCCGCCGCGCGTCCGCGACGTTCGACAGGCCGAAGAGCGCGCAAAACGCCGCGTTCGCCTCCGTGAACGCCCCGTTCTCCGCACAGGCGAAAAGCGCCGTCTGCGCGATTTCGAAGGCGTTCGCCTTGGCGCGGAACATGTTCATGTACGCGCGGCGACGCTCGACGTTGCGAATCGTGAAGATGAGGTCGCCGGGGTTCATGAGGTCGATGCAGGAGACGGCGACTTCGCAGGCGATGCGCCGGCCGTCCTTCGCGACGCCGTTCGCGTCGATGACGACATGGTGGTCGCCCTCCAGCCCCTTGCGGATGCGCGCGACGACGTCGGACTTGAGTCCGGGGATGTAGAGGGAAATCGGCTCGTCGAGAACCTCGTCCGGCTCGCGGCCGAAATACTCGACCGTGCGCGGATTGACCTCAAGGATGTGGCCGTTCGGATCGGTGATGACCACGGCGTCGTACATGCCGCCGAGGAACTGCCGAAAGAGGGAACGGCGGTCTTTTGGGACGAAAAGTGCCATAACTTCTTGAAATTATACCAAATCAGATAATCAGCATGCAATCGCCGTAGGAGAAGAACATGTAGTTCGCGCGCACGGCGAGCGCGTAGGCGCACAGCATGCGCTCGCGCCCCGCGAGGGCCGAGACCATCATGAGAAGCGTCGACTGCGGCAAGTGGAAGTTCGTGAGCATGCCATCGCAGACGCGGAAACGGTACGGCGGATAGATGAAGATGTTCGAGGCCCCCGAACCGGGGAGGACGAGCGGACTGGGGGTTTGGGGGTTGGGGGATTCAGAGGCCGCCGCGACGGTCTCCAGCGTCCGCACCGTCGTCGAGCCGACGCAGATGACACGCCCGCCGCGCGCCTTGCAGGCGTTGATCGCGTCCGCCGTTTCGGGCGGCACGGTAAACGCCTCGAAGTCCATCTGGTGATCCTCGATGTCGTCCGCCTTGACGGGACGGAACGTGCCCGGCCCGACGTGCAGCGTGACGGCGACGCGCTTCACGCCCTTTGCGTCGAGCGCGGCGAAGATCTCCGGCGTGAAGTGAAGCCCCGCTGTCGGCGCTGCGACGGACCCGACCTCGCGCGCATAGATCGTCTGGTAGCGTTCGCGGTCTTCCCGCTCCTCCTCCGCCGTCCCCTCGCGCTTCACGTAGGGCGGCACGGGCGTATGGCCGAATTCGTCGAGGAGATCCATGAGCGGCCGCGCGCACGCGAACTCGACCTGCCACATGCCAATGCCGGAAAGCGGCTTCTGGAGCGTCGCGGTCAGCTCGCCGTGCGGGCCGAACGACGCGACCTGCCCGACTCGGCACTTCCGGCCTGAGCCGACGATCACGTTCCAGCGCAGGGAATCCTGCGCCGCCGTCATCGAGGGGCGTTCGTCGTCCGCGTCCATCGGCGCGGCGTTGACCATCAGCATCTCGACGGCGCCGTGCGTGTCGGGCCATTCGCCCAGGAGCCGCGCGGGAAAGACCTTCGTGTCGTTGACGACGAGGAGGTCGTTCGGCGTGAGGTAGTCGACGATGTCCGCGATGTGGCGATGCTCGATGACGCCCGTGTCGCGGTGGAGAACCATCATCTTCTCCGTCCCCCGACGCTCGGCGGGATGCTGCGCGATCAGCCGCGCGGGAAGCGGATACCAGAACTGGCGTGTCTTCATGGCGAAGCCGTTCGAGGCCAATCAGTTCGCGAAGAGCTTCGCGAGCTTTTCGAGCTGCCGAACCTTCTCCTGGTTCTCCTGGAGCTTGCGGCGCGCCTCGGCGACGACGGCCTCCGGCGCGTGCGCGACGAAGTTCTCGTTCGCGAGCTTCGCCTCGCTCGACTTGATGAAGCCCGCGAGCTTCGCGAGTTCGCCCGCGATCCGCTTCGCCTCCGCCGCCTTGTCCACAAGGCCCTCCAGCGAGAGGTAGACCGTGCCGAACTTCGTGAGTTTCGACGGCATCGCGAGGTCGCTCCCCGCCGCGACGAACACGACCGACTCCGCACGCATCGCCTTGGCGAGCGACGCCGCCTCCGCCTGCGCCGACGGATCGTCGGTCGCGACCGTCACCTTGACGAACGCGGACGGCGGCACCTTGTATTCGGCGCGAAGCGCGCGCACGGCGGTAATCGCCTCGCGCTTCGCGTTGACGAAGTCGTAGTTCGCCGGCGTCGCGCCCCAGGCCGCGAGGTCGTCCGCCGCAAAGCCCTTCGGGAACTCCGCCAGCATGATCGTCTCGCCGTCCTTCAGGAAGCCGAGCTGGTGCGCGACCTCCTCGGTCACGAACGGCATGTACGGATGCAGGAGGCGGAGGGCCTTCCAGAAGACGTCGCGCAGGATCGCGACGGACGCAGCCTTGTTCGGCGAGTCCTTCACGAACTCGACGTAGCCGCCGCAGAGCTGATCCCAGAAGAAGTCGTAGACCGCGAGCGCGCCGTCCTGGATGCGGTACTGCGAGAGGATGTCGTTCACCTTCTTGCAGGCGAGGTCGGCCGCGTAGAGGATGTGGCGGTCGTCGGACGAGAGCGCCGACGCGGCGTCCCACGTCGCCCGCGCGCCCGTCTCCTTCTCCACGGCCGCCTCCTGCATCTCCAGGAACTTCGCCGCGTTCCAGATCTTCGTCGTGAAGTTGCGGCCGATCTCGAACTTCTCCTTGTTCACCTTCGTGTCGCATTCGAGCGAGGTGATGAGCGCGATCGAGAACCGGAGCGCGTCCGCCGAATACTGGTCGATGAGCTCGAGCGGGTCCAGCGAGTTGCCCTTCGACTTCGACATCTTCGAGCCGTCCGCCGCGCGGACGATGCCGTGGATGACGATGTTCTTGAACGGCGGCTTCTTCATGAAGTGGAGGCCCGCCATCATCATGCGCGCGACCCAGAAGAAGATGATGTCCTGCGCCGTCACGAGGTCGGTCGTCGGATAGTAGTAGGCGAGATCCTTCGTCTCCTCCGGCCAGCCGAGCGTCGAGAACGGCCAGAGCCACGAGCTGAACCACGTGTCGAGGACGTCTGGATCCTGCTCAAGGTCGTCGAGCGTCAGCGTCGTGTCGCCCGTCTTCGCCCGCGCGGCCGCGAGCGCCGCCTCGGCGCTCTCCTCGACGAAGACGAGGTCTTCCGCGCCCTTTCCGCCCTTCAGGTACCACGCCGGAATCCGGTGGCCCCACCAGAGCTGGCGGGAAATGCACCAGTCCTGGATGTTCTCCATCCAGTTGAAGTAGATTTTCGACCAGCGGTCGGGGACGAAGCGGACTTCGCCCGACTTCACGGCGGCAATGGCCGGCTCGGCCAGCGGCTTCATCTTCACGAACCACTGCTTCGAAAGACGCGCCTCGACGACCTCGTGGCAACGGTAGCAGTGGCCGACCTGGTTGTCGAGATCCTCGATGTGGTCGAGGAAGCCGCCCGCCTCCAGGTCGGCGACGATGGCCGCGCGACACGCCCAGCGATCCATCCCCTCGTACTTCTTGCCAGCGAGCGCGTTCATGTGCGCGTCGTCCGTCATGACGTTGATCTCCTCAAGGCCGTGACGCTTGCCGACGAGGAAGTCGTTCGGGTCGTGCGCGGGCGTGATCTTCACGATGCCCGTGCCGAATTCGCGATCCACATAGTCGTCGGCGACGACGGGGATCTCGCGCCCCGTCAGCGGCAGGACGACCTTCCGGCCGACAAGCGCGGCAAACCGCTCGTCCTTCGGGTTCACGGCGACGGCCGTGTCGCCGGGCAGCGTCTCGGGACGCGTCGTCGCAAGAAGAATGTAGTCCTTGTTCAGTTCGCCCTTTACGCCCGCCGCCGAGCCGGCGACCGGATAGCGCAGATACCAGAAGTGCCCGTGGTTCGGCTCGTGCTCGACCTCGTCGTTCGCAAGCGCCGTGCCGCAGCGCGGACACCAGTTGACGATGTAGTTGCCCTTGTAGACAAGCCCCTCGTCGAAAAGCTGCTTGAAGACCTTCGTGACCGCCCGCGAACAGCCCTCGTCGAACGTGAACCGCTCGCGCCGCCAGTCCGTCGAATTGCCGAGCATGCGCTGCTGGTGGACGATCGTGCCGCCGTACTGCCGCTTCCACTCCCAGACGCGGTCGAGAAACTTCTCGCGGCCGAGGTCCTGGCGACGCTTGCCCTCCTTCTTGAGGGCCTTCTCGACGACGTTCTGCGTCGCGATGCCGGCGTGATCCGTCCCCGGCAACCAGAGCGTGTTGTAGCCCGACATGCGCCGCCAGCGCACGAGGATGTCCTGAATCGTCTGGTTGAGGGCGTGACCCATATGCAGGATGCCCGTCACGTTCGGCGGCGGAATGACGACCGAATAGGGCTGCCGCCCGTCCGGCTCCTGGTGAAAGCACCCGTTCTCTTCCCAGAACTTATACCACTTCGCCTCTGCGGCCTTCGCGTCGTACTGCTTGTCCATCTTGATTTCTGATTCGTTTCTCTTGGAAAATTATATATTATACCATATCCGCTCTGCGTCTCACGGCACGGCGTCACTTCCAGACGACATGGTCGCGCTCGATCGCCAGCACCTCGTGCGCGACCAGTGCCGCGATCGTCGCCTCGGAGTCGGCCACCTTGAACTGCGTGGCCAGCGTGTTCTGGAGCTTGCGCACGGAGCCGGGCGCCATCTTCTTGAGCCGCGCCACCTGATCCTCGGCGAGCTCCAGCGCCGGCGCGGTGTCCGACGTCGGCGCGGACTCCTGCTGCAGCGCGAAGTCCTGCGTCGAACGCTTTGCCTTGCGGGGCGCCCGCGTCTTCTTGGCGACCGCCGGCTTGTCGCCCGCCGCGCTCTCGGTCGTCTCGGCGGCGGGCTTCGCCTTGGCGCGCGACCGCGTCGTGCGGCGGGCCGTGGGCGCGGCCGGCTCGGCGGGCGGCGGCGGCTCGGACTCGGTCGCTTCGGGCGAAACGTCCGCCGGCTGCGTCGGCGCGAGCATCGGCGGCGGCGGAACCGGCACGACGGCCGGCGCGGGCGCGCCGGCCAGAAGCGACAGGACGGCCTCCGGCGTCTCCTTCACGTCATAGTCGAGGCCATCGCCAATCGGCACGACGACCGAGCCGCCGCCCTTCCGGGGTTCGATGGTCACGACGAAACTCGCGTTGATCCAGATCGGCGTGTTGTCCAGCCGCGTCAGCTTGATGTACATAGTCTTTTCCTGTCTTCCGTTGAAAGCCGTCTTGCTTAAAGGGCGTATTATACCAAATGGCACGGCCGCGAACCGTCACTCCTTCTTCGCAACCCGAATCTCGATCGGGACGAAGAGATCGGGGTTGCTCGCGCGCCGCACGATCTTGTCCGCGTACTCGTCCGAATAGTAGCGGTCGGTCTCCGTCCGGTCACGGCGGCCATTGTAGCGGCGCAACGCCTTCAGCCAGCCGCCGAAGACGCCCTTCGGACGCTCGGCGGCGGGACGCGCGGCCGTCGAGAACCCCTTGCGCGACAGGTAGCGAATCGCCGCGCGGACGTTCTGCTCGACCGTGCCCTCGTTCCGGCGCTCGGGCTTCGCGAGTCCGACCAGCTCCTTTTCCGCGCCCCAGTCGCCCGGCACGTTGACCTGCAGCGGATCGACGGCCCACGCCGCCTTTGCGCGCGGCCCGTTTCCGCCCGTCTCCTCGATCATGTGCGCCTTCACGAGCGCCGGGGAGAGGTCGGCAATTGCCGCCGCCTGCTGCGCCGTGCCGCCGCAGCCCGCCGCCTTGTCCGCGTTGAACTCCGCCGTCAGGCGCGCGATCAACCCGTCATGCGCCTGATAGCGCGCATCCTCGAAACCGCGAAAAACGGGCAGCCCCGCCGTGCCGGACGTTCCGCGCGGACGCGCCCGCGCCTTCGTCTCCGCCGGAAACCAGCGGGCGATCCAGCGCTCGACCGCATGGACAGTCGCCATCTCCTCGTCCGTCACGAACCGGCGGTCAATGGAAATCTCGCCCCAGTCGTCGAACGCAAGCGCGCCCAGCCCCGCCAGATTGACGACATGGCGCGCCCCGTCGCTCGGCGGCACTTCGGCGATTCCCCTGCGCTTCAGCTCGGCCGCGTGCCGCGCCGCGCGTTCGCTCGCCCGCGCAAAGAGGTCGGCCGCCTCCAGCGCAAGCGGCACGGCCTCCAGAACGGCCGCCGGACTGAGCGTAAGCGACACGTCGCCCGCGCGCGCCGCAAGCCCCAAGGTCAGCCCGACCAGCAGGACGAGACGCTTGAACGCCGGCCTCTCGGTTGGATTCTTCTTCATGCCGCAGATTATACCATATCGCCTCGAGCCCCCACCCCGACGATTGCGCAAGCCCCGCCGAGAATGCTATACTTTGCGCCCGTGAAGACGATCCTCTACGTCAAGGGCAGCGACCGGACGCCCTCGCTTCAGAAATGCGAGGGATTCCGGCGTGGCGCCGCGCTCCGTGGCTGGCGCGTCCACGCGCTGACCCTCCAGCCGAACCAGGCCCCCGACATCTCCCGACTCGTCGCCTTCTGGAAGGCCGACGGACTCGTCTTCGACTGCGGCGGCTTCGCCGCGATTCCCGACCGCGCGGCCTTCGGCGCGCGACCGTCCGTCTTCTTCAGCCTGCCGCCGCCCCAGAGCGACCCTGCGTTCGCCGTCGGCGAGGACGCAAAGGAAACGGCCGACGCCGCCGCGCGCGAACTCCTGCAGCTCGGCTACGCGCACTACGCCTTCGTCCACTACCCGCAGACGCGCGACTGGTCGCGCGCCCGCGCCGAGCCGTTCAAGGCGGCCATCCGCCTTAACGGCGGCACGTGCGCCGAGTTCCTATCCGATGACGCGACGCACCCCCTTTCCTGGGCGAAGCGGTTGCGCCAGTGGATTCGGACGCTCCCACGTCCCTGCGGCATCTTCGCCGCGAACGACGAAGTCGCGCACCACCTGCGCGGCATCTGCGCCGTCGAAGGCCTCGACGTCCCGAACGCGATTGCCCTGGTCGGCGTGGACAACGACGCCAGCGTCTGCCTCGCCGCCCACCCCCAACTCTCCAGCGTGCTGGCCGACAACGAGCAAATGGGCTTTCGCGCGGCCAGCCTCCTCGCCGAACAGTTCAAGAATCCGACTGCCCCGCCCCGACGGCTCTTCGTCCCGCCGCTCATGGTCATCCGCCGCGAATCGACGCGCCGCCTCGTCTGCCGAGACGCCCAAGTCCTCGACGCCATCCGGTTCATCCGCGAGAAGGCCTGCACGGGACTACGCGCCCGCGACGTCCTGGCGCGCTTCCCCGGCTCACGACGGGCGACCGAAATGCGCTTTCGGGACGCGACGGGCCATTCGATCCTCGAAGAGATCCTGCGCGTGCGGACTGACCGCGCCCGCGAACTGCTCGCCGACGGGTCGCGTCCGCTGAAAGTCATCGCCAATCTCTGCGGCTACGCCTCCGAATCGGCGTTCCGAAAAGTCTACCGCGCCCGCTTCGGCGTTCCGCCCCGCCGCCACGACTAGCCGACGACCAGTTCCTCGCTCGGGAAGCGAACCTGGCGGTTCGATTCGCGGTCGCCGATCATGAGGACGACCGTCAGCGCGCCAAGCCGCCCGGCGAACATCGCGCACATGACGACGAGCCGCCCCGCCGGCGAAAGGCGCGCCGTCGTGTCGCCGAGAGAAAGCCCCGTCGTCGTCACGGCCGAGATCGCCTCGAAGAAAAGCGCGCCGCCGTCCAGCCCGCGCCCCGCCTCCGTGACCGAAAGCGCCCCGTTGACAATCCAGATGAACGCAATCATCGCGCAGACGATGACAAACGACTCGCGCACGACGTCCGCCGAAATCGTCCGCCGCGCAATGACCGTCTCCGTCTCGCCGCGACACATCGCGCGCAACGTGTAGACGAGGACGGCAAGCGTCGTCACCTTGATGCCCGCCGCCGCCGAACCCGGCCCGCCGCCGATGAACATGAGCGCCTCGTAGACGTTGACCGTCAAGGCACGAAGGCTCTCCGTCGGCACGACCGTAAACCCGCACGTCCGGGGCGTGACGGCCTGATAGAACGCGACGCCTAGCTTCTGTAGCGGCGCAAAGCCGCCAAGCGCGCCGTTCCACTCAAGCGCGAGAAACACGACAAAGGCCACGGCCAGCAGATAGAGCGTAAAGCGCAGGACGACCGCGCTGTGAAGCGAAAGCCGCCCGCGACCGCCCGACGCGCGCCGCCGGAAGCGGTACGTGCATAGATTGTAGAGAACCAGGAATCCGATGCCGCCGAGAATCGTCTCGGTCGCGAGGACAAACAGGACGAACGGGTCGTTCGCAAAGCCCGCCAGCGAATCCGGCGACAGGCCGAAACCGGCGTTGCAGAAGCCCATCACCGCGTAGAAGACCGACGGATACCACGCGCGGAAACGCAGATAGAGCAAGGCCGCCCCCACCCCCTCCAGAACCAGCATCGAGCCGACCGTCCAGAGAATCAGCCCCTTGAGGCCGCGAACGCCCGCAACGCCGTAGGCGCTCATGAGCGAGAACTCGCGGCTGAGCGAAAGACGACGGCCAACCGCGACGAGCAGGAACGTGCCGCACGTCATGAGGCCAAGACAGCCGACTTCGACGAGTGCCATCAGAACAAGCTGGCCGACCCGCGTGTACGCATGCGCAATGTCCACGACCGTCAGACCCGTCACGCAGACGGCCGAACACGCCGTGAACAGCGCATCCGACCAGCCGCCCCACGTCCCCGCCGTCCGCGCCCACGGGCTCGAAAGCAGAATCGCGCCGACGAAAATCAGCGCGAGGAAGCCACAGGCGATAGACGGCCGCTTCGTCATTCGCGCGTGCGCAGACCGCTCTTCTCCTTCAGCCACACGGCCCAGACCGACAGCTCGTAGAGCAAGCAGAGCGGAACGGCCATGAGAATCTGGCTCATCGGATCGGGCGGCGTCAGGAACATCGACAGGATGAACGCGATGACAATCGCCGCACGCCGCTTCTCGCGCAGCCCCTTCGACGTCACCATGCCAAAGCAGCCGAGGACGAAGATGATGAGCGGCATCTGAAAGACAAGACCGAAGGCGACAATCAGTTTGAGGACGACCGGCACGTACGTGTCGATCGTGATGATCTGCTGGGGAATCCCCATCCAGTCGCCAATCTGGCGAAACGCGACGACCACCAGCGGCACCGTCTTCATGTAGGCGAGGACGCCGCCCACGAGGAAGAGCGCCGTGCCCGCCGTAATGCCAGACAGGATGACGAACTTCTCGCGGTTCGTGAGCGCCGGGAAGACGAAGCGCAGGACGGCGAACGACATGAGCGGGAACGCCAGCACCGTGCCGCCCCAGACCGTGATCGAGAGCCACACGTCAAACGGCGCCGTCATGCCGACGACCTGCAGAAGATCCTGGAAACTCGCCGCCGGCGACTTGAGAAGCGCCAGAATCTGGTTCGCGAAGCAACCCGCGATGACCATGCCCAACGCCCAGGAAATGCCCGCGAAGACGATCATGTCGCGCAACGCGAGCAAATGCGCCAGAAGCGGCTGCGGCGGATCGTTCCGCGCGTCCGGATTCTCAAGAAGCTTGATTGCCATTTTCCGAACCCTTCGTCACGTCCTCGACCGGCGGCTCCTCGGCCGGCTGCGCCGCCGCGTCGTCGCCCGCCCGCATCGCCTCGTCAACCTCGCGCTCGGCCGCGCGCGTCGCGTTCTCGACCTCCTGCTCGACCTTCGAGAACTCGCGCTGGATTTCCGTATCCATCTCCAGCAGCTGACGCTTGAAGCTCTCCGCCGCGCGGCGGAACTTCGCATAATACGAGCCGAACGTGCGCAACGTGGACGGCAGCCGCTTCGGCCCCATCACGATGAGAAGAACGGCGAGCAGGACTACCCACTCGCCGGCCCCCACGCTGTCAAAGATAAGCGCGAACAAACCGCGCCCCTTACTTCTGGAAGATCACGAACTCGCCACGACGGTTCAGCGCGTACGCGCTCTCGTCATGGCCCTCGACCGCCGGCTTCTCCGCGCCATAGCTGCGCGTCTGGATGCGGTCGGCCGCAATGCCGCTCTGGACAAGGTAGTTGCGGACGATGATCGCACGGTTCTCGCCCAGCGACATGTTGTACTCGTGCGAACCGCGCTCGTCGCAGTTACCCTCGATGACCACGACGCGGTCGGACTTCGCCGTCAGGTGCTGCGCAACGGCATCGATCTTGCCCAGCTCGCCCTGCGGGACGACCGTCGAGTCGAACCCGAAGTAGACCGGCGAGAACTGAACATCGGTGCACTTCTGGTAGAGGTCTTCGAACTTGCCCTCGCTCGCGCCCGCCAGCGAAACCTCGGAGGCGTTCTCGCCACCCTCCATCGTCGAAATGTCAGACGCATTCGCCGCGTCCGCACCCGCATTCGCGCCCTTCTTCGCCTTGTCGTACTTGCAGCCCGCCACGCAAAGCGCCATCGCGCAAACCGCCAGAATCGTCGAGAACTTCATGATGCCAACACTCCTTGTTCGGATTTGAAAACTTGGGCGTATTATAGCATAAAAAATCGCCGCAGGGCAAGACCCTGCGGCGGATTTTTCAGTTGCTCGAACGAAGCTTACTTCGCCGCGATGACGCGCGCCATCTCGACGACCTTGTTCGAGTAGCCCCACTCGTTGTCGTACCACGCGCAGACCTTGACGAAGGTCGGGTCGAGCTGGATGCCCGCCTTGACGTCGAAGACCGACGTGCGCGCCTCGTTGCGGAAGTCCGTCGAGACGACCGCCTCGTCGGTGTAGCCGAGCACGCCCTTGAGGCCGCCCTCGCACACGCACTTCTCGGACGCCGCCTTCATCGCCGCGCAGATCTCCTCGTACGTCGCCGGCTTCTCGAGCTCGGCCGTGAGGTCGACGAACGAGACGTCAGACGTCGGAACGCGGACGGACATGCCCGTGAGCTTGCCGTTGAGCGCCGGGAGAACCTTGCCGACGGCCTTCGCCGCGCCCGTCGAGGACGGGATCATGTTCTCGAGGATGCCACGGCCACCGCGCCAGTCCTTCTTGGACGGGCCGTCAACCGTCTTCTGCGTCGCCGTCGCGGCGTGAATCGTCGTCATGAGACCACGCTTGATGCCGAAGTTGTCGTTGAGGACCTTCGAAATCGGCGCGAGGCAGTTCGTCGTGCAGGACGCGTTGGAGATGATGTCCTGGCCCGCGTAGGTCGTGTGGTTGACGCCGTAGACGAACATCGGGGTCGCGTCCTTCGACGGAGCCGACATGATGACCTTCTTGGCGCCCGCCGTAATGTGCATGCGCGCCTTCTCGTCCGTGAGGAAGAGGCCCGTGGACTCGACGACGATCTCGGCGCCGACTTCGTTCCACTTCAGCTGGGTCGGATCCTTCTCGGCCGTGAGGCGGATCGCCTTGCCATCGACGATCATGGTCGAGCCATCGACCTTGATGTCGTGCTTGAACGTGCCGTGCACGGAGTCGAACTTCAGCATGTAAGCGAGGTAGTCCGGATCGAGGAGGTCGTTGATGCCGACGACTTCGACGTCATCGAAGTTCTCAACCGCCGCGCGGAAAACCATGCGGCCAATGCGGCCGAAGCCGTTGATGCCAATCTTGATAGCCATTTTCTTTGAACCTTTCTGTTTCCGCTTCGGAACCCTTCCTCTGCGTAAATTTTGGCGTGAAGTATACTCTTTTGTCGGCGAACCTGTCAAGTGGGCCACGCTTCGGAAAGGACTTCGCAGCCGCCTTCCGTAATGAGAATCAGATCCTCGATGCGCACGCCGAGGTTGCCCTCAAGATAGATGCCCGGCTCGATCGTCACGCACATCCCCGGCTTCAGGACCGTCTTGCTCTTCGGCGACGCGACCGGCGCCTCGTGGATCTCGTAGCCGACGCCATGCCCCAGCGAATGTCCAAAACACGCCCCGAAGCCCCCCTTCGCAATGACGTCGCGCGCGACCTTGTCCAAATCCCGGCCCGTCATCCCCGGCCGCGCCGCCGCAATCGCCGCACGGTTCGCCTCCGCGACCAGCGCGTAGACCTGACGGTAGAGTTGGAGGTTTGGGCGTTGGGAAGGTTTGGAGGTTTGGGCGTTGGGGCGTTGGGAGGTGGGGAAATTAAAGCCGGGGACGAGGTTGCGCGTAAGGTCGCCGCAAACGCCGCCGAGGCGCACGCCCATGTCCACCAACACGGGCTCACGTCCGTCCCAGACCGTGTCGTCCGGCTCGTGATGGCATTCGGCGGCGTTCTTCCCGACGCAGACAATCGTCCCGAACGCCTCGCCCTCGCCCTTCTCGATCATCAGCTTCTGGATGATCCGCGCCATGTCGCGCTCCGTCATGCCCGCACGGAAACGCGCGGCCGCCGTGCGCCAGATCGCGCAGGTCAGGGCCTCCGCCGCGCGAACCTTCGCAATCTCCTCCGGCGTCTTCACGGCGCGAATCGCGAGAAGGTCGTCCGCGACGTCGACGAACGTCGCGCCGCGCGGCGCACGCTTCTGAAGCGCGAGGAACTGCGCGTGCGGAATCGACGACTCGTAGCCGATGCGACGCCCCCGAACCTTCAGTTCCTTGAGGTCGCGGCACACGAGGTCGGGCGCGACGCGATGCACCATCGGCACGTAGCGGAAGTCGGTGTGGAGCGTGGTTTGGAAGTTTGGGGTTTGGGGGGTTGGGAGGTTTGGACGTTTGGAGGTTTGGAGGACGGCGTTGTCGCACCGAATGCCCGTCAGGGCGCGGATGTTGGGCTCCGTGCAGACGAGGACGGCGTCAAGCCGCCGCCGCGTCGCCAGTCTCTCAAGTTCGTCGAGTCTCATCAGGCCTTTCATTTCACGATGACCGTCGAGGGCCAGTTCAGCTTTTCCGAAATCTTCAGGGTCTCCGCGCCAAAGACGTGCTGCGCGGCCCACGAGGAAACCTCGACGGAATCCGACCGCTTGCCGCCGACGCGCAGCTCGTTCTGGACGCGCAGGGACTTGGCGATGTAGTGCGCGAAGCCGCAGAGCGCGCTGACGACGAGCGTGAGCGCGAACAGTCCGACGACCAGTTCCATCAGCGCCTGGCCGGGCGCGGCGCGTTCAGTGTCCATGCGGCGTTCCTCCCCGTCCGCCGCCGCCACTCGTGGGACGCAGGCAGTTCGACGAATTGAGCTTCAGCCACGTGCGCCCCTGCTCGCGGACGGACGGCTTCTCCCACGCCACCAGCTGCTGGCAGTAGAAGCACCCCTTCAACACGTCCGGCCCGCCCAGGAAATAGGCCGGCAGGTCTTCGCGCAAATGGCGCATCCATTCGGGATCGGCGGTCGAGAGATCGCTGCCGCCGACGGCATCCAGCGGCACCAGCCGCACGGCGTCGAACGCCGGCGTGACAAACCCCTTGAGCGCCGTGACGACGGCAACCCGCCCCGCCTCGTCCGCGACCGTGCCAAAGGGCTTGGCGGCCGCCGTCCAGTTCGCGACGCGCGCGGCGCCCGACTCCAGCAGATTGGGGATCGGCATCCGCACGCGACAGGCCGCCGCCGCCCCCTGCACGTCGTACTCCGGCTTCACCGACCCGACCACGGGAAACCGCGCGTCCCCGTCGGGGTCGATCTCCCACCAACGCCCCCAGGCGCCGTCCGTCGTGTCGTAGAAGAACCAGACCTGCTCCGGGTCGGCGAGCAGCGGCGCATCCGCGATCTCTTCGGGCGTCGCGCCCGTCAGCCGGCCGATCAGCTCTTCGCCGAGCAGGTCGATCGCACGCCCCATGCGCGGCGTGAGATGAAGCGAATAGATTTCGCTGTTCGCGCACCGCAACCGCCGCGTCGCATCGTCCGCGCGCGGCAGCGGGCCCCAGTCGCGAACGCTCGAATAGTTGTCCAGAAGGCCCGCCGCGTAGAAATGGAACCAGCACCAGTTGCGGCCCGCGACGGCCTCGTAGAACGCCGCACTGCAGAGGAGATGCCCGCCCGCCGCGTCCATGAACGTGATGTTTTCCGGCCCGGCGTAAAGCGGCGCGCCAATCGCGACCTCCAGCGCCTGCGCATACTCCTCCCACGCGCCCGCCCACGGCTCGGGATACGCCTCCGGCGTCATCGCGTAGACCGTGCGCACGTCAATGACGTGCTGCTCCAGGATCTCGCGCATCTCGTCGCTCGGCTCCGCCCCGTTCGACTGAGCCGCCGCGTTGCCGACCGCAAGCCCCTGCAACGGCCCCAGGAAGCAGAGGCGCGCCTGCTCCGCCGCAAGCCGCGCGCCCTCTTCCCGCGCCTCCTCGCCGCCCTTGAGCGCGGCCTTCAGGTGGGCGAGGTTGAGACGCCCGATCTCGTTCAGCAGCTCGCCCTGATGGCGCGCCACGGCGAGGGCCGCCGCATCACCCGCGTTCATCGAGCGGTTCTTGGCCGTGACCGCGAGATAGACGCCGACGTTCATGAGGACGAGCACCGTGAGCGCGACAAGCGCGAACACGAGATAGAGCGCAACCTGTCCTCGCCGCGCGTTCATCGTCCCGCATCGTTCAGGTAAAGCGAGTGGTTCGGCTCAATGCCGGCCTCGCCAGACAGCCCGACGCGCGCCGCGTCGTCGAGGAGCTCGAACCCCAGGGAGACCCGCGCGTCCGTACCGTCGCCCGGCGCGACCGCCAGGTCGCCCCAGCGCGCGTAGTCGAGAATGCCGCGCGCCTCGGCCTCGTTCTCGGACGCGAGATAGGCCGACACGCGCGCGCGCTCCATCCCGTCCTGCCAGTCCGTCCCCGACTCCGGCCACGTGCGCCGCCCCGCGACAGGAATGACGGCGACACGCGCGGCCTTGCGGCACATGTAGTCGTTGAAGCCGACGGCGCGCGCGCGCGCCACGCGCATCGCGGCATGTTCGAGAAGAATCTTGCCCGTCAGCATCGTGGAGAGCCGAAAGAGCGTCAGGAACGCAAACGTGACGATCAAGACGGCCAAGACCGTCTCGACCATCGCCTGGCCTCGGCGCGCCCGCCGCACGGCCTCACTCTCCGAGGGACTTGATCGAATCCGAACTGATCGCGTCCGCCGCCGACTTCGCCTTACCGCCCTCCTCGGACGACAGAGCCTCCGTCGCACCGGCGGCCTTCTTGCCGATCGCACGGCTCAGATAGGTGAAGACGGCGATCAGGGAGACGGCGATGAGCGCGACGATGATGATGTACTCGACCATCGTCTGACCTTTGCGAAGCATTTTCAGCATTTCTTGTCCTCCTTCTGTTACCTACGGATAATCGCTTGAAACGAGACCTTCCGTGCGGACGCCGTAGCCGACCGCACCCGAAACGAGAAACCCCAGCACGACGACCACGGCGGCTACGCCCGCCAGGGCCAACACGTATTCCAGGAGAGACTGTCCCGACCGCATCGGCATCCCGCAGAGCGCCCCTGCCTACGCCTCCAGCTCCGACTGAAGCCGGGCGACGAAATCCGGCAGCTTCATCGCGCCAAGGTCGCCGTCCGCACGGCTGCGCACCGAAATCTGCTCCGCCGCCTCGTCACGCGGCCCGACCACGACCTGGTAGGGCACCTTCATGAGCGTCGCCGCGCGGATCTTCGCGCCCAGCTTCTCCGCCGACGAATCCACGTCCACGCGGAAGCCCGCCGCCCGCAAAGCCGCCTGCACCTTCTTCGCGTAGGCCAGCGCCTTGTCCGAAATCGGAAGAACCCGCACCTGCTCCGGCGCGAGCCAGAGCGGGAACGCGCCCGCATAGTGCTCGATCAGGATGCCGAAGAAGCGCTCGATCGAACCGAGCAGCGCGCGATGCACCATGTAGGGCTGGTGCTCCTTGCCGTCGTCGCCGACGTAGGTGAGGTTGAAGCGCTCCGGCAGGTTGAAGTCGAACTGGACGGTGCCGAGCTGCCACGGACGGCCCAGCGCGTCCTTGATCTTCATGTCGATCTTCGGGCCGTAGAACGCGCCGCCGCCCTCGTCGACCTCGTAGCTCATCCCCTCCTGCTCCAGCGCGTCCCGCAGGGACTGCGTCGCCTGCTCCCAGCGCGCGGGATCGCCGACGGCCTTCGCGGGCTTCGTCGAGAGGTACGCCTGAATGTCGTGGAAGCCGAACTTGCCGAGCATCTTCTTCGCGAACTCGACCGTGTCCTTGATCTCCTGCACGATCTGGTCAGGCGTGCAGAAGATGTGCGCGTCGTCCTGCGTAAAGCCGCGCACGCGGAAGAGCCCGTGCCGCACGCCGTCCTTCTCGTAGCGGTAGACCGTGCCAAGCTCGGCGTAGCGGATCGGCAGGTCGCGGTAGCTGCGCTTCTCGAACTGGTAGCACTGGATGTGGAACGGGCAGTTCATCGGCTTGACGTAGTAGTCCTGCACGTAGGCGTCCTTGCCCTCGCCCTCCTGGACCTTCATCACCGGGAACATGCCCTCCTTGTAGAAGCCGAGATGCCCCGACGTCTCCCAGAGGTTCGACTTGCCGACGTGCGGCGTGTAGACGATCTCGTAGCCCGCCTCGTAGTGCTTCCGCCGCCAGTAGTCCTCGATCGCGACGCGCACGCGCGCACCGCGCGGCAGCCAGTGGGCAAGGCCCGGCCCGACCTGCTCGGTGATCGTGAAGAGCCCGAGCTGCTTGCCGAGGACGCGGTGGTCACGCTTCTTCGCCTCCTCCGCGCGGGCGACGATCTCGTCAAGTTCCTTCTGATCCTTCGCGACGATGCCGTAGACGCGCTGGAGCATCTTGTTCTTCTCGTCGCCGCGATAGTAGCTGCCGGCAATCTTCGTGAGCTTGACGACGCCAATCTGCTTCGCGTGCTCGACGTGCGGCCCGCGGCACATCTCGACGTAGTCGCCGACCGAATAGGTCGAAATCGGCCCGCCGTCGGCGATGACGTCCTGCAACCGCTCAAGCTTGTACTTCTGCCCCGCAAGGAGGGCCTTCGCCTCGTCGGCCGAAACCTCCTTCTTCACGAACGGCTCGTCCAGCGCGATGAGCCGCGCGATCTCGGCCTCGATCTTCGGGAAATCCTCCGGCGAAAGGCGATGGGGGAGGTCGAAGTCGTAGTAGAAGCCGTCGTCCGTCGCCGGCCCGATGTCAACCTGCACGTCGTCAAAAAGGTTCATGACCGCACGCGCCATCATGTGCGCGGCGGAATGCCGTCTCTGCTGCTCGCTGATCTCTGACATGGATGCTCCTTGAAAAACGCCCGTATTATATCATATTCTAAACTCTAAAAAGATCCCAGACTGCCGTAGCACAGAATCCCCGGAACCCGTCGTTCCAAATGTGGGGCTGACGCCCCCTATTCAAATGTCGGTCGAAGAAACTTCTGCTGAATCCGCGTGCAACCCAGGACCCACGTCGTTGAAAAGGCTCAGCCCTCCCGAACCTCCAGGCCGTCCGTCGCCTTGAGCGCGTCGACAATCCGCTGGAAGGCGCGTCCGACCTCGTCGTCCGTCAGCGTCTTCTCCGCGCTCCGGAACTCGAGCGCATAGGCGCGCGAGTCCTTGAACACGTCGAAAAGCTCGACCTTCACGAGATCCTTGCCGCCGTTCTTCCGAATCGTCTCGACGACCTGCGCGTGCGGAACGCCGCCCTTGTCGACGAGCGCGATGTCGCGGCGGACGCCCGGAAACGCCGGAACGGCCGAGACGCGCCCGACCTCGTCGAACTTCTTGAGCAGCGACTTCGTCTCCAGTTCGCACAGCGCCATCTGCGTCGTCAGGCGGAACGCATGCCGCAGCTTCGCCGAAACGGCGCCGAGGACGCCAATCGCCTTGCCGTTGAGCTTCACCTGAAGCGCCGCGCCCTTCGCAAACGCCGGATGGTCGGCCGCGACGAACTCGACGCGCCCGGCATGCAGACGGCGGACGAGTTCCTCGACCGCGCCCTTCAGCCAGAGGACGGCCTCTTCCTCGTTGAGCGGCAGACGGCGGCGCAGGGCCTCGCGCCCGACAGGGCCGACGAAGCCAAGCGAGAGCATCTCCCTCTCCGTCGGCTGCGCCTTCGCGGGCATCTCGCCCTTCGCCGGAATCGTCACCTGCCCGAAGACCTTGCCCGTCTCAAAGAGCATCGCCGCCGTCTCGTGCGCCGCGTTCTTGCCCAGCGTCGCGTAGAGCTGCGGCAGAAGGCTGTCGCGCATGACGCCATATTCGGCGGACACGGGATCGGGAATCGCCAGCCGCGCCGCCTTCGTCGCCTCGCGCGCGTCGAAGTCGTTCAGTTCCTTCGCGGACAGGAAGGAGTAGTGCATCGCCTCGGAGAACCCAAGCCCCGTCGCGACCTCGCGCAGACGGCACTTCGCGCGGAACGGCGCGTCCGAAAGGGACGAGACGGACGGCGCGCTCGGCATCGTGTCCGGAATGTTGTCCAGCCCGTAGAGCCGCGCGACTTCCTCGACGAGGTCGGCCTCCATCGAGAGATCCCAGCGCCAGGACGGAATCTCGAACGCCACGCCCGCCGCGTCCGCATACGACGCGGCCGGCGCCGTCGGCTTCAGGCCAAGCGACACGAGAAGGCGCACCATCGTGTCGTTGTCGATGCCAATGCCGATCAGCTTGCGCGCACGGTCGAAGTCGAGCGAAACCGGCGCGTTGAGCGGCTGCACGCGGTTGTCAATGTCGATGACGCCCTTCGCGATCTCGGCCGCGCCGTACTTCTGCAGGAGATGCGCCGCGCGGCGCGAGGCGAAGTCGGCGACGTCCTTGTCCACGCCGCGAATGTAGCGGTAGGACGACTCGCTCGACAGGCCCAGCTTCGTCGCCGTGTACTTCGTCGCCGTCGGCTCGAAGAGCGCGGACTCGAGGAAGACGCTCTTCGTCGCGCCCTCGGAAACGCCGGACTCCTCGCCGCCCATGACGCCGGCGACGCAGTTCGGACGAACCGCATCGCAGATCACGAGCATGGACGGGTCGAGCGTGCGCGTGACGCCGTCCAGCGTCCGGATCGTCTCGCCGTCCTTCGCGTCGCGGACGACGACCGTCCGCTCCGCAAGCTTCGTGTAGTCGAACGCATGCAGCGGCGCGCCCAGTTCCATGAGGACGTAGTTCGTGACGTCCACGACCAGCCCAAGCGAACGAACGCCGCAGAGCTCGAGACGCTTCGCCATCAGGGCCGGCGTCGGCCCGTCCGTGACGCGCGTGACGACGCGCGCCGTGTAGCGCAGGCACTTCGCCGGATCCTCGACGCGCACCTTGACCTCGTCGCCCACGTTCGCCTCGCCCTCGACGAAATCGACGGGCGGCAGCGTGAGCGGACGGCCCAGGATCGCGGCGAACTCGCGCGCCAGCCCGACGACCGACAGCGCGTCCGGCCGGTTCCACGTCACCTCGATGTCAAAGACGACCTCCGGCTTCTCAAGTTTCGCGACGTCACGCACAGGCGTGCCGTTCGGCGTGTCGGCCGGGAACTCGATGATGCCGTCCGCCCCCTCGCCGATGCAGAGCTCCTTCTCGCTGCAGCACATGCCGAAGCTCTCGACACCGCGCAGCTTGCCCTTCTTGATCTTCTCCGGGTTGCCGTTCTTGTCGAGGAACGCGGGAATCGGCGCGCCGATCTTCGCGAACGCCGTCTTGATGCCCTGCCGCACGTTCGGCGCGCCGCAGACGACCTGGAACGAGTCCGTGCCGTCCGTCACCGTGCAGACGTGCAGGTGGTCGGAGTTCGGGTGCGCCGCACACGCGACGACCTCGGCGACGACGATGAGGTCGGACAGCGGATTGCCGCCGACCGTCTCGATCGACTCGACCTGAAGCCCCGCGCGGGTCAGCTTCTCGGCCAGTTCCTTCGGGTCGATGTCATCGACCTTGACATACTCATTCAGCCACGACAGGGGCAGTCTCATCCTTCACCTCTTCCTCTTTCACAATCGTCTCGACCGGTTCGGGCTTCGAACCTTCACCTTCCGTCTCCGCCGTCTTCCGACCCCGCTTCTTCCACTGCGGCCCGTACTTCGGGAACTTCTCGACGGCCGAGAAGACGCCGTTCGTGAACGCGACGACATGCCCCGTCGTGACGAGCCAGTTCAAATGCTGCTCGAACTCCGGATCATCCGTCGGGAACTCGGACTTGTCGCAGCAGGGGTTCTCGGCGACGAAGGTCGCCGCGCGGGCCAGTTCGGGAATCGCGTGCGCCGCGTCAAACGGCTTGTACTCGACGCCCGCGACGAACTCCGGGCCGCGCGCGTCGTTCGCGCGGAAGAAATGGAGCTTGCGGTGGTGAAACGCGCCGCGCAGCGCGTAGCACATCGCCGCCGGCGCGCGCCGCTCGGCCTGAATCGCGTCGTTGACCGCCCAGACGAGCGGCTTCACCGGCGACTTCTGCACGACGTCCGCCGTGATCATCAGGCTCTTCGGACGCTCCAGAAGCGACGGCAGGATCGTGCGGCGGAACTCGCCCTCGGCCTGTTCGCGCGTCAGCTGCGCCGCGCCCTCAACATCGGCCTGACCCTTTGCGAAAAAGACGGTCTTCTTCGTCGCGCCCGTGCGCCACGCCTCGATCGCGTCCGCGTCGCGCACCATCTCGATGTGCGCGCGGTACTGCTCCTCGCTCATGTCCGGATAGCGCGTCCGCACCATCTCGCGGACGGTCGCGTTGAACTCGTGGATGTTCGGCGGCCCGAGGAGAACGCCCGACAGCCCGCACTTCGCGACGCAGCTGAAGTTGCCCTTCGGCGGCTCGCAGTCAATCTCCTTCGCGTCGTAGTAGTCACCAAGATGCGCCGCAAGCGCATGCGACAGCACGTCCTCCTCGCGCGTCGAGGCGAACCCGCAGGCCTTGCACTGGAAAAAGACGGGAGGCTGGGCATTGGAAGACTCAGCGGCCCTCGGCGTGATCTTCAGGAGAATCGACTGCGGATTGTCGAGGAAGAAATACGCGAGATCCTTGAGCTTGTAGGCGTGCGCATCGCCCTGGAGCTTGCGGAAGATCGTGCCCAAGGCCTTCGTCTCGGGCAGGATCTTCACGTCACAGTCGAGCGGACGCGGACGCACCTCGGCGCGCGGACGGTCGCCGAACGGCTTGCGCGGCCCGAACGGCTTCCGCCCGCCCTGCGGCCGCCGGCCGTCCCCCATGGGCTTGCGGTCGCCAAACGGCTTGCGGGGCCTGTCCCCACGTTCCGCGTCACGGTCCCCTTCGGGACGGATCTTGCCGACGTTGACCTTGGCGTCCGTCTTCGCCCAGGCGGGCGTGAAGTCGAACGACCCAAGGTCAAGGATATTTCCGTTCTCTTCGCTCATGATTCCATTATTATATCATATTCGGCTCGCGCACGGCCGGATTGAGATAGATTGGCCTCGGCTCGCGCACGAGGGCCGCCGGATTCGCCTCGGCGAACGCCCGCAGCCCCTCGGCCGTCGGGGTCTGTCCCCCGCGATAGCACGCGCCAAACGTCGTCGCGAGAAAGTCATCCAGCCGCGCCGCATCTGGCGTGACAACCGGCCATCCCCTGGGGACAGACCCCGACACATCCGCCGAATTCACCTGAAAAACATCGCGAACAAGCGAAAATCCGTCAAATAGCGCAATCCAAATCTGGCCGCGACGCGCATCGCCGACAACCGCAAGCGGCCCGTTCCCGCCCTGCTGCGCGGCAATCGCGCACGGCGACGGCAACCCCAAGACCTCGCAGGGACGACCGAGCGCAAAGCCCTGCGCGAACGCGAGCGCCGCGCGGATGCCGGCAAAACTGCCGGGGCCTATCCCCACGACAATCCGCTCGACGCCGTCCAGATCCAGCGACTCGACCCAACGGCCGTCACGGCTCGACCCCGTCGAGCGCTCAAGGTACAACGTTTTCATAGTGCTGTTCGACTCCATAGGGAAAATCGGTCGGCACGTAGTTGCCGACGTTCGGCCGCGTCAGCGAATACGCGCGGTTGTAGTGCGTGAAGATCCAGGGGCAGTCCTCGCGGACGATTTCCTGGCATTTCGCCCACTGCGCGTTCCGCTCGTCCGCCGTCGGCGCGGCGAGCGCGGCTTCGTAGGCACGGTCAAACGCCGCGCTGGCGTAGGCCGCGCGGTTCGGGCCGGGCGCACGGTTCTTCGAGTAGAAGAGCTGCAGGAAGTTCTGCGCATCGGGATAGTCGCAGACCCAGCCCATGCGAAAGAGCTGCACGCGCCCTTCCGCCGTCGCGCGGAGAAAGGCGTCCCACGTCTTGAAGTCGCTGACGAGCTTCACGCCGATCTTCTCGTAGAACGCCGCCATCAGCTCGGCCGCCTCGCGGCTTTCCTGCGAGGCGCGCCCGACCGACAGCGTCAGCACGAGGCGACGGCCCGTCTGCGGATCGCGCCCGTCCGGATAGCCCGCCTCGGACATGAGCCGTCGCGCCTTCGCGAGGTCAAAGGCGTAGGGAAACGGAGTCTCCAGACGACCCACGACGCCCGGCGGCACTGGCCCGTCGCCGCGCCGGACGCGGCCATTGCAGAAACGCTCCCATGCCGCCGAGTCGAACGCCGCGTTCAGCGCCTGACGCAGCTTGCGGTTCGGACCCAGCACCGGGTCGCGCATGTTGACGCCGACGTAGAGGACTTCCAGCGCGTCAATCGCGTGCAGCCGCACGCCCTGCGCCGCCAACGCGGGGTCGAGCCGTCCGTCCGCGCCGACGACCGCGTCCCAGTTGTCGCGCGAGACCTCGCCCAGGAAGTCGATCTCGCCCTTCAGGAACATGAGCCACTGCGTGGAGAGGTCGTCAATGACGAGGTAGCGAATGACGTCGAAACCCCGAGCCGCCTCACGGCCCGTCTTGTCGCGCCGCTCAAAGACCATCTCGTGGTTCTTTTGCCAGCGCGTCAGCACGTAAGGGCCTGTCCCCTCGCCCTGCGGGCCGCGCACGGCCGTCGGCGGCATCGCCATGAGCCAAGGGAAGTAGGGACAGCGCCGCTTCAGCGTGACGACGAGCGTCCGCGCGTCCGGCGCGGCCAGCGTCGCGACCTCCGACAGAATCCAGCCGTTCGGCGAAACGGCCTTCGGGTCGCGCAGACGCTCCAGGGAGCGCACGAGGTCGTGTGCCGTCAACGGCCCGTCCGGCCGCGCCAGGCGGAAGACGTAGACAAGCCCGTCCGCCGAAACCTCCGGCAACGCGCAGAAACCCGGCACGAGCCGATAGGGACGCGCCTTGTAGTCAATCGCCAGCGGCATCTCGTACAGCAGCCCGATCGCGTGCGCGTCGTAGACTGAACGCGACTGGGCGGGATCCAGCGAGGACACGCGCTCCATCGGGCGCGTGAACGTCGCGGACAAGGCCAGGGACAGGAAGGCGAACAACAGCATGATCCCGCGAATTATACCATTTGTCGGCCGCCGCCGCCGTCAGCGCGGCGGCAGGAGGTACGGGTTCAGTCGCTCATACCGGTTCATCCGCCAATCGTCCAGCGCATGAAACTCGTCCAGCTGGCGTTTCGCACAGTTGGTCGTCACCGTCTGCGCCCCGCGCTCGAATGCGAGCAACGTCGTCATGAGGTTGTCAATCGTCCAGGCGTGAAACTCGTAGCCCGCGTCGCGAATCGTCTTGACGAACGCCGCCGTGACGACCTTCGGGTCGAAGAGCATGTCCACGCCGTCCGCGCCCATCTCCTTCAGCCCCTTCAACACGTCATCCGTCGTGATGGCAGACCGCGTCGGCCTCTCGCCTTTCCATGAACCCAGCACCCACAAGACCTTGTATTCGGGCATCTGCGCCTTGAGGGCCTTGCCACTCGCCGCACTTCCGACGATGAAAAGGGTGTTTCCTGGCGTCGCCTTCGCCTGCTTCGCGAAAATCTCCTTGACGTACGGCACGATCTCCGGGCCAGTTTTCACCTCAACGTAGATCCAACGGCCGTCCTCCGCGAGCTCAAGGAGCTCGGAAAGGAGCGCCGGGCGCGTCGGGGAGAACTTCGACCCCTTCCACTTGCCCCAGCCGCCGACGTCGACCTTCGAGATCTCGTCCGTCCAGCTCGCCTCCGAACATTTCTTTCGGCAGGCCCCGGCCGTCGTCCGCGTCAAGTCCGGGTCGTGGAACGTGAAGACCTGCTTGTCCGCCGACAGATAGATGTCGCACTCGAATCCAAAGCCGCGTTCGACGGCCATCTTGTAGGCCGGCAACGTGTTCTCCGGCGCGTCATGCGACTCGCCGCGATGTGCGATGAACGTGTCATACGCCGGACTCGCCGCCTGCGCCCCAACCGACAGCGCGACCATCGCCGCGAAGCCAACCAACGTCTTCATGATTTCTTTCTCCTTTCGAATTTGAATCAATCTGATGAACTCGCCCATCTGAAAAGCGACGGCCTCGGAAGAACTCCGAGGCCGCTGCTTGGATTGCTGACACCGGCCCTTAGGCCTTCGTCACCTTGCCGGACTTCAGGCAGCGCGCGCAGATGCACATGCGCTTCGTGTTGCCCTTACCATCCGTCGTGCGAACCGTGTGAAGGTTCGGCAGGAAGCGGCGCTTCGTGATGCCGGTCGTGTGGAGACCGATGCCGCCCTTGTACTTCGGCGAACCCTTGCGGACGACGACGTTGCCGGTCGAGGGGCCCTTGCCGCAGATTTCACAAACTCTGGACATCTTCGTGTTCCTTTCGTTTGACGTGATTTAGTTGCCGGGCTGCCACTCGACGTTCGCGAAGGCGTTGTCGAACGCGGCGGAAAGGCCGCCGAGGTTCTCGCTGCCCGCGCTCGTCGACGAGACGGGCGTCTTCTCCTCGCCCGCCGCTTCCGCTTCGAGCGCCTTGATCTCGTCGTCCGTCATGCCCATCGCGCGAATCGACAGACCGATGCGACGCTCGCCGCGATCGACCTTGACCACGCGCGCCTCGACCTCCTGGCCGACCTCAAGCGCGTCCTTGACCTTCTCGATGCGCTGATCGGAGATCTGGGAGATGTGGACGAGACCGTCCACGCCGTCCTCGAGCTCGACGAACGCGCCGAACGAGGCGATCTTCGAGACCTTGCCCTTGACGACCGAGCCGACCGGGAAGCGCTGCGCGATCTCGTCCCACGGATCCTGCATCGCCGCCTTGAGGCTGAGCGAAATGCGCTGCTCCTTGGCGTTGACGTCGAGAACGATCGCCTCGACCTCCTGGCCCTTCTGCAGGCACTCCGACGGGTGGTTGATCTTGCGCGTCCAGCTCATGTCGCTGACGTGGATCATGCCGTCGATGCCCTCCTCGAGCTCGACGAACGCGCCGTAGGCCGTGAAGTTGCGAACCTTGCCCTTGACCTTCGAGCCGACCGGGAAGCGCTCCTGAACCGTGTCCCACGGATTCGCCTGCGTCTGGCGGATGCCGAGCGCGATCTTCTGGTTCTCGACGTCGACCGAGAGGACGACGACCTGAACCTCGTCGCCGACCGAGAGCATGTCGGACGCGCGCGCGACGCGCTTCGTCCAGCTGAACTCGGAGATGTGGACAAGGCCCTCGATGCCGGGGGCGATCTCGACGAACGCGCCGTACGCGGCGAGGTTGACGACCTTGCCCGCGACGCGCGAGCCGACCGGGAACTGCTCCAGGATCGAATCCCACGGATTGGGCGTCGTCTGCTTGAGGCCCAGCGAGATGCGCTCGCGGTCACGATCCACGTCGAGAACCATGACGTCGAGCTCCTGGCCGACCTTGAGGATCTCGCTCGGATGCTTGACGCGGCCCCAGCTCATGTCGGTGATGTGGAGAAGGCCGTCGATGCCGTCGAGGTCGATGAACGCGCCGAAGTCGGTGATGTTCTTCACGCGGCCCTTGCGGACTTCGCCCTTCTGGAGGCTCGCGAGCAGCTCCGCCTTCTTCTCGGCGAGCGTGCCCTCGATGAGCTCGCGGCGCGAGACGATGAGGTTGCGGCGCTCGTTGGAAATCTTGATGACCTTGAAGTCGAACGTCTGGCCGACGTACGGCTCCAGCTCGCGCACGGGCGAGACGTCGACCTGCGAACCGGGAAGGAACGCCTCGACATCGTCGATCTGAACGAGGAGGCCCCCGCGGACGGCCGACTTGATGGTGCCCGTCACGACGCAGCCCTCGACGTAGCGCTCGAGGATCTTCTCCCAGCGGATCTTGTCGTCCGCACGCCGCTTCGAAATCTCAACCATGCCGGTCTTGTCGTCTTCGAGCTTGACGAGCATGACCGTCACCTTGTCGCCGACCTTGACGTCGGCGCCCTCGCCGAACTCGTTGAGGCCGACCGTGCCGACCGACTTGTAGCCGATGTCGACGAACACGTCATCACCCTTGACTGCGCTGACGGTGCCCTCGATGAGGCTCCCGCCCTTGAACTTCGACTCCTGCCCGGCCTGGGTCAGGACGTCGGCCATCGCCGCGGACTTCGCCGCAGGAGGCGTAGGCTTTCTAATCGCCATTTGACTCTTTTCTTTTGTTTGTCTGTACGCGCGGTTTTCTGCCGCGTCCGCCCCGTCTTTGGGCACGGAAGTGTGTAGTATACCAAATTCGCGCGGCCGCTCGCAACCCGGCGAACCGGGCGCGCGGCCGCGCGACGACCTGCACCGCCGCCTTTACAGGCTCTTGTGGCAGGTGCGGCTGATGACGTCGAGCTGCTGCTCGCGCGTGAGGTCGATGAACTTCACCGCATAGCCGGAGACGCGGATCGTGAAGTTCGCGTACTCCGGCTTCTCCGGATGCTCCATCGCGTCGATGAGCTTCTCCGTGCCGAAGACGTTCACGTTCAGGTGATGCGCCCCCTGCGCGAAGTAGCCGTCCATCACCGTGGCGAGCGTCTTCGCGCGCGTCTCGTCGTCGTTTCCGAGCGCCGAGGGATGGATCGTCTGCGTGTTGGAGATGCCGTCGAGCGCGTAGTCGTACGGAAGCTTCGCGACCGAGTTGAGCGAGGCGAGAAGCCCGTTCTGCTCCGCGCCGTAGGACGGATTCGCCCCCGGCGAAAGCGGCTCGCCCGCCTTGCGGCCGTCCGGCATCGCGCCCGTCGCCTTGCCGTAGACGACGTTCGACGTGATCGTGAGGATCGACGTCGTCGGCTTCGCGCGGCGGTAGGTGTGGTGGCTCTTGATCTTGCACATGAACGCCTTGAGAAGTGCCTTCGCGATCTCGTCCGCGCGCGGATCGTCGTTGCCGTAGCGCGGGAAGTCGCCCTCGACCTTGTAGTCGACGGCAAGGCCCGTCTCGTCGCGCACGACGTGCACCTTCGCGTACTTGATCGCCGAGAGCGAGTCGACGGCGTGCGAGAAGCCGGCGATGCCCGTCGCGAACGTCCGCTCGAGGTCCGTGTCGATGAGCGCCATCTGCGCGGCCTCGTAGTAGTAGCGGTCGTGCATGAAGTGGATGAGGTTCAGCGTGTGGACGTAAAGCCCCGCCAGCCAGTCCATCATCTCAAGGTAGGCCTTGAGCACCTTCTCGTAGTCGAGCGTCTCGTCCGTGATCGGACGCAGCTCCGGGCCGACCTGCGCGTGCGTCTTCTCGTCCACGCCGCCGTTGATGGCGTAGAGGAGGCACTTGGCGAGGTTCGCGCGCGCGCCGAAGAACTGGATCTCCTTGCCCGTGTGCGTCGCCGAGACGCAGCAGCAGATCGCGTAGTCGTCGCTCCAGACGCGGCGCATGACCTCGTCGTTCTCGTACTGCACGCTCGACGTCGCGATCGAGACCTTCGCGGCGTAGCGCTTGAAGGCGTCGGGGAGGCGCGGCGAGTAGAGGACCGTGAGGTTCGGCTCGGGGCTGGGCCCCATCGTCTCCAGCGTGTGCAGGATGCGGTAGTCGTTCTTCGTGACCATGCTCCGGCCGTCGCCGCACATGCCCGCGACGTTGATCGTCGCCCACACGGGATCGCCCGAGAAGAGCTGGTTGTACTCGGGGATGCGCGCGAACTTGACCATGCGGAACTTGAGGACGAGGTGGTCGATCAGCTCCTGCGCGTCCGTCTCGGTGAGGATGCCGCGCTTCAGGTCACGCTCGATGTAGATGTCGAGGAACGTCGAGATGCGGCCGATGGACATCGCCGCGCCGTTCTGCGTCTTGATCGCCGCGAGATAGCCGAAGTACGTCCACTGCACGGCCTCGCGCGCGTTCGTCGCGGGCTTCGAGATGTCGTAGCCGTAGCTCGCCGCCATGACCTTCATCGCCTTGAGCGCGCGGATCTGCTCGGCCACCTCCTCGCGGCCGCGCACGACCTCTTCGGGCGACGCGCCGTAGCCGACGAGCGGCAGGTCGTGTTCCTTGCCCTCGATCAGCCGGTCGATGCCGTAGAGCGCGACGCGGCGGTAGTCTCCGACGATGCGCCCGCGCCCGTAGGTGTCGGGAAGGCCCGTGATGATCTTGTTCTTGCGCGCACGGCGCATCTCCGGCGTGTAGGCGTCGTAGACGCCCTGGTTGTGCGTCTTGTGGTACTCGGTGAAGATGCGGTGCAGCTCGGGGTTCGGCTTGTAGCCGTAGGTCGTCAGGGCCTCCTCGGCCATCTTGATGCCGCCATAGGGCATGAACGCGCGCTTGAGCGGCTTGTCCGTCTGGAGACCCACGACCTTCTCGAGGTCCTTGTCGAGGTAGCCCGGCGCGTGCGAGGTGATGGACGCAACGACGTCGGTGTCCATGTCAAGGACGCCGCCTTTCGCGCGCTCCTCTTTCTGCAAAGCCTGAAGCTTGTCCCAAAGCGCCGCCGTCGCCGGCGTCGCGTCCGCGAGGAACGACGCATCGCCCTCATACGGCGTGTAGTTCAGGCGAATGAACTCGGCCGGATCGATCTCCTCCTGCCATTCGCCGCCAATGAAACCTTCCCATGCGGGAGTATCTGTGCTTTTCATAAGGGCGCGTATTATACCACAATCCGCGCGGCGTGTGTTAGCCGAAGAAAACTTTTCCGCGCGCGGGAGGCGCTAAATGCTGGGCGACGCCTACACGCTTGAGTACCTTCCGCTCTTCGACGAAGAACTGGCCGAAATGGAAGTCCGCCGTTTCGTGTACAAACCGAGCAACTGGCCCTCAACGCTCTGACAGCGCCGGCGTCCTGTCGCCACACAGCCGGCTCGCGAGCGGCGCGACGACGAGGCACGCGACCATGCCGAAGAAGCCGTAGAGCAGAACGTGCGGCTTGCGCGCAAGCGGTACAAGGTCAAGCGCAAGGCAGACGGCATAGTTGGCGACCAGCCCGACGAATGCGCCACGCCCGTTCACGAACGGCAGGAACCGCCCCATCAGGAAAAGGCACGCGAGACCGCCCGTCAGCACACCGAGGAACTTGAGGAACTGGTCGTAGACCGATCCGATGTCCATGTTCGCGAGGACGAGCGCAAACGCCCCGCCCAACAGGCCGATAACGACCGTCGAGACCTTTCCGACAAGAAGCGTCCGCCGCTCCCGCGCCCCCGCATCTTCCAATCCGGCCTTCCGCAGCCGCCGGTAGAAGTCCGTCGTGAAGGCCGTCGCCGCCGAGTTGAGGTTCGCCGAAAGCGTGCTCATCGTCGCCGCCGCCACCCACAGGACGGGCTGCGACCAGTCCCAGCCGAAGTCCAGCATCCGGAACTTGCCGGCCGCCATCCCCTTCGACAGGAAGCCCGACAGCCCGCCGTCCGTGCCACACACGAGGTAGGCATAGATCGCGACCGTCGAGCCAATCAGAATCACGCTCTGCACGAAGTCGCTCCACACGACGGCCTCGACGCCGCCGACCGTGCAGTAGACGATCGTGACGAACGTGACGGCGACAATCGCGAGGTTGACGTCCATCCCTGTCACGGCGGCAAGCGCGACGGCCGGCAGATACGCGACAACGGCCGTACGCGCAACCATGAAGAGGATGAACGCGGCGGAGGCGAAAAGCCGGCAGCCAAGATTGAAGCGAACCTCCAGATACTCGTAGGCGCTCGTCAGGTTGAGACGACGGAAGAACGGCAGATAATACCGCACGACGACCGGCACGAGAACGAGGATCCCGATTGTCTTGAAGAAATAGCGACAGTCCGAATGGTAGGTCAGCGCGGGAATCGACAGGAAGGTAATGGACGAGAAGAGCGTCGCGTAGAGGGACAGCGAAACGACCCACCACGGCAGGCGGCCTCCGCCCCGGCGAGGCCAAAATCCGCCCATTCGCCCGGCCCGACCACATTGATCTCGTACGCCGCCCACGGACAGGGGACATAGACGGCATCGCCCGCCGTCCGAGAACGGAAACGCCAGTTCAACCCCCAGTCGGAAGACGCCAGCGTCATGCGCTGACGCGCCGAGCCGCGCATCCATGTGCCAAAGCAGCGAAGCTCGCCCTCCGCCGAGACGCTGAACGCCCCTGGCGCGTCGTCGGGCGGCACGGCGACCGTCTGCGGCTCGAAAATGGCATCGTACACCGGCTGCAGCCCCGACGGGAGCGCCTGCCACTGGACGACGTCCGCCGCGCCGACGACGAACGGGAGACCGAAGGCCATCCCACCGAGCAAAATTGCAATCCGCCTCATAAACCTCCTTTTCGACCGTTCGGCAAACCGTCGTGGATTTGCCTTTTCCAAAAATCTGCGGTTAATTATATCCATTTTTTTTTCCTGTCAATGGCCCGTCCATTCGGGTTCCAGTCGAGCGCAATTGTACCATACCCGAATGTGGAGGAAAGATATTTTTCGACAATAATTTTTTATGCCCATCTCCTTCGACACCTGTGGTATACTCTACGCCATGTTCGCCGACCAGATCGTCTACCACGACACGCCCGGCCACCGCGTCCTCGACTTGCGGCCGGACGGCGTCGACTGCATCCCCTCGCTGCGCTTCAGCAACTGCCAGTCCGTCCAGCAAAGTCCAGACTTCCACTACCACCCCGGCTGCATGGAGTTCAGCCTCTGCCGACGGGGCAACCTCATCTTCGACACGCTCGAACGCGAATACCCCTTCCTGCCGGGCCACGTCTTCGTCTCCTCGCCCGATGAGCCGCACCATCTCCGCACGAACCCCAGCGGCCTCGTCGTCTACAGCATCCTCTTCGCCATTCCGCATCGACACAACGCGCGCCTCCTCGGACTGGACGCGCGCGGCAGCGAATGGCTCGCACGTTCGCTCACGCATCTGCCCAAGCGTCTCTTCGCCGCGACGCCCGCCGTCCGCGCAGCGTTCGACCGGCTCTTCTCCGTCTACGACACCGTCGGACGAAAGTCGCCCGCGCGCCGCGTCAAGATGCGGGCGGCCGCCCTCGACCTGCTGCTGGCACTGATCGACGCGGCGCGCCGTCTGCCCGCAAAGGCGCCGGACAAGGTCAACGAGATCGCCGCACGCATCCAGGACGCGCCCGCCGACGACTATCCGATCCAGACGTTAGCCCGACAATGCAACCGTTCCGTCTCCGCGTTCGCCGCCGACTTCAAGCGTGCCAAGGGGCTGCCGCTCCACGCCTTCATCCTCAACTGCCGCGTCAACCGGGCCAAGCGGCTCCTGTCCAAGACAAACCGAACGGTCGCGGCCATCGGACAGGAACTGCGGTTCTGCTCGACGCAGCATTTCGCCCGCACCTTCCGACGCATCATCGGCGTCAGCCCGCTGGAATACCGGCGCGCCGCACAACCCGCCTGAAGCGGCGCACCAACGCGCCGCTTGGCGTCAGCGGCCCAAGCGCGTCTGCGCCGCCGCCATCGCCTTCTTGTAGATGCGCTCCAGCTCGGCCAGGCATTTGCCCGTCCCGCGCCAGAACGGCACGGGGCCGAGCCGCTTGAGGATCGGCGTCTCAACCTTCATCGTAAAGTTCCTCGGAAAGAATGCCGCGCAATTCCAGCAACGTCAGGGGACGGCGCGCAATCTCCTCGCCTAGGAGAAGAAGGACGGCCGCCGCATGCTTGCACGGGTTCGCGTAGTCGGGACAGCTGCACGCCGTCGTCATGTCGTAGCGTCCCGGCCCCAGCTTGCCGCCGGGGAAGAGGTCATACCCTTCGCGGCGAAACGCCGCCTCGACGTCCTGCGGCAAGTCGTCCGCCAGAAGCCGCGCGACAAGCATCGGCTCGGCACGGAGCGCGGCGACAAGCCGCGCACGCGCCGCCGGCTCCGGCGTGCGGAAGTCCAGCGTGACGTCATACGGGTCGGGCCGCGTGCCCAAGACCCGCGCCGCGACATGCGGGCCGGCGATCGTCAGCGAAACGACCTGCCCCGAAAGCGCATAGTTCTTGCCGCGTCCGAGACGCCCCTTGAGCCCCATCGCCTCCAGCCGATGCATCCACTCGCCCGCCCACCAGCTGCGCCCCGCGCCCGTGCGCGACTCCTGCGCACGGATGCCGGCGGCAAAACGCGGAACGCGAACCGGATAGCGCTTCTTCCCGGACATCAGGCACGCGGCGACGCCAGACGCGCGTCCGCCAAGTCGCAGACGCGGTCGATCGCCGGATCGGAAGAGAGCTGGTGAAGGAACTCGCGCCGAAACGCAAGATGCCCCCGCGCGGCGCAGAGGCGGCGCGCCGTCGCGTAGTGGAGGCCCGAAACCATCCAGCCAACCTGGATGAGGACGAAGTCCGAAAGCGACTGGATGTTCTGGTAGTCAACGGCTTCGCCGCGCTCGACGTTCGCGACGACCAGCGGATTCGGCGGCGCGGCCACCGCAAGATTCCAGAACGCGCGCGCGTCCTTCCGCCAGTCCGTGTGCGTGACCTGGTCTTCGAGCACGCGGAAGATGTCGAGCTTGTCCGCGTCGCGCACGGTCTGCGCGGCGACGGCCGTCAGGGGCTCCATCACGTCGGGAAGGTCGCGCCGGTTGTGCCAGAGCACCGCGTCCAGAACGGCCGGATCGTCCGTCCAGCCCTTCTCCCGGATGATTGCGTGCGAGAAGACGGCATGATCGACGGACTCGGAATCGCGAAACGTGTCGTACCGCCGAAGCTGCTCGTACCGTCCCGTGTCGTGCAGAAGCGCCGCCGCAAGCGCGACCTCCCGTTCGCGGTGCGAAAAGCCCTCGCCGTCCGCAATCTCAACCGCGTTCGCCACGACGAACGCCGTGTGCGTGCGCTTGAGCTGCATCATCGCCGGCAGACGTCCGTCCGCCGCGCGGAACGTGTCCACGTAGGCATCGTAGAGCCTTGTCAGTTCGTCAAGCATGATTCCTCCCCGAAAGTTTCCGCAGGTCAAGGACCCGCTGGTTCGAACTGCCCCGGAACGGAAGCGAGATGTCCTTGAGGGCCTCGATGAACGGCCCGTCGACCAGAACGTCGATCATCGACAGGAACTCGTCCGTCACCTCCGTCCGCCAGCGTCCGCCGCCCGGACACCCGGCCGTCCCCCGCCCCTTCAGTTCCTCATACACGCACCCCGTGTAGACCCAGAGCGTCTTCGTCTCGCCGTAGCACGCGCGGAAACGACGCACGAACGGCACGAGCACGCGCTGGTTCGACGGCTCCATCGGCTCGCCGCCGAGAAGCGAAAGCCCCGCGATCTGTGTCGGCGCGAGCGCGGCCAGGATCCCGTCCTCGACCGCGCGCGTGAACGGCAGACCATAGCCGAAGTCCTGCGCCTCCTTGTTGAAGCAGCCGGGACAGCGGTGCGTGCAGCCCGAGACGAAGAGCGAGACGCGGACGCCCTCGCCGTTCGCGATGTCGCACGTGCGGATGGAGGCGTAGTTCATCTTTCTTCCTTCATGAGAGCAAAACCGCTAGTTGTCCTCGCGCAGCACGGAGAGAATCGCCTCCGGCGTAATGGGCAGGCCCTTCGCGCGCAGGACGACGAGCCGCGTAATGAGCGCCGACTCGAAGTCCGAAAGGCACACGCCGTCCTTGCGATCCTGGAGAATGCGCAAGAGGTCGTTCGCCGTCAGGCTGTACTTCACCTCCTTGCGCGGCACGAAGAGGTCAGTGAAGCGCAGCGCCAGAAGCGTCAGCGGCGCGATCAGCCGGGCCATGGCCTCGTAGGCGTCCGCCATTCGGAGAATGCGCCGAAGCGGACGCGCCGCGAACAGGAGCTTCGGCATGAACTCGGACGTGTAGAGCACCGTGAACGCCGCGAGGAAGCTCCAGACCGCGCTGGCCGTCACGTTGTCGCCGAAGAGCCGCGCCGACAAGGCCGCCGTCGCCGCCGAGTACGTGACGTTCGCCAGGTTGTTGCCGATGAGAATCGTCGTCGTCGTGCGCCCCATGTCCTGCAGCGCGCGCTCGACCTTCTTCGCCCGCCGCCCGCCCTCGTGCGCGAGGTGGAGGATGCGCTCGCGGCTCACGGAAAGGAACCCCATCTCCGCGCCGGAGCAGAACGCCGACCAGCCCAGCGCGAGAAGCGCGACAATGACAAGCAGGAAAACCATCATGCGTCATCCTCCTCCGTCCGCTCGACGGCCTCGTCCGTCTCCGCGAGAATCGCCGCGTCGTCATCGTCCGTCGCGCGCGACAGGACCTCAAGCCGCACGAGCGTGACACGCCGCCGCCGCCGCTTGAGGACGGTCGCGCGGCAGCCGTCCGCCGCGATCTCCTGCCCGACGTGCGGAATGCGCTCGGCATGGAACTGCACCCACCCCGACAGCCGGTCGGCGTCCTCCGCCTCCAGCTCGACGTCGAGCGCGCGGTTGATCTCGTCGAGCGACGCGCGCGCGTCGATCTCCCAGACGTTCGCGCCCTTCCGCGCGATCTGCGGCTCCTCGTTCGCGGAACTGCCGAAGACGCCCGGCCCGACGATGAGCTCGAGGATGTCGTTCGGCGTGATGATGCCCGCCGTGCCGCCATACTCGTCGAGGACGACCGCGAGCGGCTTGCGGCTCTTCGCGAACGTGACGAGCAGGTCGTCGAGCGTGACCGTCTCCGGCACGAAGAGCGGCTCCTCGACCGCGCCCGTCTCGCGTTCGAGCACACGCTCGATGGCATCGGGCGTCTGCCGGTAGAGCGGCAGGTAATGGTGCTTCGCCGTCCGGGCAAACGCCGCGCAGGCCTCTTCGCCGCGCGTGAGGTCAAAGCCCTCGATGTCCACGCGCGGCGTCATCTCGTCGTTCGCGGACAGCTCCGACAGGCGCAGGACGCCCTCGATCATCTCGGAGTCCTTCGCCGACACCTCGCCATGCGCGACGGCGGACTCCAGAACGGAGATAAGCTCCTCGTCGGAGAGGGCGCGCCGTTCGCGCTCGAGCGCCGGGGCGAACGCGCGCGACGTGAAGCGCAAGACGACGTTGAACGGCATCATGACGGTTCGCCAGAACCGGAGCAGGACGGCGTAGGGCGGCGCCAGCGGCTCGGCGAACTTGAGCGCGAGACGCTTCGGCGTGATCTCGCCGAAGACCAGAAGTGCGACCGTCATCGCCGGGACGGCCAGCCAGGAGAGTCCGGGAATCCACCGCGCGAAAAGGCGGTAGCCGATCGTCGCAATCGCGAAGTTGACGAACGTGTTGCCGACGAGCAGGGTCGAGAAGAGAATCGCCTTGTCGGCGAGCGCGCCGGAAATCAGCGCGTCCGCCTGCGCGCTCCGCGCCTTGATGCGCGCGCGCTGCGCCCCCGTCAGCGAGAACAGCACCGTCTCGGCGCTCGAAAAGAACGCCGAGAGGGCGAACAGAGCCAGGAGCAGGAGGAATGTCATCATGCGTGAACGTCCACGACTTGGATTTTCCGCCAGCGGCCACGCCGCCAGCGAACGGCCGAACCGACGCTGATGACGACGACATAGGCGATCATCGTGCCCCACAGGGCCGGCATGGTGTTGTGAAGGCGGCGCACGAGGAAGACGAGCGGCAGCCACAGGACGAACGCATTGAGGAGCATCCAGCCCATCACGAACTTTGTGTCGCCCACGCCCTTGAGCGCGCCCGAAAGGATGATGTCCGCCGCGTCGAAGAGCATCCACGCCGACATGAGGAGGAGAAGCGTCGTGCCCAGCGACTGGAACGCGGACGGATCCGCAAGGTCGGGCGAGGCGTAGAGCGCGAGAATCGGACGGCGGAAAGCCAGCACGGAGAGACACGCGACCAGAGTGAAGCCAAGTCCGAGGAAAAGCGTTCGCCGCAGCGCGCGGACGGCCTCCGCGTCATCGCCGCGCCCACGCGCCTGCCCGACGAGCGTCTGCGCGCCAAGCGCAAAGCCCGTCATCGGCGCGAAAAGGAGATAGTTCACCGTAAAGCAGGCGTTCGAGACGGCGAACGCCTCGCCGCCCACCTGCCCCGTCACGAAGACGAAGATCGTGAAGGACAGCATGTTGAGGACTTCGTAGCCGCCGGCCGGAACGCCAAAGCGCAGCAGCCGCCCGATGAGCGCGCGGACGGACGGCTGCGCAAACACGCGGAAGGAGACGTCGCGGCGGAGAACGACGGCGAGCAGGAGACACTGCGCGGCCAATGCGACGACCGTCGCGACCGCCGCGCCGGCGATGCCCTGCGGCGCGAGCGCAAACGGAAGGCCGGCCCGCGAGAGGTCGAAGCCGAAGATGAAGAGCGGATCCAGCGCGACGTTGAGGAGATTGCCGGCAAGGTTCGCCCAGAAGACGATGCGCGTGCGCCCGCGCCCCGTCAGATAGGAAATCGCCGCCATCTGCAGATAGACGAAGACGGAGCCGGCCATCAAGATGTCGAAGTAGGATCGCTCCATCGCCGCCAGCGACGACGACCCGGCCGTCCGCACGAGAATCCAGTCGCCCAGCCCGCAGACGGGCAGCATCGGCACAAGGGCGAGGACGGAGACCCAGATTCCCGCCGCGAGGCTCTGCCGGCATCCCTTCGCGTCGCCCGCGCCATGATACTGCGCGACGAAGACGCCCGAATAGCCGACAATCGCTTGGAAGAACGTCATGAACGCCCACGCGAGCGTCGTGGCCGGCAGCACCGCCTCCAGTGCCGCAACCGAATGGCGCGCCAGGAACGCGCGATCGACGGACTGCATGAGCGCCGTGTTGACCATCCCCAAGGCGAGCGGCCAAACAAGTTTCAGAATGTCCAGATAGGGCCTCACGCCGTCACACCGCCCGCAGTCTGCTTCATCTCGTCCATGCGCATATTATACCATACCCTTTTCCACGCGGACGATCCCAGTCTCCGCCTCAACCTCAACACGCCGCCTACTCAGAGAAAATTCGTAACGATTCATGAGATTCGTGGACAGGCAACCATGGGGACAGGCCCCAAGGGGTGGAGGGTGAGTTGAACCACAGATTTCACGGATTAGCACGGATTCGTGTTCATTCGTGTGAGCGAAATCAAGCCCTAAAGGTTCGCACGACAAGCGACACGGTCTTCTCCCGCCACTTCGCGGGGATCAGTCCGGCCAGGAACTGAATCCCCTGGCACCAGAGGGACAGCCCCAGCACCTGTACCGAGCACAGGATGACGACACCACAGGCCAGTGACCTATCGAAACTCATCACAACTGGTGGACGCCCCTCAACAACGCGCCCCCACCCCCCACACGCAACTGAAGAAGCAGAGCGCGGTCAGCGCGCACGCCCCCTGTGTCCAAACACCCAGCACCTCACACCGTCTCTCCACCTCGTCGACGAGTTCACAGAGGCAGGCCAGCTCATGTCCGAGCGGCCTCAGTCTCACCGACACAATCCCGCACCACGCGAGAATGCACAGATTCGTCAGATGCTTCATTTTACCCTTTCGAAATCGCAAGGCCAAGCGGACCGCGCGCGCCGGTTCGCCTTCACCGCTCATCGACATCCGACCAGTCGCGCTCCAGTTCGTCCGCCGTGAGGGCAACAATCCGGACGCACGACTCGAAATCCGTCGCCATGATGTCCGCCGGGAGCTGCGCCGCGAACAGCACGTGAAACTTGGCCGCCAGCTTGTTCATCGACATTCTCCTTTTAGTCTGTCATTACGGTTCGCAAATCGCCGGGGCAAGAGCCATGCCAAGGGCAACCGCCCCCTTTTCACGTCCCGTCCCATCCTCCGTCAAATCAGAATCTGACCACAAGCCTCCGCTGTACATCCCACGCCATGTTCATTCCTCATCGAACGAGCACCCCGTCTATCGCCCGTTCATAGCGTAGACGATTCGACATCAGCAAATCGGCCCGCTTCTCGACGACCGCAAGTTCGCCATCAAACCGCTGAAATTCCCTGTAGTGATCGTAGACAACATAACCGCCAGCCGCAACCGCGATTGTGGCCGCAGCAACCACACAAGCGCTTGCCGCCATCAACATTCCCCCTCCGACACCGGCCGCCCCGCCACTTGCCGTACCCGCCGCCATCGCACTGCCAGCACTGGCGCTTGCCGCAGCACCTCCGCCTGCGGACGCCGCCGTTGCCGCTGCAGATCCTCCCATCCAGGCGGACATACCTACAGCGGCATAGTGTCCCGCCGCCATTGAAGCCGCGTTGATTCCGGCGTCAACCGCTCCCTCTCGCCAATTTTTAGATCCAATAACGCATTTGTAAAACGATGTCGCAACCATGACGGCAGCCCCGACTCCACCGCCAATCCGACTGGCGGCGGTAGAAGTGATGGAACGTCCCAAGACCGTTTTCCCAGCCAAATGCAGCATCGCGCGCTGCCCACAATACGACGCCACTCCGGTAGACACGGCATTTTCTACAACCGCACCGCCCACATGTTTCAAATCGTACGCACAAACATCTGTACCATGTTTGAAGACTTCCGATCCCAGCGAAAGAGCCAATGCCACGCCGCCCGCGATTCCCGCACTTGCAGTGGAAGAGCGAGCGATTTCGACCTTCGCCTGTCTACGAGCATTCCCAGCGTTCAAAAAGTCTTTGTTTGAAACAACTTTCTTGATACATTTGGCTTCCCTTGAAAGCTTATTCTCATCCCATTTCGGGTAATTCCGTTTCAAGGCCTCCTTGATCGTTTTCGTATCGACCCGTCCCTGAACCACAAGCTCTCCGGGAAGCCTAACCTCCCTAATCGTTCCCGGCATGACTTTCGCGTCGTCGGTGAGATTCGAGATTCTTACAAGATAGTCGTCCGAAGATGGAATGATCTGAAACAGGAAATTTCGTGTCGTGATAGTTCTAGATGAAGCCGCATAAAAGTATTTACCGTACGTCCGAGACCTTTTGCGCAACTGTTCATCAGTTATCGTGCCGTCCGCATCTGTGTAGTACGTTTCTCCGCTTTTCCAAATCGTGACTTTTTGCGTTTGTGTAAAATACACGTCCATCTGCTTTGCCCCAGCAGGCACGACGCGCGAACGCACCACGGGATTCATTGAATTGGAAAATTCAAAATATCGATCCCCTATTTTCGCCAGGCGTGTTACCCGCCAACGAGAACCCATCTGAAGACCATCTTTGGTCTCGCCAAGTTTTCCCGCGCCGTATTTTGACTCGGCCAGCATCATCCCATTAGGAATTCCATCGTCACGGACTCTTAAAAAGACATGGTCTATTCCCTGGCGGCCAAAGCGTGGCGCGACCGAAACCCACGCGCCCTTCTTTGAATGCGCCATCTCCGAACCTCCGAAGAACGCCCGCTCCGCAATGGATTCGCCGATCTCACCCCTAATGACATTCATCGTGTGTCCATCCCACAGCCCTCCAAGCAATCCCATTTCAGCAGACCGTCCTTGGGTCAACGTGTAGCCGGTGACGAACGAAGATATGACCGAGGACGAGACGTCAGAGCCATATGCGGCAACGCAAGCCGCCGACGCCAACAACAAACAGGCGATTCCAATGCTCACAGCTCCTCCAATGTCATCTTGGCAACATTCGCCAGTTCGTCCATGAACTCCGCCTTGTGCTCGTATGCCTTTTCTCCTTCCACCCAGGCATTGAAATCCGCCGTTAACTGGGCGTATTCGTACTGGTACAACTCATACATCTCCGGAACGAGCAAAGACGAATCTATCGTAACAAGGCTGCGAAGCAACTCCTTCGCATGGTTCTTCTTGGTTTTTTGACGGCTCCACTGATCCTTGTACTCTCGAATCTTCCGGGCAATACCCTTCATCTTCCCATGCGCACTCACTTGGTAGAGCTTCATTCGTTCCTGCTGGAGTTTGCGCGATTCTTCAAGGATCTTCATCTGCCTGTCCACAACGCCTTGCGACACTTCCGCATCTGCGATGCTGCCAATGTACTTGACCAGCAGTTTTGCCTGCTCCTCGCAGAGCTTGATTCGCATTGTCAGATTCGTGGACGTTGTGCTGGCAAAGGCGTCGACAAAATCCAACATCTTTTGCGCTTTCACCTTTTCCACCTCGACGAGCATTTCCTGGAAACATCCGCCGAGTCGTTCCATTTCGTTTCTACAAGCGGTTGCAGAACCAGCGGGCAACCCCGAACAATCAAGAGTCCACAACGAAGCCACGCTCTGCTGGGCAAGCGCCAACGGTTGCGTCACGGACCCCCCCGTCAACACCTCAAGAGACTCCCGCAAATCCGCCTCATTCCGTACGTCTCCGCTCCGCACGACATCCACGGCACGACACACCTGTCCAAGAAGGCGGTCTACACGGACGCCCATTGACGCGATGACATTGACATGCTCCGCCGCAAGCCTGTCTGGGCGATTCGTAGCGGCGTCCGACTGCATATCCTCCAACTCACGGTAAATTGCGACCCTTCGCGCCGAAATTTCCTGCGCCGATTTGCCAAACGACAAATCCAATGGCTTTTGGGCAAGTTCGTCCACAAGGTCTGAGACCCTCTGCGCATTGAAAGACTCCTCAACTTTCTCGCGATTTTGAGTCTCCTGCACGATATGGGAACGCAATTCAGCAACCATCTGTGCGAGTTCGTGCATTTGCCCGAACTGCGCTTCGTCCAAACAGTAGGACAGCATTGCCCGGTACTCCTGAAGCAGTTCAGATGCCATGCCATTGTCCTCGACGACTTTCTTCAGCTGTCGGATGTACTTCAATTCGTTCGGATTCTTTCGTATCGCAATCTGCAGATAGAGCACGGCCACTTCGATTGTTGGATCCGCCTCATACATCCGGAATGCGGCCTCGGCTTCCTCCGCCCGCATTTTCCGCAGTTCCTCGTGTCTCTCGCAAATCCGCGTGACCGCCGACATCGCATATGCGACGTCGGACTCCATTTTCCCGGCAACTGTGGCAAACCTGTTTGAAATCGCCGCCAAGGTAGCGTTCGCTGAATTGGCGATTTCTTTCTCCAACTTTCCGACACCCGAAGTGAGATTGCTGGACGCGGATGCAACGGCCGTTTGCATATCCCGTTCCAGTTTCGCCTCCAAGCCAGTCGGCAACTTGACCTGAAGGCCCTTTAGGGACGCAATCAGACTTGCCATCGCATCCACTCGACAGTTCACATGCCAACTTGTGGCCATGTTAAGCGCTATCAAAACCCCAACAACAAGAACAAACATGAACTTATGCATTTCAAACCTCCTGTTCAATGAAAATCAATATGGGAAACGATACTTTGTCTGACTATAGGCCTCTTTGATTTTCCTAATGAGATCGACACGCCTAAACCTCGCCTCCTTCAACCTCCAAAGAGATTTTGCATGTCTAACCACATTTCCTTCCTTTTCCACCCAAGTTGTCGCGAATAATATCATTTTTTTTTTCTTACAAGTCAAGTAGGGTCTTCAAGGTATTTTTGTCGTACGCCGATGGAGGTTGATATGTCCATCCTCACCTTTTACCTCCACCTCACTTCGTTCCAATTCCCCGCCTCTGGGGACTGTCCCCGGAATTTCCTTGGGGACAGCCCCCAACATCTTTAGCCCCGAATCTCATGAATGACCGCGAATGCCGTCATTCTTGTCAATTATGCCTTAAATCGGGCATGCCCGTCCTCAAAATTTTCCGCAATGAATTCTCATCTCTCATACACACGTTTACGTATCCCACTCCCCACGCCCATTCGTGTCAATTCGTGAAATTCGTGGCTACTTCTTCCCCGCTTGCTCTAGCTGGCTTCGAGGGATCAAGGGACAGCCCCCCAGCATTCCTCTGCATTCTCACAAGCCCTCAAGTATTGATGCACGCTAAAATGAGAATTCTATGCGGAAAATTCTTATCCCACTCGACCGTAGCACGAGACACGCCAGCCCAAAATTCGTGTGATTCCAGGATTCTCGTCCCCTACCGCTGGGGATAGACTCCAATATTCTTTATCCACAAATCTCACAAATGAACACGGATCAAAATATCCGAGAAAATCCGTGCCAATCCGTGACCAAACAAGCCACCAGCCATGGGGACAGCCGTCGGAAACATTTGAGCCACGGATTTCATGGATTGGCGAGGTGGAAATGCCAAAGAGACCGCCCTCCAACGATTTTCCCAATTCGTGACGATTCGTGAAATTCGTGGATTCCTCGCCCCCGTTCCCAGGGGACAGCCCCCAACATTTTGTCCACGAATCTCACGAATGAACACGAATTACTGCATCCGTGAAAATCCGTGCTAATCCGTGGCCAAACAAACCCCTACCCGTGGGTACTCGTGGGGACAGGCCCCTGTTTCTAACCACGGATTTCACGGATTAGCACGGATTACGGTAGAGAGACAACCTTGGGGACAGGCCCCAAAGGGCTATCCACCAATCTTCATGAAGTCGCTCAAATTTCATCGACTTTCAGCAAATTCGTGTTATTCGTCTCAATTCGTGGACAACCCGCCCCAGGGGACTGACCTCCACCTCACTCCGTCTCCCTTCGTGAAATTCGCGGACAAGGCCCTCCCCGACTTTTCCGCAGGGAATTCTCATTCCTGTCCTTCGCCTTCCGCCCCGCGCGCAATACGGCGCGCGGACGCGCCGGGTCGAGGAACACGCGCTCCGGGTCGAGCCACCGACCAAGGACGTCCTCGACGGACGCGAACGACGCGCGGGCGTCCGAGAGGACCGCGCGCACGACCTCGTGCCGCGCCTCCGGCGGCGGCGCGAGAAGCGACTCCGTCGGCTGCGGGTTCCGCGTCCCCGTCGCCTGGCGCAGGCGCACGGCCATCGCCTTGTACCGCATGAGCGTCTTGTACTTCCCCGCGAGCTCCGGCAGGTTCTCGCGCAGCCATCCGCGGATGCCGCCGTTGCGGCCGACGACGTTCCCGTCCCCGTCGAAACGCAGCGAGCTGTCCACGAAGCACGCGAGGTCCTGGAGCATCCCTCCGAGGCGAACCATGTCCTCCTTCGCCCCCTTCCGGCGTCCCCACGCCGCGAGCAGGGCCTCCGGCGTCGGCTCGGGCGCGAGGGTCGAACGGCGCGCGACCCGGCGACGCTCGGCGGCGAGCGCGCGGCGGCGGGCCGTCTCGCGGGCGTAGTAGAGGGGGCGGCGGACGGCCCGCAGGTCGCGCAGGAGCTCGCGGCGGACGCGGTCGCGCCCGGCGGGGTCGGCGAGCGTGCGGGCCGTCTCGCGCACGGCGCAGCCGATGTCCAGCGCGAGGCAGGCGGAGAGCCCGAGGACGAAGCCGGCCGGGTCGCAGGAGAGGCAGCCGTTGACGCGCCCGCCTCCGAGGCGCAGGTCGCGCGCGACGCCGTCGACGAAGCGCTCGACGTGCGTGCGCCCCTCACTGTACGACCAGCCGTTCCGCTTCGCGTACCAGTACGCCGAATGCCTGTATTCCCTCGCCATGGTGCTCCGTTCCTTTCCTTTTCGGGCCGAATCCCGGTCGATGCCGCATCATTATACCATAAATGAGAATTCACTGCGGAAAATTCTCGCGGACGGAATGCTGAATTTTCATTTCATTCGTCCGTTGATTCCCACAGCCGGACAGGCTGGCTCGGCGATTCGCGGCCATTCGTGTAATTCCTGGACAGACACGTCAGCGTCGCGACTTAGGGGACAGACCCCAGGGGAGTCTTAAAACCTCGGATTTCACGGATTGACACGGATTCGTGTTATTCGTGTCAATTCGTGGACAAACAAACCATTTGACATGAGGACTGCCTCTACGGCTTCACAAATTCGTGCTAATCTGTGAAATCCGTGGTTCAACACAACAGGATAAAACCGTGGGGACAGACCCCAGGGATGGGAGGGGCGGAACCACGAATTTCACGAATCTCACAAATGGAGGCGGGGGTGGAAATTAACCACGGATTTCACGGATTATCACGGATTGGACGGAACGGGAGAAAGGCGAAGGTAGAGAATGAATTCCGCACAGGATTCTCATTTCGTGATGGGCAACCAAAACCAGCGCAAAGAATCCTGCCCATCCGTGATAATCCGTGAAATCCGTGGCTAAAAGATCGGGCCTGTTCCCAGAGGAGAATCGTGGGAATCATGGGAATCGTGGGGACAGACCCCAAGGGTTATCATGGGAATCGTGGGGACAGACCCCAGGGGGTTACTGCCCATCCGTGATAATCCGTAAAATCCGTGGTTAGAAAATGGGGGTCTGTCCCCAGAGGAGAGGAGAATCGTGGAGATCGTGGGAATCGTGGGGACAGGCCCCAGGGGGTTATCCACTAATCTTCACGAATTCAATCAACTTTCGAAAAATTCGTGCGATTCGTGTCAATTCGTGGACAGACAATCGTGGGGACAGGCCCCGGACTGTGTCTCACTTCTTTCCCGACGGGTCGAGGACAAGCAGACCTTTTCCCCGCCCATAATGCGTGCCGTCGCGGTCGAAGAGAACCGTGACGTCGCGGCCGTGGTAGCGCACGCCGTCAAGACACCACCAGTCCCACGCCGCCGGCGCGAGCGGATTGACCCGAAGCGCACCGTCCGCCTGCGGCACCAGTCCGCACAGCCCCGTGATCACCAGATCGCAGAACGTCGAATGGTTGTAGTCCTTGCCGCGCCCCGGACCCGTCGGTGTTCGTCCCGCCGCCCGGATCTGCGCGATCTGGACGCCTCGCGCAAGCCATTCGCCCGTGAAGGCGCTCACGTTCTCGTCAATCCACAGCACGACGCGCCCGTCGTCCCGAACGAGCCTGTGCTGGCGCGCGTAGAGGCCCATAAGCCGTGCGAAGTCCTCACGCCCGACGGGAAGTTCCAGCCCGTCATGCAGGGCGCGCGCAAGGCCCGTCAGCGCGACGGACGTCGCATACGGCCAGCTCGGCCCGTTCCACAGGCACTCGTGGCGCGTGATGTCCACAACGCCTGGCGCGAACCCCGGCGTATCGCGGCGCGAGAAAACAAGCCCCTTCGGCGCGAGAAACCCCCGCTCGTCCACAATGCCCGCCCACGCCGCGCCGAAGCCTGCAAGCGGCATCCCGACGGCAAACGGCGCGAAGCCATTGAGTTCGCAGACGTCGTCCTGCGCGCCATCGACCGCAAGCGCCGTGAAGAACGCGCGCTTCGGATTCCAGAGCCGAGACTTGACGTTCCGCTCCAGCGTCGCGGCCTTCGCCGCGAAGGACTCGGCGCTGGCCGCATCGCCCCTTTCGCGCGCGATCTCGGCGAGCGCAGACGCCTCCGCCCACAGAAATGCGTTGGCGAGCGGGCGCGCCCCGTCGGCCGAAAGCGTGAACTCCGACCCCTCGCGGTCGCCGGGGCAGTCGAAAAGTCCGCGCGCGGCGCGGTAGCCGACCTTAAACGGCGTTCCCCGAATCGGACGCACGCAGCTGACGCCCGGATCGGCGAGAGAGAGACTTCGCAGATTCCAGCCGGACTCCCACGCCGAATAGTTGCGCGCAAACGCCGCGAACAGGGCTTTCGCCAGCGTCCGGTCGCCCGTCACCTTGGCACGTTCAAGCGCACCCCAGGCGGGCGCGGCGGCATAAGCGCGGGGGCCGGTCATCAAGCCCTTCTCCATCATGAAGGACAGATAGCCGTCGAGATACTCCGGCGGACGCAGCCAACGGCCTTCGGCGAGGTGGTGGTTCAACGGACACGAGATCGTGTTCTCGGCACCGGCCCAGCCGACGTCCGGCAAGAACTCGGTCACGACCCAGCGGCCGTCCTGCGTGCGCCGCAGATGCTTGCGGTACATCCACCAGCGGAAGTAGTACGTTTGGACAACGTCCGCGTCCGGGCAGTCGAAGCGCGGAATGGCCGAACGCGCCCATGCGGACGAGTCCCTGTTCGGAATCGGCGTCTTGACGGTCTCCTCGTCCTCGGCGGAGAAGCGGTCGAAGTGCCGCTGCACAATCTCGTCGGGAAGGATTCGGAAAGCCGTTCCCGTCGACTCTCGCACGGGCACTGGCTGCCCGTCCGCCAGCCCGCAAAGCGCCGCGCACACGCACAGACCCGTCAGAAAAACGGCACGGCCACTAACGGCACGGCCGCTCGACTTCATATTCTTCTGCTCCATGTTCATGCGGGGTATTTTAGCAAAATCAGGCCGG
>CAZWQY010000016.1:0-51706 GCA_964636295.1 uncultured Lentisphaeraceae bacterium | reverse complement strand
CAGCCCGCCTAAAGGCTCTATACGCGCGGCTTAAAGAACAGGGGGGGGGGGGGGGTAAGGGTCACGCCGCGCCCGTCAGAGGCGGCTTTTCGAGCGAATGCGCGCACGCGGCGCACGTCATGACGACATGCGTCCAAAGCCTTGTCTGCGCCGTTTCTCGTTCGTTCAGCCACGACCCAATCCAGTCAAAATTCCGAAATAGTGTATCACAACCGCGCCGCCCCTGTCAAATCTCGTCCCCAGAGCCGGACGCTTGTCCACGAATCTCACGAATGAACAGGGGAGGGCTGAAACCACGAATTTCACGAATGAAGGTGAAAAACATCCACGAATTTCACGGATTTACACAGATTCGTGCTCATTCGTGTGATTCGTGGACAAACAACCGTGGGGAGCAACCGTGGGGACAGACCCCAAGGGTCACCACGCGGACGCCGCGCAAGTCGAACGAGACACGCGCGTCCTTCCCGACCGTGCAGACGAAACGCGGCGGCCAATTGGCCGCCGCGTCGTGGTGTCTCGCCCTCGCGCGATTACTTCCGCGCGATTACTTCTCGATTTCCAGCGAGAGACCCGCGTCGAAGTACTGTCCGCCGATCGTCTGCACAACCTTGACGGCCAGCACGTTGTCGCCCGGCCGCACGGCGGCCGCGAACGCCTTCGGATCGACCGGGAAGAGCTTCCAGTTCGTCGTGTAGCCCTTGGCGGAAAGGATCTTCTGCCCGTTGAGGTAGATTTCCGCGTCCTCGTCATGGAACATGTCGAACGTCGCCGCGACGATCTTTTCGGGCGCGCCGTCGAACTGGAAGTGGCGGCGCAACCAGAGTGTCTTCGTCTGCCACGGCGTGGCCACCTTCGCATTGGCATGGGCCGTCTCGATGCCCGAGCCGCCGAAGCCGCCGGCCGAGCGCTTCCACGCCGCGTCGTCGAACGCGGGAGCCGTCCAGCCGTCCGCCGGCGCGTCGAACGTGTACGCCCACGCCGTCGGCGACGGATCGAGGCGCGGGAAGGCGGACTTCTCGACGAAGTTCATGCCCTGCTCGGCGGCGGCCTGCACGGCGCGGTGCGCGGCGGCCAGCGCGGCGGGGTCGAACTTCATCACCTTGCGGTCGTACGTCATCAGGCCGTTGATCTCGCCCTCGACGTCCGTCGTCTGCGTGTAGACGCTGCCCGCGAGGCCGCGACGCGCCAGGACGGCGACATGCGCCATGAGATCGACGTACTTCTGCTGCACCTGCTTGCGGTCAACGTCATTGCCGGTGTTGCCGTAGCCCCAGGCGTTCGTCTGCCAGAGATGGTCGGACACGCGGCAGCCGATGCCGCCGAACTCGCCGAGGAAGCTCGCGCGACGGTCGTTGACGGGGAACATGCGCGGACGGGCGCTGTAGTCGTGCTTGTCGACCGCGTGCGACGCCTCCTCCTCGCCCAGCGCCTTGTGGGCCGTCGTGCGGTGCGGCTTGAACCACAGTTCGCCGCCCTCGTAGTCATGCGCGCCCGACGGGCCGTCCACGAGGCGCGTGGGGTCGTAGCGCTGCGTCCACATGAGCGTCGCGTGCGTCAGGAACTCGCCCGGCTGCCCCCAGCCCTCGTTGTAGGGAATCCACATGACGATGGACGGCACGTTGTAGAGGTGGTCGATCATCTCCTTCAGCTCGCGGCGGTAGAAGCCATAGCGCTGGCACGTGTCGCCCCAGCCGGACGGCATGTCCTGCAGCACGATGATGCCGAGCTTGTCGCAGAGGTAGTAGTAGCGGCGCGGCTCGACCTTGATGTGCTTGCGCATCATGTCGAAGCCCATCGCCTTGAGGGCCTTGATGTCGTAGGCCATCGCCTCCTCGGAAGGCGGCGTCAGCAGGCCGTCCGGCCACCAGCCCTGGTCGAGCGTGCCGGTGATGAAGCGCATCTTGTTGTTGAAGTAGAAGCGCAGGACGCCCTGCGGGTCCTTGCGCATGTCGAACTTGCGCATGCCGAAGTAGCCCGTCACGCGATCCGTGACGTCCGCCTCGTCGTCCTCCAGCGTGATCTCGAGGTCGTAGAGGTTCGGCGTCTCCGGGCTCCAGAGGGCGACCGGCCTGGGCAGCGCGATCGTGACGGGCTTGCCCCACGTCTTGACCTCGCCCTTGGCGATCACCTTGCCGCCGCGCAGCACCTTCACCTTGCCCTCGGCCTCGACCAGGTTGCCCGTGCCCTCAAGCGTGACGGAGACCGTGCCCGCGTCGATGTCCGTCGTCACGCGGTAGTCGGTCAGGTGCGTCTCGGGCACGGCTTCGAGCCACACCGTCCCCGTGATGCCGGAGGAGCGGGTGTACATGCAGCCCTCGGGCTTGAACGCCTGCTTGCCGTGAGAGCCGATCCAGAAGGTCGGGTCCCAGATCGAGACGACGAGGTCGTTCGCGCCCGGCCTGACGAGATCCGTGACGTCGAACGAGAACGGCATCTGCCCGCCCTCGTGCGGCACGCCCGCCTCGACGCCGTTCACGAACACCTGCGTGCGGAAGTCGGCCTGCTCGAAGTGGAGGAGGAGGCGCGTCCCCTTCTGGACGTCCGCGTCGAACGAGCGGCGGTACCAGAGCGTCTCGCGCGGCTGGAGCAGGCGGCCCACGCCCGACAGAGAACTCTCGATCGCGAACGGCACGAGGATCTCGCCGTTCCACGCCTTCGGCACGCCCGGCGCGTCCGTCGTCACGGCGTACTGCCACAGGCCGTTGAGGTTCGTCCAGTTCGCGCGCACCATCTGCGGACGCGGATACTCGCGCCAGGCGTTCTCCGGCGTCACCTTCTCGCCCCATTCCGTCTTCAGTGCCACGGGCGCCTGCTTGTAGGCCGCCGCCACCGGCAGCACCGCCGCCAGCGCGAGCGCCGCGCACGCGACACAGCCGGAGACGAGTTCCCTTCGTGTTCCGTTCATGATCCGTTCCTTTGTCTTGTCTGTTGCTGTCGTTGAACTGCCACGACCGAAACGCACCCGCATTCCGCGTTCACAGTTTTTCAGACAGTATAGCATATATTTATTTTTTTTTTCCTAGGGGGAGGCCGGGCGAGACGGCTATTCGACCGTGACGTAGGCGAACGAATTAGGCTGCATCTTCACCGAGGCCGTGCCGTCCGCGTTGAGGATGAGCGGCGTCTCCGTGTGCGTGCGCACGACGTCCGTCAGCAGACAGCGGGCCTTCGCGAAGGAGTGGCCCTTCGGCAGGGCAAGAGTCACGCGCCGCGTCTCGACGATGTTGTTGTCGTCGCTGTACCGGACGATGAAGACGCCGAGGCGGCCGTCCTTGTCTTTCGCGGCGACGGCGTAGAGTTGCTTGTCGGCATCCGCCTTGAGGTCGCCCGTCTCCGTCGTGCAGACGATCTGCTCGCCCAGGTCGCGCAGGTCACGCCACGCCGCGAACGGGTAGTAGCCCTTCATCGGCAGATAGGTGTTCGCATCGAACATGTTGTTCATGGCCGTCCCGAGCCGCGCGTCGTAGAACATCAGCAGGTCGAGCGGCGCATCCTGGCTGACGCACATCGTCGCGGCGACAAACGCGGCTCCCTTCTGCCCGAATCGGCCGGATTCGACTTCGAGCGAGTAGATCCAGGGGTCGGTCCAGCCCTTCACGTAGTTCCATTCGTTGAGGATGGATTCGGCGTTTTTGAACCCGTTGTCGTCCAGCAGCTTGCGCGCGTCGCGAATGCCCTGCGCGACCTGCATCGGCGAGACGGCGTAGCAGTGCCAGGAATAGAAGTCAAGCGGCACGTTGTTCGTCCGGCAATAGGACAGGAAGACGTCCTGCCACGCGCCCCACCAGCAGAACGCCGGGCCGCCGATCTTGATCGTGTCGCCGAAACAGGCGCGGAGGTGCTTCGCCGTGACTTCGTAGAGTTCAAGGAACTGCTGCTGCGTGCCCGTCCAGGTCGGGCCCTCGCGCCCGTCGGGCGTCCGCTGGTTGCCGTCCGGCTCGTTCCAGATCTCCCAGTACTTGATCTTGAACTGGTTGCGGTACTGGACGACGTTCTTGAACGCCTCCGTGCGGACGTTCCAGCCCCAGCCCTCATTGTAGTGGCGAACAACGTGCTCGCAGATCCGCGCCCACTTGGCGAAGTCCTTCGGCGGGTGGACGCCATACTTCTTGATGGAATGCTCGATGGACTGCCCCAGCCGGAAGAACGTCTCCGTCCCGGCGGACGCGAGGGTGTCGAGATATTCGTCCGTCAACGTGAAGTCGTAGGCGAGCGGATCGTTCGGGTCGGCGTCAAAGTTCGGGAAGACGGCGGAGATGTCGACCGTGTGCGGGGCGCCGTAGGCGTGGCAGAGGTTCGCGTCATGGACGCGCGCATAGGGAATCTTCAACGCCTTGAACTCGTCGAAGTTGCTCCGCGTCTGGTCGCTGCGGACTTTGTTCGGGCCGTTGTTGACGGCGTTCATGACGCGAATCGGCCCGCGCGACTGGGCGGGATCGACCCGCACGAACCATTCCGCCGCGCCCTGCGCACGGCACGCGCACGCCGCAGCGACCAACGCCGCCAACGCCATTCCGCGCGCGGGGCTTCTGTTCAACATGTTAGCCATACCGTCCTCATTATCTTTTTTGTTTTGTTTTATCCGTCATTTGCGCGGGAGCGGCGGCAGACGGCGCACCCAAATATTGCGGAACATCACCGGGCAGTTGTGATCCTGCAGCGAAATCGGACAGAGGTCCGGGCCCTTCTTTTCGTCTTCATAGGCCTTGGTGGCGAAGGTGTTGCCCCAGATTTCCGCGTTGTCCTGCACGACGACGCCGTTGAAGAGAACGGTGACGCTCGGATTGGAGACGAGTCGCGTGCCGTCCCATGCCGCCGGGTGGAAGATGATGTCGTACGTCTGCCACTCGCCTGCGGGCTTGGACGGGTTCACCTGCGGCGGATGGTGGCCGTAGACCGCACCAGCCTGTCCGTCCGCATACGTCGGGTTCGGGTTCGGCGTCAGCGCCGGATTGTTGTCGTAGCATTCGAGAATCTGAATTTCGTGGCAGCCGCCGAGGCAGATGCCGGAATTGCCGCGATCCTGCCCACGTCCGGACGCGGGCGCGGGCACGCGCCACTCAAGGTGCAGCTGGCAGTCGGCGAAGCGTTCCTTCGTGTCGATCCAGCCGCCCTTTTCGGACGTCTGGAGCGCACCGTCCGCAACGCGCCACGCGCCGCCGCGCCAATTGCGACGGAACGACTCCTCCGTACCGTCGAAGAGGACGAGGGCGTCGGACGGCACGCCTGCGGTCGAGACCTCCACCTTCGGCGGATTCGGCCGCGCACGGTCGTGAATCGCCCACTGATCCTGCGGACGCGAGACGGTGAGATAGAGGTTCCCCTTCTCCACGCGCATGTTCGAGCAGTGCGAGAAGACGAAGCGACCCTGGCCCCACCCCGCGTAGCGGCGGTTCTGGTAAACCCGATTGCCTCGGAAGTCCAGGTTCTCCGTCGAGATCGCGAAGACGAGCGGCACGTCATGCACGTCGAAGACGTTGTTGGTGACGACGATGTTGCGGTGGTACGCCTTCTTCCGGCTCGCGAGATCCCGGACTTCGGGATAGAACGAGAGAACGCCCTTGCAGAACGAGTACGCCGCCGTCAGGCAGTCGTAGAAGCGGTTGCCGCTCACGACGACGTCCTCGCAGGCGCCCGACTCGTACCATCCCTGCGCGTCGCCCGCGAAGAGGATTGCCGAACCGGAGACGTGGTCGAAGAGGTTGTCCGTCACGCGCACGGACTTCGGCGTCGTGAAGAGCGCCCCGCGCGCGCGGTTGCGCCCGACGATGTTCCGCGAGAAGACGACGGACGGCTGGTAGTCGGCGTTCTCCACCGCGTCGCCGACGCCGTAGCCGGCCGGCAGGTCGGCGCCGAGCGTCAGCACGACTTCCCACGGATCCACGTCCTCAACCGACGCGATGGGAAGCGTCGGCCCGTTCTCAAGCGTCTTGCCACGAATGAGCCGCAGCGACTCGCCCTTCTCGAACACGCCGAACCCGTAGGCCTGGCGGTGCTTGTAGCGGCAGCGGATGCGCCGCGCGTCCAGCTTCTCGGTGATGCCGAGGCAGGTCGAGTGGACGTTGATCGCGTCGTCCATCATGCCCTCGAAGAGGCAGTCCTCGATGCGCACCTCGCCCTTGACGTTCGAGAAGTGCGTCGCGTCGGCGTGAAGCGTCGCGAAGCGATCCGTCCCGGCGGGCGCGAACACGCCCGACGTGCGCGTCGCGGCCGGGCGCGTGCCGCGCCAGGTGAAGCCGTCGCTCCGCTGGCAGATGACGCCCATGCCGAACGCCGAGTGGAGCACCACGTCCTCGTAGACCGTCCCGCGCGAACGGTAGACGATCGTCGCCGGCGCAGGGCGGCCGTCCGGACGGACGACGAGCCAGTCGCCCAGGCGAGTGCCGAGGCTCTTCGCGTCGTAGGCAAGGCGGAATGTCCCCTTCGCCTCACGTGCCGTCGCCTTGCCCCGCCACCAAATGTCCGTCATGCCCGGCACAATCGCCTTCGTCTCGTCCTGGCAGGGGAAAAAGGTCTCGTAGGGGAGCTGCCAGCCCTCGCCGCAAATGACGAGCCGGTCGTCCTTGACCGCGCACGGCTCGCGCGTCATGTCCACCGCGATGTCCGTCGTCGTGTCCGTCAGCCCGACGACCCGCGCCGCCGTGAGGAAGGGACGCGCCCAGTCGACGCTCACGCCCTTCACCGTGACGTTCGTGGAGTCGAGGATGGCCATCGCCATCGTCAGCCCGTGGCAGATGAACTTCGCCCCGTTGCCCTCGACCGTCACGTCCGTGAGGTTCGCGAGCGGCACGTGAACGGGATGGCTGTCGCTCTGGTGGTGGTTGGAGATGAAGAACTTCATCTGCGTCGCCGTCTCCGCGCGGAAGTGGTAGTCGCCCTTTTCCAGCACGATCTTCCCGCCGCCCGCGCGGCGCACCGCCTCGATCGCGGCGAGCATCTCGCCCGTCGCGTCGGTTGCCGTCGGCTTGACCCGCACCTCCGTGCGCGCGCGACCGTCCGACGGCTTCGGGGCCGTCGCCCCCGCCAGACAGAAACACCCCGCCGCCACCAGCACCGCCAGCGACATTGCCTTCGCCTTCATCTGCATAATCCTGCGTTCTCCTTCTCGTTGTTGATTCAATCTGTCGTCAGGCCGTGCCTAGTCGCCCACCTCGACCGTCGCGTGCGGGGCGATGGGGAACGTGCGGCCTTTCCAGCGCAACGTGCCAAGTCCGCCATTGCCGACGACGCGCACCTTGCCGTCGCGGACATCCACGCGCACGTCGCCGCGCGGCGTGGGAACGACGCCCTCCATCCAGGCGAGCCCGGCCGCGTCCGGCGCGACCGTGTATTCGGCGAAGCCGGGCTTCGTCGGCTCCACGCCGAGGTAGTAGCGGCCGAGCAGGTAGATGGGGCTGGCCCCCCAGGCGTGGCAGAGCGACTTCCCGTAGGGACGGCCATACATCGCGTAGTGCTGCGCGCCCGTTTCCGTGGGATTGTAGAGTTCCCAGAACGCCGTCGCGCCGAGATCGAGCATCCCGCCCCAGTAGGCGCGAATCTCGTCCAAGACGCGCGCGCGTTCGCCGACGCGGGCGAGCGCCTCCAGTTCGTAGAAGCGCATGTAGGGCGTCTGAATCTTCATCACCGCGTCGTTCAGCAGCACATCGCGCACGACGCGCGCGCGGCGCGCCGCGTCGAAGTAGTCGTAGAAGAGTCCGAACATGTTGGCATAGCGCGTCAGCATGGGGTCGCGCGTGCCGTCGGTGCGCAGGAGGTGCAGGAGGCCGCCCTTCGCGTCGTCCCACCAGAGGGGAACGATCTCGTCGCGCAGACGCGCGGCGCGCGCCGCGTGGCGCGTGGCGGCATCGGCAGACCCCACTTCGCGCGCGACGTCCGCAAGCGATTCGAGGGCGCGGACGAACAGCATCTGCTCAAAGGCGCACACGCCGCCGTGGTTGGGGAGCGGCTTCGGCGCCCAGTCAATGAACATCCAGTCGCCCGGTCGATCGCAGGGGCGGCCGTTCGCGTCGAGGCGGCCGCAGACCCACGTCATGAGCGATTCCATGGCAGGGTAAATCTGGCGCAGGAACGTGCGGTCGCCCGAATAGAGCCAGTAGTCGCGCACGGCGATGAACCAGTAGAACGTGTAGTCCATGATCGTGTTGATGTGCCGCTGCACGGGGTCGCCGCCGCGCAGCGTCCAGAGCGAACGCTTCACGAGGTCGTCGTCCGCCGCGAGATAGTAGTTCATCAGAAAGCTCTGCACGGCATCGCCGCTCCACACCCAGTGGTCGCGCTTGACGCCCTCGATGAAGACTTCGCGGGACGTGAGGGCGAGCGTGTGCGCCGAGACGTCCCAGATCTTGTTCAGCCGGTCGTCCGAACAGCGAAAGCGTCCGCGCGCGGACTTGGCGGGCGACACCTCGAAGTCCATGGACACCTCGCCGATCTCCAGACCCTTGTCGAGCGGGATGACGTGCAGGTAGCGGAAGCCATGCGGAACGTCCGAACGCCAGGTGTCCGAAGCGAGGCGAACGATCTCCCACGAATCGACATGTCCGTCCGCCTCGTCGAGGGCTTCGGGCTCGGATTCCGCGTAGATGACCTTGGCGTAGCCCGTGCCGCGAATGCCGGCGAGACGCGCGAAGCCATACGTCTCCTCGCCGAAGTCGGCGAAGACCTGGCGTTCCTTGACGCGGCGCGTGGCCGTCGGCGCAACGGGGCGCGTCTGCGGCGTCCACGTCCACGGCGTCCGGTCGGGCGCGTTGAAGCGGCTTTCGCACGCGACGGGGATCTTCACGGCGGAGCCGGTCGCTTCGACGACGACCGTGTCCGCGCGCGTCTCGACCGTCGGGCCGCGCAGGAAGAACGCCGGCGGACGTTCGCTGTTCTGGATGCGCGCGGAAATCCGCGACTTGCCCGCCGGGAGAACGAACTGGTTCGTGGCGGCCATGACGGTGCCGTATGTCGTCTCATAGCCTCGGCTGACGGACAACGCCATCTGCCCGTCGGCGTAGACCTCCACCGTTTCAGGCTGCTTGAGATCGACGTCCATGTCAAACGTCACGCACGTGTGCGGCGCGTACTGCGGCCAGAACGGCGCCAGCCGACTGCCGCGCTCCAGCCGCCGCGCCTGCACGCGGTTGCCATGCCAGAGCGCGTAGTCGCCCGGATGCCACACCCACTGCGCGTCCGCCAGCGCGCCGAACGCCAGCCCCGCCACAAGAACCGTTCCAAATGTCCGCCGTGTCATCATGTTCGTTCTCCTCGTTTGTTGAAAATGCAGTAGGCGGCGACTTGCCCGCCGTCAGACGACCTGCCGCAATTCGTCCAGACTGCGGCACAACTTCAAGAGATCCCACGTCCGCCGCCACGCCGGCAGATCCTTCCAGTAAGCGACCAGTTCCTTGATGCGTCCGAGGACGGGGCGGTCGCCCGCGAGTTCCGCCTCCGAGGCCGCGACATAGCGCAGGAGAAGCGTCCGCGCATCCGCGCGCGCGCCCAACGCACGGATGAACGCGCGCCCGACCATGCCCTCCCCCGCGTCGAGGCCCAAGTCGCCGTTGCGCACGATCGGGATCTGAGCCGCCTGTTCGACCCGCGTCCGCATGGCGTCATCGCAGAGCCCTTCATACATCTGCTGCGCCGTGCGCGCGTGGACGACGAGGAAGCGGAGCGGGAAGAGATTGAAGAGGGGCATCAGCCCCAGCAGTTCGTCCGGACGCGACACGCCGAGGCGAACCTTGACGGAAAACTTGCCGGGGCCCATGACCTCGCACCCGGCCTCCAGCATCTGGCGCAGGACGTCCGGCGTGCGCAGAAGCCCGCTTCCGCGCCCCTTGTTGCGCACCATCGGAAACGGGCAGCCGCAGTTGAGGTCGGCCGTGTCGTAGCCCGCCGCCCGAATGCGCAGGAGACACGCGCGCAACGCGGCAGGGTCTTTCCCGATGAACTGGGGCGTGACCTTCAGCGGCGAACGCGCGTCGCGCCCCCCCGACAGTTCCCGATCCTTCAACGGATCAAGGCCCGGCATCGCGGCAATGAACGGCGTGACGGCCTCGACGAAGCCGGCGGCGGCCAGTTCAGCGGCGAACGTCTCGCGAAAGCAGCGAATCGTCACGCCGCGCAGCGGTGCAAGGATCAGGCTCAGGCGACCCTCCTCGGAACACGTTCACGGTAGAAGACGACGCGCGCGACGACAAAGCCCAGCAAGACCTTCACGAGAAGGTAGAAGCCGAACGCGCCCAACAGGAAGCCAAAGACACCCGCCGCAAAGCCAAGCCCGCCCGACAGGCCACGCCCCGACGACGCGAGGGCCAGCCCCAGCACCGCGCACGCCAACAGCCACCAGCCCAGATACGAGAGATCCAGGCAGAAGGCTTTCCATTTGACGCCCTTCATGAGCCGTCCGGACTCGGCCAGGCACTGCGACGCCGTCCAGTCGCCATGCTCGTTCTTCAGAAACCAGACCAGGCGGTAGCGATACGCCGCGACAATCCCCGGCACAAGGAACAGGAGCGACCAAAGGAAGACCTTCAGGTTCATGAGAAGGAGAAGCCCCGTCACCTCGAACGGACGCGCGAAGCCGCCGAACGCCTCCGCAAACCAGCGCGTGTCATCGTTCGCGTCCGCCTTGAGGAGCGTCCGCATGAACCCGTAGGAAAGAATCGCGGCAAAGATGTAGGCGATGAACATCTGGAACGCGAAGCCGCCCAGCATCCACCCATAGGCCCGAAGCGACGGAAGCGCGTAGTCGATTCCCGACTGAAGCGCCTGCATCCGATTCGTCAGGTAGTCGCTGAGCGAATGAATCTCCAACGCGACAAAGGCGGACGCGACAAGCCTGTTCACAAAGCTTCCAATGGTCTGAAGGACGAGTCCGACGACGACCAGCCGCCAGAACCACGCGCCATTCACGACCGTCCACGCCGCACGGCGCATTTCCCGACAGCTCTTCATGTTCGCACCCCTTCCGTCGAAACGTCGATGACGCCCTCGAAGACCTTCTTGACCGGGCCGGTGAGCGTGACGGCCGCAAAGCCGCCGTCCGCCGTCCGCACGCCCTCGACGACGAGCACGAAGCCCTCCGCCGTCGCGACGCGCACCGGGAACGCGAGGCCATGCTGCGCGACGCCGACGCACGCGACCGCGACCGCGCCCGTGCCGCACGCCCCCGTCTCCGCCTCGACCCCGCGCTCGTACGTGCGCACCGCCGCCGCATGCGGCGGATCGTAGGCGACAAAATCGACGTTCGTCCCGGCCGGCGCAAAGGCGTCCGAGAACCGGATCCGCCGCCCGTCGCCCGCAACGTCCGCCGCCGCGAGATCCGCAACCGGGACAATCCGATGGGGTACGCCGCTGTTGACGAAGTCGTCGCGCAAGTCCGTCGGCGTCGGCATCCCGATCCGCACCGTTTCGCCGTCGAGGATTTCCGCCGTCACGTCGCCCGCCCGCGTCTCGAAGCGCATCGTCGGCGTCGTCACCGCGCCGATCGCCCGCGCGAACGCCGCGACACAGCGCGCGCCGTTGCCGCACAGCTCGGCCTCGCCGCCGTCCGGATTGAAGAAGCGCATGCGGAAATCGGCCGTCCGCGACGGCTGCACGAGGATGATGCCCTCGCACCCAACGCCCGTCCGCCGCGCGCCAAGCGCGGCCAGGAACGCCCGATCCGTCGGCAGCGTCTGGGCACGGTCGTCGATGAGAACGAAGTCGTTCCCCGCGCCATGCATCTTCGTGAAGCGCACGGTCATCGTCACCACCAGCCTTTCGGTTCCGGAACCTCGGCGCCGCCGTCGAGGCGGATGAGATCCATCAGCACGCGGAACGACTCGTCGAGGACGACGTCGTTCTTCGCGCGCTCGTTGCGCCGACGCCGCCGCTTCTTCGCGGCCGTCTCGTCGTCATCGTCCTCATTCTCCTCGTCGTCCAGCTCGCGCAGTTCGCGGTCGGCCGCCATCTGGGCCTTGCGCGCCGCGTATTCGAGCGAGACGGTCTCGCGCTCGGAAATCTCCTTCATGCCCTGCACGTTCGCGACGTGCTTCGCGAACCGCTCGTCCGTCGCCGTCCGCTCGCGCGAGAACGCCTCCAGTGCCGCGACGTATTGGCCCTGGTCCCACGCCAGCGCGTAGTCCGCCGGAGGAATCCGACTGAACGGCAGCGCATACGTCAGCTTGTCCTCGCCGATGTCGAGCGCATCGAGGAGCGAAGGCAGGTGGACGTCCGCCGCGACGCCCTCGACCTGCGTCGAGCGTCCGTCAATGCGGTAGAAGCGCGCCGTCGTGATCTTGCACGAGCCATAGCGTTCGGGTCCCAGCCCCATCACCGTCTGCACCGTGCCCTTGCCGTGCGTCCGCACGTCGCCGAGGACGACGGCGCGCCCCGTGTCCTTCAAGTGCCCCGCAACGATCTCCGAGGCGGACGCGCTCGCGCGGTCGGTGAGGACGACCATCGGCTTCTTGAACGCGATCGGGTTCCCCGGCGGAATCGGCAGGCACCCGACCGAGCGGACGTCGCGGATCTGGACGACGGGTCCGGACGAGACGAACAGGGCCGACAGCAGCACGGCCTCGCGCAACGAGCCGCCGCCATTGCCGCGCAAGTCGAGGACAAGGCCCTCCGCACCCTGCGCATTGAAGTCGCAGAGGTAGCGCGCGACGTCCATCGCGCAGCTGCGGAAGCCCTCGTCATTCGGCCGCTTGTCCATCGTGCCGTAGAAGCCCGGCAGGTTGACGTAGCCGAGCTTGCGCGTGACGCCGTTCAAGGTGACGCGCTCGACGCGCCCCGTCGCGGCCTGATCCTCAAGCTTGATCTCGTCGCGCACCAGTTCGATGAGCTTCTTCGTCGCGCCCGACGTGTCCGCGCGCGGGACGATCTGAAGCGTGACGCGCGTGCCCTTCTTGCCGCGAATCTTCTTGATCGTCTTCTTCATCGGCTGCCACATGATGTCCTCCATCTCGCCCTGCCCCTGCTGGACGCCGACGATCTTGTCGCCCTCCTTGATGCGCCCGTCGACGTCAACCGGCCCGCCCGGCATGATCTCGACGATCTTGAGCGCGCCCTCGTCCATCGAGAGGACGGCCCCGACGCCGCAGAGCGTGAGGTTCATCTCCATGTCGAAGTCCTCCTTCGACGCGGGCGACATGTAGTCGGTGTGCGGATCGTAGGCGCGGCCGATCGCGCTCAGGTAGTTCTGGAGGACGTTCTCCTCGTCCGGCTCGGTCAGCACCGTCACGTACTGGCGATACTTCTTGACGAGATCCGTCGCCGCGTCCAGCCGATTCGTGGACTTGTCGAGCTCGTGGTTGACCTTCGCGACAAGAAGCTCGTTCTTGAGCCGCCGCCGCCAGTGATCCTCGGCCTCTTCGCGCGTCTCCGGCCACGGCGCGTCCTTGCGCTTGATGCGGTACGTCTCGTCCGTCGAGAAGTCCCACGTGCCGGTCGCGAGGAGGTTCGTCGCGAAATCGACGCGCTCGCGCAGACGCGCGACATAGAGGTTGTAGAGGTCGTAGCCGAACGAGACGTCGCCACGGCTAATCTCGTCGTCCAGCGTTGCCTCGTGCGCGGCCAGCCGGTCAAGGTCGGACTTGAGGAAGACGGAATGGTCGAAATCGTAGAACGTGACGAGGTTCGTCCACGCCCGCCGCGAGATCTCGTCGTTGAGCGGCTGCTGGAGAACATGGCATTTCGGCAGCATGGTGCCGAAGCGCTGCGCGATCCGCCCGTAGTAGTTGCGCGGCTCAACGCGCGACTCGACGCGCGTCGCCGCGCCATCCGCACCGTCGTCGTCGAGGGGCGCGGCCGAAGCCGCCCCGCACATCAAAACCACCCACACGATCTTCTTCATGCGTGAATCTCCATCAGACCGACCAGTCGGCCCAGCTCGGCCGGCGAAATGACGACGCGATCGGACGCGAAGCCGACCTTCAGTTCGTTCGAGTTGATGACAACGACGCCGCGCACGTCCGCGCGATGCGCGGCAAACGCGTCCGACGCAAAGACGAGGACAGGCGTGACGCTCCCGTCCCAGCCTTTCGCCGCGAGGGTTGCGCGCACAAGCGTCGCCTCCTTGAGCGTCTGCGCAAGCGGATCGCGATCCGGCAGCTGTCCGTTCAAAAGAATGCGCCCGTCTTCCACCGTGACGACGCCACGCCACGCCTTCGTCTCGACCGAGAAGACGCCGCCCGGCCCGACGACGACGTGATCGACGTGCGCACGCCCGGCCGCGAAATCGTTGAAGACGTGGTAGGCATCGGGCAGGTTCGCGAGAATCCCCGCGACCTTCTCCTCGCCGCGCGCGCCCTTGAAGAACCGCTCGACGTGCCGCAGGCCCCGCATCAGGCTGACGATCACCCAGACGAGCGCGGCGACAAGCAGCGTCGCCGCCAGAAGCGGCGCAACGAAAAAGAAGGCGAGCGCAAACCCCGCCGCGAACACGCCCAGGAAAAGCGGCCAGAGGCCCGCGACCATTCCCTTGACGCGCGCCCACTCGCCGGCGATGCCGTGTATCCGTGCCATGGGAACGAAAATCCTAAAGTTGAAGGTTGAACATACCGTTAGGTGGAAATTATATCAAATTTCCGCCCTGTTGACGCACCGCCAAAGCCATGGTAAACTATACGGCAGAGATGAAATACGCCATCCTCTCCGACATTCACGCCAACGTCGAGGCCCTTCGCCGCGTCCTTGACGACGCCGCGCGGAACGGCGCCGACCGCATGGTCTGCCTGGGCGACATCGTCGGCTACGGGCCGCTTCCGGCCGAGACGCTTGCGCTCGTGCGCCGAACGGCCTGTCTCGTCCTCGCGGGCAACCACGACGACGCCGTCTCCGGGCGCGGCAGCGCCGAGGCCTTCAACGGGCTCGCCGCCGATGCCGTCACGCGCCATCGCGCCGCCCTGTCCGCCGACGACCTCGCCTGGCTGAAGGCCCTCCCCTACGTCGGCACGCTCGACGGCGCGCGCGCCGCGCACGGCGACTTCGTCGATCCGCCGAAGTTCTACTACGTCGATGACGCCGAAGGCGCCGCCGCCAACTTCGCGGCGACGGACGCGCCGCTGCTGTTCGTGGGGCACACGCACGTTCCGGCGCTTGCCGTCGTCGGCGACAGCGGAACCGTCCATCTCACGGACCCGCAGGATTTCACGCTGGAGTCGAACAAACGCTACATCGTCAATCCCGGCTCCGTCGGCTATCCGCGCGAAGCGAACGGCGTCTGCCAGTCCTCTTACGTCCTCTACGATGCCTCGGCCCGAACGGTCGAGTTCCGCTTCCTGCCGTTCTCCGTCGCCTCCGTAATGGCGCGCGGCACGGCCTCTCGTCCCCGCCGGCGGCGCGGCCTTCTCCTCGCGTTCGGCATCACCCTGCTGGCCGTCCTTCTCGCCCTCGTCCTGAAGCCCACGACCCGCACCGTCACGAAGACCGTCACGGAAACGAAAGTCGTCGCGGTGGACAGGGCCGACGACCCCGCGCTCCTGCTGGCGCGCAAGGAACTGACGCTTCGCCCCGGCGACCGGAAAGTGCGCGCCAATCTGCGCCTCGCCCCCGGCCCGGCCGAACTGACGATCGACTTCCGCGACCCGAACGGACAGTCAATCGGAACGCCCTTCCGACGGACGATCAAGGAGTCCTACCGCCCGGCGCACAAGATTCCCGACGGCGCCGTCTCGGCCGTCTTCACCGTCCGCCGCGCAACGAAAGCGGACACGCCGCGCATTGCCGCCTTCAATCCGGCGGCTCTGTCGGAGAAGTAGGTCGGCGCGCTCACGGGCGAAGCGGCGCCGGCGGAAGGCCCGAATCGATGCCGACAATCGCCATGCCGTGACGATCCGCGAACGCGACCACCTTCTCGCGGTCAAGCAGAAGAAGCCGCCCCGCCTGAAAGCCCAGCGCCGTCACGCCCGCGCGCCGCATCTTCTTGAGCGTCGTCAGCCCCACGACGGGGATGTCGAACCGCCAGTCATGCCCCTCGCGCGCCGCCTTGAAGAGAATAGCCCCCCGCCCCAGGCGCCCCGCGCGACAAATCGCCGCGTTCGTGCCCTCGAACGCCTCGACCGCCAGAACCATCCCCGACTTCACGAGAACGGTCTGCCCGACGTCGTGACGACCGACGTCCAGCGCGACTTCCTGCCCTCGGCGGACGTCGTCGCGCTCCAGCGGCGTCAAGTCGCGCGCCGTCAGAGGCCCGACGCCCGGGAAATGCCCGTCCATGAACGAACTCGCCGCAATCATGCGGACGCCCGCCCGCTCGAACTCCGCGACCAGCCGACCGAAAATCGTGTGCGCGTTCTTGACCGGCATCTCGCGCAGCCAGCCCTTCACCGCCTCGTCGAACTTGCCCCGAAAAAGGGACAGGGGGCTGACCTGCCCCACCAGCATCGCCGCGTCATAGCCGCGCGTCGCCGCCCAGGCAATCGCCTTGTCGCTCTCGCCCGCCGCAAAGGGAAAGACCTCGTCCGCAAGACGGCGCGTCTTCCGCTCGCACGAGCCGCGCACGGAGAGGACGTCGATCGTCTTCACGCCCGCCTGCCGCGCACCCGCAATCGCGAAGCGCGGATAGTCGCCCTTCCCCGCGATGACGAGCAGCTTCAAAATGCCGGACGAGGGAATGGACGCGCTCATTTCTTCTCCGTCAACGCCAGCTTCAGGCGATCGTCGAGATCGCTGTTCCACAAGGCCTCCAGCAGCTCCGCAAGGTCGCCGTCGATGATGCGATCCAGCGCATAGAGCGTCAATCCAATGCGATGGTCGGTCAGGCGGTTCTGCGGAAAGTTGTACGTCCGAATCTTCTCCGAACGGTCGCCGCTGCCGCGCAAGGTCAGCCGGTCGGCGCCGACCTTCGCCTCTTCCTCGCGACGCTTGAAGTCGAGAATGCGCGCCTTCAACGTCGCGAAACACTTCTCGCGATTGCGGATCTGCGAACGCTCGTCCTGGCAGACGGCGACAAGCCCCGTCGGCAGATGCGTCATGCGCACGGCGGACTCCGTCTTGTTGACGTGCTGGCCGCCCGCGCCACCCGCGCAGAAAAGATCGATTCGAATGTCCTTTTCAGGAATCTCGATTTCGTCCGTCTCGTCCGCCTCCGGAAAGACGACGACCGTCGCCGCCGAAGTGTGGATGCGCCCCTGCGCCTCCGTCGCGGGCACGCGCTGGACGCGATGCCCGCCCGACTCGAAGCGCAACAGCCCGTACGCCCCCTCGCCCTTGACCGTGAAGACGATCTCCTTGTAGCCGTTCAGCGACGTCCGGTTCTCATGCTGAACCTCGACCTTCCAGCCCTTCTGCTCCGCAAAGCGGCCGTACATGCGAAACAGGTCGCCCGCGAAGAGAGCCGCCTCCTCGCCGCCCGTCCCCGCGCGGACTTCCATCACCGCGTTGCGGTCTTCAAGCGGGTCGGGCTTCAGGAGCGCGGCGGAAAGCTCCCGCTCCGTCGCCTCGCCCAACTGCCAAGCGACATAGGCGTAGTCCAGCTTCTTGAGGAACCGATAGTCCGCCAAGACACCCAGATAACGCTTGCGATCCTGCAGGACGGCCGGATCGCCCAATTCGGCCTCTACAGCGGGAATCCGCGTCAAAAGCCCCTCGATCAGCGCGCTGTCAACCATGACACGAAACGGGCACCCAAGCCCTGCGGCCTAGATGCCCGATTCCCATAACGCAAAACGCCCCGCGATTACTTCGCGAACTTCGCGTAGCGCTTCTTGAACGAATCGACGCGGCCTTCCGTGTCGACCATCGTCTTCGCGCCCGTGAAGTACGGATGACACGCCGAGCAGGTGTTGACCGTCATCTCCTTCTTGGTCGAACGGGTATGGATGACGTTGCCGCACGCGCAGGTGATGGTCGCGTCTTCGTACTTCGGATGGATGTCGCTCTTCATTTTCTTTTGCCTTTCAAGTCGTTCGCTTCGGTTTCTCTTCGAAGAAACAAAAGTGTATTATACCGAATTTTCCGTCGGCGCACAAGGGGGCAGGGCCTCGACGATCTTCTCGATGGACTCGCCGTCCGTCTTCAAGAGGCCAACCGCCGCCGCCAACGCCGCGCGCGCCCGCGCATTCGCCGCAGAATCCGTCAGCCACGGACGCAGGAAGCCCAGCATGCCCGCCACCGTGAAATCCTGCTGGATCAATTCGGGCATCGGGCAGTCGCGCCCCGCCTTTTCGCAGACGATGTTGATCAGACCGATGTGCTTCACGCCCTTGAGGGCAATGCGGCAGATGATCTCGAACAAAAGGTCGACGTGGTAGACGAGGACGGTCGGGCAACGCGCCAGCGCGGCCTCCAGCGTCGCCGTGCCGCTCGCGACGACCGCCGCATCCGCCTCCCGCAGAAGCGCGCGCGCGCCGCCGAGCCGGACGTCCAGCGACAGTTGCGCGCCGCCATGCGCAAGAATCGCCTGACGCGCCTTCTCGTTCGCCGCCGGCACCACGACGCGCAGCCCCGGCAACTCCCGCTTCAGAATCGCAACGGCCTGAAGGAGCTTCGGCAAATGATGCCGAATCTCCCCGATCCGACTTCCGGGCAGAACGGCCAAAAGCGGACGCGAAGTCGGAACGGACGCCCCCGTTCGACCGTTGCCCGCCGCCATCTCGCCCTGCATTTCCTCGACAAGCGGATGCCCGACGAACAGGCCAAGGCCCGGTCGGAAAATCTTCGGCTCGAACGGGAAGAAGCAGCAAATCCGATCAAGCGACCGCTCGATCTTCGGGATGCGGCTCTTGTGCCAGGCCCAAACCTGCGGGCAGACGACATGGACGGCGCGGATGCCGCGCGCTTTCGCGTAGGCGGCCAGCCGGAGATTCAGCCCCGGATAGTCGATCGTGCAGACCACGTCCGGCCGCCAGTCGTCGATCGCGCGCTCCATCGTCCGCCGGACGCGAAGGAAGTAGAACAGCCGCCGCAAGACCTGCACGATGCCCATGACGGCCAAATCGCCGGTCTTGAAGCCATAGTCGCCATAGCCGCGAATCTCCGCGTCCGGCCAACGACCGCGAATGGCCACCGCGATCCGCTCGCGGTAGACCATCCCCGACTCCTCACCGGCCAGCAGCAGGACTTTCATCCGCGTTTCTCCCCCACGCCTCCGACAACGGCTCGGCTCAGTCGCCGTAGACGCAGTCGAGCGCGTCGGAAATCATGTCCACCGCGTCTTCAAGATCGTCTTCGCCAAGGCACAGCGGCGGCAGGAAACGCACGACGTTCGGCCCGGCCGTCAGCGCGAGCAGCCCCTGGCCCGCCAGCGCGTCCACGACGTCCTTCGCGTCGCCGTCGATGACAAGGCCCAGCATGAGGCCCTTGCCGCGCACGGCGAGGATCTTGTCGTACTTGTCGACGAAGCTCTGCAACGCCTCCTTGAGCAGCGCGCCGACCTTCGTCACGTTCGCGAGCAGGTTCTCTTCCTCGATGACAGAAATGACCGCATTCGCCGCCGCCGCCGCGACGGGGTTGCCGCCGAAGGTCGAGGCGTGGGACGAGGCCGTGAAGACGTCGGCCAGCTTCGCGTTCGAGACGAGCGCGCCCATCGGCAGACCGCCGCCAAGCGCCTTCGCGCACGTGAAGAGATCGGGCTGAACGCCGTAGCCCTGCCAGGCGAACCACGTCCCCGTGCGGCCCATGCCGGTCTGCACCTCATCGACGATCATCAGCAGGTTCTTCTCGTCGCAGAGCGCGCGGACGCCCTTCATGAACTCGTCCGTCGCCGGCGTGACGCCACCCTCGCCCTGCACGGCCTCCAGCAGGATCGCGACCGTCTTCTCGTTGACGGCGGCCTTGACGCTCTCCAAATCATTGTAGTCCGCATAGGCGAAGCCGACGGGCAGCGGGTCGTAGCCCTCCTGACACCAGGCCTGCGCCGTCGCCGCGACCGTCGCGAGCGTCCGGCCGTGGAAGCCCTGGCGGAACGTGACGACCTCGTAGCGGCCGCCGTTCGCATGCCCCCACCGGCGGGCAAGCTTCAGGGCCGCCTCGTTCGCCTCGGCGCCCGAATTGCAGAAGAAGACCTTGCCGTCGAGGCCGGAAAGCTCGACCAGCTTCGACGCGAGCAGCGTCTCCGGCGCGTTCACGAAGAGATTCGAGCAGTGCGTCAGCGCCGCGGCCTGGGACTGAATCGCCTCCGTGACCTGCTTGTTACCGTAGCCGACGGCCTGCACGCCAATGCCGCTCGTGAAGTCGTAGTAGCTGCGGCCGTCCGCATCGCGCACGGTAATGCCCTTGCCGGAGGCGAGGGCCACCGTGGGCGTGTAGGTCGGCATGACCTTCGCGTTGTAGAGGTCGAGAATGTCCCTGGATTTTTCGTTGCTCATTCGGTTATCTCCGTTCCCACGCCTTCCCGCGTGAATATTTCCAACAGAAGCGAGTGCGCCATGCGGCCATCGACGAGATGGACTTTCCGCACGCCTGCGCGGATCGCATCTTCGCAGCTCTCGATTTTCGGAAGCATCCCGCCCGAGATGACTCCCGCCTCCTTGAGCTTGCCCGTGTCGGCAAGGTGCAAGGTGGAGAAAAGGGTTGACGGGTCCTCGGGGTCGCGCAAAAGGCCAGGAACGTCCGAGACGAGGACGAACTTGCGAACCTTGAGTTCCTTGGCGAGCGCGGCGGCCGCGAAGTCCGCATTGACGTTGTAGAGATGCCCGTCGTCCAGCCCCGTGCCCAGCGGGGTCACGACGGGGATGATGCGCGCGTCGAGCATCTCGATGACGGCACGGGCCGACACGCGGACGACCTCGCCGACATAGCCACGGTCGGGCATCGCGATCTTCTTCGCGCCGAAAATCCAGTTGCCGTGCAGGGGCTTCGCGTTGGCACCGCGCTTGCAGAGCCGCGCGACGAGATCGGGGTTCACGACGTTGTTGAGCGTCTTCCGGACGATTTCCATCGTCTTCTCGTCCGTCACGCGCTGCCCCTCGACGAAGACGGGCGCATGGCCGGACGCCTGAATGGCCCGCGAGATCGCCTTGCCGCCGCCGTGGACGATCACGACCTTGAGCCCGACGGCGTTCAGGAACGCGACATCGTCCATGATCGAGTCGAGGTTGGCCTCGATTTCCATCACGGAGCCGCCGAGCTTGACGAGGACGACAGAACCCTGAAAGTCCTGAATGTACGGCAAAGCCTCGGTCAGAACGGCCGCCTTGGCCTGCGCTGTGTCTATTCTTTCCATTATTATTGTGTAGTATATCAAAAAACGCCGCCCTACGGAACGCGAAAGTATGGTATACTACACGGGATTTGACGGGGCGTTGCACAGCCTGGTAGTGCGTCTGCTTTGGGAGCAGAATGTCGGAGGTTCAAATCCTCTCGCCCCGACCCGTTCCGCCGCTTGCGCGGCACGAACAACGTCTAGATGGTGATCGCCCACGGCAGCGAATTTGCAGCGAATTTCGGCCGTTCACGGCTCTGTTTGAGGGAAGCCGCCGACCACTACCGCCGCATTTATATAAATGCGGCGGTGTGGAAGCAGGACGGCTCGTCATCACGTGCACGAACAAGTGTGCCCGTCATCCCTCCGGCTAAGAATGTCGAGACCAAACAGGCAACCGACAAAAGCGCCTTTAATGGCCTGTATGCCGGCCTGGCTTCCGCTGACAATCCAAGAAATCGGCACTGTCGAGCCGCCCGTCAACGCGGCGGCCCAAAAATGAATCTTCGACGGATTCTCCGGATCTTCCCGTTCAAATAAGCCCATCTCGCACACTCCTCTTCTAACTATAACCTCTGATTCCAACGATAGCGAGCATAATAGCATCTATCTCCGCTCTACACCTCCTGGACTTCCATCGCCAATGGCTTGACGCGCGCACCGGGACTGGGGTAGTTGAAGATGATGTTGCACGATGGCGGGAAGTTCGCGCCGGGCGTGAATTCCATCACGTAGCGCAACGCGCCCGGATCGCCCGGCGACGTCTGGATGTCGCCCGCCAGACGGCGCGTCCAATCCGTCGACGGCGCCAGCCACGCCCGCCACGCGCAGTAGTCACCCGCCGGCTGCGACAGATGGAGGTCGATGACGAGGCGGTGGCGCTTGCCCGGCGTCACGTTCGCGAACGCGCCCGCCGGCAGCACGAGCGTGCCCTGTCCGCTCGCCGGCGTGAAGAACCCGTCCGCCGCCCGCGCAACGGGACGACCGTGTTCCGTGAAGTTAAATGCGAAGGTGTCGTCCGTCGTCCACTTGACTTTCGGCGCATCGTGCGTCGCCGTGAATTCGCCCGCGATCGACGGGGACGGACGATAGAACCAGTCGAGCGGCGTCGCCGTCACGCGGTAGGTTTCTCCCGACTTGAAGAAGCCCGCGTTCAACGTGTACGACGCCCGCCCCGAACGGTCTTTCGGCGCAATCCAGAAATCGGCAAAGATGTCGTCTCGCGTGAACGGTTCCCAGTTGCCGTCCGCGTTCTTCCGCGCACACGCCAAACGGTACATGAACGCCCGCGGCCCCTTCGCGACTTCAGGGAAGGAAATCGAGTAGCCCGTGACAGGCGTTCCGACGGGCTTGACCGTCACCGCCGCGCCTGCCGCAAACGCCGGATGCGCCTTCTCGCGCAACACCGCCGCCGCCGGACGGAACGGCGCGGACTTCGCCGCGAACGGCAACGGCACGACCCACGGGGCGCCGAACTGCGAACCGTCACGCACGTCGTAGCGGTAGACAACAAGCCGGTCGAAAAAGACGTCCATCACGAGGACGCCGAAGTTCGGCTTGGCCTGGTGCGGCGGCGTAGAGCCGGGCGCGAACCCGCCCCATGTCTGGAGACAGCCCAGATTGATTGCCGTGAACTCGCCCTGCCAAATCTGCCGTTCACTCGCCAGCGATCCGTGGACGTGCCCGGAAATCGACACGACCTGCGGGAACTTGTTCAACACGCGGCGGCAGTTCTCCGACCCCCAGTGCCAACTGTGAAACGTCGTCCCGGCGGGCGGCACGTGGTCGCACACGAACACGGGCTTGCCGGGATTCTCCGCACAGAGCCGCGCCACCGTCTTTTCGTAGTCCTCCCACGAGAGGAAGCCCTTGTGTCCGGTGCTCTGCGGAAAAACTGCAAACGGCAACCCCTTCCAGGCAAACGACGCGGTGTGTCCGTTGGGGGCTTCCAGCAGACGATGCATGTCCTCGAACGCGGCGGCGGCGTGCGACATGTCCCAACCGGACCCCGGCTTGTAGTTGCAGACGTCGTGGAAGGCGTAGACGTAGACCTCCTTCGGCCGCGACGCCGCATCGGGATAGACCGCATTCACCGTCCGCCGATAGCAACGGTAGCCTTCGGGATAATGGTTGTCCGCCAAGTCGCCGCAGTGCAGCACCATCTCCGCGCCCTGCGCCTTGAAAAGCTCAAGCGCGGCACGGACGCGGGCGCAGCTCTCCATCGTCGTCAGGACATGCGTGTCCGTCATGAGTCCGATACGCGCGAGGCGCGTTTTTGCGTCAGGGATGCCAAACGCCGCCCAAGCGCCCGAAGCGACCGCCGAGCCAATAAAACCTCTCCGCGTCAACATACGCTCTGTCTCCTCTCTCGTGGTGTCTCCCGATTAGACATCAACCTGTCCAACCAAACAGGATTATACCAAAATCCCGATGCTTCGGGTCAATCCATGCCATTCGCCGCCGTTCGTTTCCGCAGTCAATCTCCAAGGGCTTTATGCTATAATGCGCCCGTCGGGCGGGTTCGAAAAACAAAACGGGAAGGACGCATTTTCTCCATGCGAAAGATTCTACTGGGCGCATTGGCGGGCGCGGCGACCGCGCTGTCCGCAGTCGGCGCGACGTTTCATGTGGACGCCACGGCATCCGCCGGCGGGGACGGTTCGGCGGCGCGTCCGTTCGCCTCGGTGCAGGCGGCGGTGGAGGGCATCCGCGCCGCCCGCGCGGCGGGGGCGGTCAAGTCTGGCGAATCCGTCGAAGTCCTTTTCGCCCCCGGCCGGCATTTCGTCCCCAACGGCATCAAACTGTCCGCCGCCGATTCGGGCACGGCCGCCGCGCCCGTCGTCTGGCGTTCGCGGGAGGCGGCGAAAGCCGTGTTGACGAGCGGCATCCCGTTGCCGGCGAACGCATTCACGAAGGTCGCCGATCCGGCCGTGCTCGCCCGTCTACCCGAATCGGCGCGGGGAAAGGTCTACGTGGCGGACATCGCACCGCTCATGCCGGGGACGATTCCGCCGCTCGCGGACACCTTCGGCGGAACGCCCGCGAAGCCGCTCCTCTTCACGGGCGGTGCGTTCGGCACGCTGGCCCGCTGGCCGAACGACGGCTACACGTCCTTCACGCAAGGCGTGGACAAGGGAGGCACGGTGCGGCGGCACGGCGCGTTCGTCTACGACAATCCGCGCGCGAGACGGTGGGACTTCGCGGCGAGCGTGTGGCTGAACGGCTACTGGACGCACGACTGGAGCAACCATTCCGTCCGTGCGGCGAGCTACGGTTCTGAGAACGGGACAAACCACGTCATCCGCCTTGCGGCGGACGTCCCCTACGGCGTGATGGGCGGCACGTGGGGACGCAAAGAGCGCCGTTTCTTCGTGTTCAACCTGCTGGAGGAACTGGACGCGCCGGGCGAATGGTATCTTGACCGCGCACGGAAACGCCTCTACCTGATGCCGCGCCACGGCGAGCCGACTGCGTCCGACGACACGACGCTCGTCTTCTCGTCCGAACCCGTCCTGCTCGCGCAAGGCGTGAGGCATCTGCGCTTCGAGCGTCTCGACTTCGCCTACGGCTACGGCGACGGCGTGTCGATCCGGGGCGACGACGTGACGGTGGCGGACTGCCGCGTGTCGTGCTTCGGCGGCACGGGACTGCAGGTGGACGGCAGCCGCAACCGCATCGTCGGCGTGGAGGTTTGTCGCATCGGCCGCACGGGCATCAGCGTGTCCGGCGGCGACCGCAAGACGCTCACGCGGGCGGACACGGTGGTGGAGGGGTGCGACGTCCACCACTACGCCGTCTTCCAGCGGACATACGCGCCCGCCATCGGCGTGAATGGCGGCAGCGGCATCACGCTGCGCGGCAACAAGATGCACGACGCGCCGCATTCGGCGGTGCTGTACGGCGGCAACGAACACCTCTTCGAGTCGAACGAAGTCTACCGCGTGCTGATGGAGACGGGCGACGCGGGCGCGTACTACACGGGGCGCGACTGGACGACGCAGGGCAACGTGCTGCGCCACAACTACACGCACGACCTTGGCGCAGACGGCGAGCACGCGAACACGATGGGCTTCTATTTCGACGACTGCGACTGCGGCGACGAAGTCTACGGCAACGTCTTCCACAACGTCGCGCGCGGCATCATGGTGGGCGGCGGGCGCGAGCACCCGATTCGGAACAACGTCTTCTCGCGCTGCCGGATCGGCCTGTCCATCGACTGCCGTGGCATGACGTGGAAGCACTGGAATGCCCACCCGTCCTGGATGCTGGAGGACAAGGCGAAGGAGCTCGACTACACGCACGGCGTGTGGGCGGCGCGTTACCCGCGTCTGGCGAACATCATGAACGACCATCCGCGCGAACCCCTCTACAACCCCGTGGAGAACAACGTCTTCATCGACTGCACGCAGCAGATCCTCGCGCTTGACGGCAAGGCCTCGGAGTGCCTCTCCCGCATGGCGCCGATCGCGGGGAATCTCGTCATCAACACGCAGGGCACGAACGGCGTGAAGACGGCGCAAATCGACGCGCGCATCGCCGCCGGCTTCCGCATCGTCAACGGAACGCGGGAACGCCCCTTCGACGCAGGGTTCGTCGACGCGGCCCAAGGCGACTTCACGCTGAAGCCCGATGCCTGGCTCCGCCGCGCAATGCCCGCCTTCACCCCCGTCCGATAACGCCTGCGGAGGAACCTGCATGGAGCCGGCTTTTTAACCCGCCCTCCCAAATAACATTTTTTGATATAATTTCTTCTCGTTGAGTTTCTTTTCAAGATAAACTCAATTTGATGCTCTTTGAAAATGTCTTTCAGTATTGGCGCGTATTCGCCCTTTATTGACAAGGGATTTCTCAATGATTCACAAAAGAAAAAAAACCTTCCAGGAAGCGCACACTTGCCCCTGGTTGGCCGATTTTTCAGAAAAACTCCATCTGAAGCGGTGTCGGAGTCGGTGGCTTGCGCTTTCGCCCAACAAGTTGGATCGTATCGCCAAACTGCCTGTCCGTTACCTTCAGAATCGATATCAGCCCCTCTTCTGGCACCATTCGTTTCAACCGACCAATGTGAACGGCCGCCGCCTCTTGGCTAGCACAATGCCGGACATAGACCGAATACTGGTGCATCGCAAACCCGTCTTTGACAAGATCCTTCCGAAAACGCGCGGCAACACGTCGCTGCGCTTTCGTCAGTACGGGCAAGTCGAACATCACGTACAGCCACACAATCGCATACCCATTGAGCGCATTCTGTGTGCAAAGGCTCAAAAGAACGTCGGGAAGATCAATTCGTCGGTCTTTCCAAGATAATATCGCGCCAACGATGCCGTCGTATAGGACAACGCGACCATCAACGGGCGCTGAAGCTTCCCCATCTTCACATCGCACGCCAGCATCTCCAACAGACGCTTTTTCATCTCGCGCGTCAACTGATCTGCCGATGCGGAAAACGGCGGAACATTTCCAAAGATATACTGATCGACAAACGGCCGATAGGGCTCCATCACATCGTCCGCAAGGCAGAACGCATTGTAGCGATTGTGATGGTGAATCCCTCGCAGACACGTCAATCCCGACCCAACAAGCGCACGAGCGACCGCCGCGCGCAAAATGCCATAGCCATAGTTGAGCGCAGGATTGGGCCAGGACCCTTCACGAGACCGAACAAACGTCGGGTCTGGCGCCAACGCACGAAAATAAAGGCGAGCCGCCTGCGCCTCAACATTGTTGACGTCATAGTTCTTCACTTCGTCCGCGAGAGCCCGCAGCCGCCGATGCGCTTCCTTTCGCAAACGGGAAAGAAGCACCGCCTGATTGACGACTTTCGCGCGCACGATTTGTCGCCAGAGACGTCCTTGAACGGCCGCCGTCGCAGACATCTGCGCCGCAACGGTCTCCTGTGTCGTTGAATGGGCGGCATAGGGAAGCATCTGTGCCGCAGGCGTATGCGTCGCATCACAGACGACAAAAGCCACATTCGCAGCCGCCAGTTCTTGAAGGCAGTGCGAAGAATCCGTCAAGAGATTTGACTCGACGATGACAAAGCCCAAATCCTCAACCGGAAAGGATCGCCGCACACCATCCGCACCTTCGTAGATGAGCTGGGCATCCTTGGCGGACAACCGACCGGGAGAGGAAAATGCCAGCGTACGGGCAATCATGAAAGGCCCTTTCTCTCAAGGAAGGAGATCGTGCCATCAAGGGCCATGCGGAAATGAATACCCTCAAACAGCATCTGAGAAAAGTAGACCATGGGACTAATATACAACAACCGAAACGGCTCCTCGAAGTTCAACCTCGACTCCCCCGCCCGATGAAAGCCCTGATCAAAAAGATCAGCCCCCAAGACCGTCGCCGACCGCGCCTCAACATGATAGCGCAGAGTCATCCGGCCACTTCCTTCAAATTTCACAACCTTGTAAAGCCGTCGCCGCAGATCTTCCCGTGACAACGCCTCCAATTCCTCCGGATGTCCCTCATGATAGGCAAGAGCCATCGTTCCTGGTCGAATATAGCCGAGAAACCCAGGCTGTCGATCAAATGGAACATAGTCTGGTTTTTTATGATTTTTCGCCCAAACGAGCGAATTGTCCGGTTCAACACGCTTCTTACCGTCCACGCAGAAAAGGGCCATCCGAAAACTCGACCCCTCGGCGGACGTCACATAATAGGGCGTCTTGTAGTCTTTCTCCGACTCGAAGTCATGGTTTCGCAAGATCTGCGCGTTTGTCGCATTTTTCGCAAAGACCCGAACCTTGTTGACTGGCACTCCAGATGGCATCTTGACCATCCCTAGCTCGAGGTTCGTGACGCCTTTCGCCTTGAACGTCTCAATGGCATTGGACACAAGGTCACGAATTGCTGGATCGACAATCTTGTCGAGCAGTGCTTCTGCGGCCTTGATTGGACCAACAAGCGGCTTGCGAACGACCTTCTTTAAGTCTTTCGATCTTGGGTCGCGGATGCATCCGTAAAACGTGTCTTTATGAAGCGGACCCCGCACCGTGTCCCCCTGCGACTTGACCTTGCTCACAAGAGGCCCATTCGGATCGCCCTTGAGGCGATGGGCACATGCGAGGACATTCCGCTTTGAACTCTGCCGCAACGTCGTCTGTCGCAGAACGTGCTTGACGAGGATCTCGTCACACGCCGTGCGAACCATTTCCGCAAAATTCATGTAGGGCGGCGGACAGACATCACACGGTCGGCAACGAGTGGCGCCGTCGTCCTTCAACGCCGCGCAAATCGCAACAAACCGTGCAGGCGTAAGCGCCGCGATGACCATCGCATCTTTTGCATGATGCGTGTGGTCTGTTCGGTCTTTCGCCTCGTCCGTCTGGATGCCCCAGGCGCGACGCGCAAAAGCCGTCGCCGCGCCATTGACAGCATATGTCGCACTATAAACGCTGCGCAGCAAGGCGACCGCATGCGAACACATGATGCCCGTATCAACAAGTTGACGCCGTTTGAAGCCACCCAATTCGCCGGCTTTTACGGACAACTTGTCCACCGTCATCTCAAATCGACACAACTTATCGCGCCAATAATCTCGCTCAAAGCGCGTCGTTAACGCCTTGATGCGCGCACGGCTACGCGCTTCCGGATCACTTGCGTTCTTCGCGGCGCGCGTCTGAGATCGAACATCCTTCTCCAACCGTTCGAGCTTGTCACGCCAGTCTTGGAGTCGCACGTCAATCTCGTCCCAATTCGGACAATTGCGCGGCACACATCCCTTTTTGACCTGACGGTTGTAGCCCGACTCGCAGATGGTCTTGTTTGCAAGGGAGTCATCTCCTGAAAGCGAACGCGGCAGCGTGTGCTCGACGTCAAAAACGTTCCCGCACAGCAGTTCTTCCACGCTGATTGTGCGCCCCGTGTAAAGGCAGACATGACTCTGCTCCTCCCAAAGGAGATATCTCTCGATTGCATCCTCAGTCGCGGCGACTCCAAGCTTTTCTATTTCCAGCCGTGCGTTTTCGCGCAGTCCCTGCCGCTTTTTCTGCCACTCCTGATATGCCTTGCGCGTCGCGTAGTCATTCACGCTGCGCGCGAGTTCGATGCGAACCGTCGTCTCCTCGTCGATCTTGCCATGGTCATGCAAATAGTTGACGAGACGGCGCAATGTCGTCATCGACCGCTGGACAAGCGGATTGCGAATCATCCCCAGTTCGACTTTCGGCAAGCGCCCGTTCTGCGCCGCCTGATAGGCCGCGTCGCCGCGCAAATAGAGTTTCTGCCACGCAGTTTCATCCACATTCCAGTGCTCCAGCAGATATGCCTTATATCTGTCAAAAAGCGGAAGCAACTTTTCGCCACGACGAGGGCCGTCGGCCATCGCCGCCCGATCACGACGGTATTCCCAAAGAATGGCCTTAAGGTTACGGAGCACCTCTTCTTCATGCACATCGAAATCAGAAATTACGTCTGGGAGCTTCGCGTAAAAACGCGCCTGGGAGAGTTCGTAGCCTTGGCGAAGGAAGCGGAGAATCCGGCGAAGGGCCTTTAGGGAATACTGGGCATTCCCCTCCTTCGGATGAATTGCCGCGACCTTCACAACGCCCTTCTCGTCCAATGCAGGATAGTGTTTTCGAAGCCAGTCTCGCAACTTCTCGTCATCGTCGAAAAAGGTCAGCGCATCGAAGACCTTCTGCTGGTCAAACGGCACGTTGCCAAACGCCATGCGCATTTTGTGAAGCGTCTGACAGGAGGCAACCGACTCATCGTCACGATAGTAGTGGAATCGATACCCCTCGTTCTTGAAACGCGGATCTTTCTTGAACAGTTTGGAGATGTCTCCGAACTTGAACGTCGGCGCGGCTTTCATGAATGCCTTGCAAACGAGTTCACGATCATCCGCCGTCAAGGGCTGGCGAACATCGTCCTCTCCGACGTCAAACGAGAGTCCATTGACGAAGGCGAGCATGCGATATTCCTCAAAGAGCGGATGCCCAATCTGCGCACGAGGGCAGGCCGCCTCCAGCGGGCAGTTCCCGACAAGGTGTTTCTGGGAGCGCAACGGCCGCTGGTAAAAGATGGCCCGGTGCAGTTTCATCCTCAAGGGATTGTCCGTCGCAATCCCCTGCGCGTCCATGATGACGGCAAATTCCTTCTCATAGTGTTCGAGACGACCCGTGTAGCGACAGCGAATGCGCGTCTTCGCGGGCTGGCCTTTCTCATCCTCAAGGCAAAGGAAGAAATACTGACCAAGCGTCTTTGCGCCCCTGGCCTCAATGTCTCTCGACAACCGAACAATACCCGTCTTGACGGCGCCAAGTTTCTTGTCGAGCGATTTCACCTCGCCCTCATCGCTCACGTCACCAGCTGCGTCCTTACGAGAACTCTTAAAACCACGCCGTTGCGCTATATGGTAAAGGGCTCGACCCAGCGTTAGCAATGGAACTTTTCCATATAACTCCATTGATTCGTGGCAATTCGTGAGATTCGTGGAGACACCCGTGGGGACAGGCCCCGGGGGGAGGACGCTGGCCGCGTGCGGCGGGCTAACCGAATCCTAACACACCACTCATTCGTCCCTCACATTCATTTGCGATAATGTCTGGCATGATGAAGGAGAGAAAGGAGAAAAAGCGCATGGACAAAGACCTGCGAACCCGACTCGAAGTCATCGCCGCGCTGGCGACGGTGGCGGTTCTCTACCTGCTGAACTACCTGATGGGAAACCTGCCGTAAACGGCAAAAATCCCGCGCACACACGAAAGAACGCACATGAACAACTACCTCCAACTGACCGTCACCGCGCTCGGCGGACTCGCCCTCTTCGTCTACGGCATGGGTCTCATGAGCGACGGGCTCAAGGAAACCGCCGGCGAAAAGCTCAAGGCCGTGCTCGGCTACATGACCCGCAACCGCATCTTCGCGATTCTCGCGGGCACGACCGTCACCGCGCTCATCCAAAGCTCGTCCGCCACAAGCGTCATGACGGTCGGCTTCGTGAACGCGGGGCTGATCTCGCTCCGGCAGGCCATCGGCGTCATCTTCGGCGCGAACATCGGCACGACCGTGACGGGCCAGATCGTCTCGCTCAAACTCGACGACCTCGCGCTTCCCGCCGTCACGCTCGGCGTCATCGGCCTCATGATCGCCAAGCGCACCGTCACGCGCGGTGTCTGGCGCACGATCCTCGGCTTCGGCCTCCTCTTCTTCGGCATGACGATCATGTCGAGCGAGCTGAAAGTCCTTGCGAAAGAGCCGCAGTTCGTCGCGTTCTTTTCGCGCTTCGACTGCACCCCCGGCGCCAGCGGATTCCTGCCGCCGCTCGCCGTCCTCGGCGCGGTCGCCGTCGGGACGATCTGCACCATGGTCGTCCAGAGCTCGTCCGCCACGATCGGCATCACCATCGCCCTCGCCGAAACGGGCGTCATCTCGCTCTGGACGGCCGTTCCGATCGTCCTCGGCGACAACATCGGCACGACCATCACGGCCGCACTCGCCGCAATCGGCGGCAACGCGAACGCGCGGCGCACGGCCCTCGCGCACGCGCTCTTCAACGTGTTCGGCACGATCTTCGTCCTTTTCAGCTTCGGCTTCGTCTTCTCGAGCGCCGACGGCATCGCCGCGCCCGCGTTCTTCCACCTCGTCAACCTCTGCACCGAGGGCAACGGACTCGCGGGCGAGACGCCCGGACGCCATGTCGCGATGGCGCACACGATCTTCAACGTCGCGAACGTCATCGTCCAGACGCCCTTCATTCCGCTCCTCGCCAAACTCTGCACCCGCCTCATCGGCGACGACCGGACGACGCGCATCCAAGCCCTGGAGCCGCACCTCCTCGAAGCGCCCGCGCTCGCGCTCCATGCGGCGCGCCTCGCCCTCGGCGACATGACGCGGCGCGCGTGGACGATCGCGTCCGTCGCGCTCAACAACTGCCTCGGTCGCGCGACGGTTGACGAGGAGTCCGTCCAAAACGCCGAGCGGGAAATCGACGAGATGCAATCGCGCATCCGCGACTACCTCGTCGCGATCTCGCAGCGCAAGCTCACGGAACGCCAGTCCCAGGCCCTGCCCGAACTCGTCCACTGCGTGAACGACGCCGAACGCATCTCCGACATCGCCGTCAAGATCTACCGCAAGACGGCGCGCATCCAGCGGCAGGGCCTGTCCGAAGAGCTCCTCACGGCCACGTCGGACATCATCGCCCGTCTGCGTTCCTTCGCGCACGAGACGACCCATGTCCTGCACAAGGGCGGCACGCTCAACCACGATCCCTCCGTCACCGAAGACGCCATCACGCGCGCGGCGAAGGCCCTGTCGCGGCAGTATTCGGGGGCGCTGTTCGGCTCGACCGACGACCGCCCGCACGACACGGCCTTCCTGACCGTCCTCGCCGGCATCCGCGACGTCAACCGCCACATCGGCAACATCGCCGAACGCATTCCCGCACTTGGCTAAGATAGGGTATAATACCCGCCATGTCGAAGATTCTCATCGTCGAAGACGACCCGGCGATTCGCCGCGTCATCGCCCTTGCCGTCAAGAGCGCGGGCTACCAGCCCGTCCTTGAATGCGACACGGGCGACGACGGGCTTGCGACGATCCGCCGCGAGCGACCCGCGCTCGTCCTGCTCGACGTCATGCTGCCGGGCATGGACGGCGTCGAGGTCTGCCGCCGCGTCAAGTCCGACCCCGCCCTCGCGGCGACGGCCATCATCCTGCTGACGGCCAAGGGCGAAGAGCACGACATCGTGACGGGGCTCGACGCCGGGGCGAACGACTACGTGACGAAGCCCTTCGCGAAGGAAGTCCTGCTGGCGCGCATGCGCGCGGCGCTCCGCAAAGACCCGACGGCCCCGACGGGCACGCTTGCGCTCGACGGCCTTGAACTCAACGACCGCACGCACCGCGTCATCTGCAACGGGGTCGAACTGAAGCTGACGCTTTCCGAATACCGCATCCTCGAACTGCTCCTCCGCAACCGGGGGCGCGTCTTCGGGCGCGGGCACATCATCGACCGCATTTCCGACGGCGAGAAGTTCGTGACCGACCGCACGGTCGACGTGCAGCTCGTCGGCCTGCGCCGCAAGCTCGGCGACTGGGCACGGCACGTCGAGACCGTGCGCGGCATCGGCTACCGACTGGCCTAGACCGCATGAAGCCGATCGACAGAAGCTGGCTCGCGGCGGCCGTCGCCGCCCTTGGCGTCGTCCTCTTCGCCGCGCTTTCGCTCTGGGAGGCCCACAGTTTCCGACGCGCCATCGCGGACATGGTCGAGTCGGAGACGCGCGTCACGGTCGTAAACGCCGACGGCTCCGTCTTCTACGACACGGAGGCCGCGACGGACAGCCACGCCGCGCGCGGCGAAGTCCAGCAGGCCTTTGCCGTCGGGCAAAGCGTCTCGCTCCGCCACTCGGAGACGGTCGGGCAAGACCTCCTCTACTGCGCCCGCCGCGTCGGCGACCGCGTCGTCCGCCTCGCCGTGCCCTACACGGGCATTCTCCGTTCCGAACGGCTCGCGGCCGCCGGACTCCTCGCCGCGCTTCTCTTGGGCGCGTCCGTCGTCCTCCTCGTCTTCCTGTCCACCCGACGGCTCACGCGGCGACTGGACGCCCAGTCCCGCCAGCTGGAGATTGCCGTCGCCAACGAGAAGTTCCGGCGCGAGTTCACCTCCAACGTCACGCACGAACTCAAGAGTCCGCTCACCGCCATCCTCGGCGCCGTCGAGATGCTCGGCGACGGCACGACACTCTCCGAGGGAGAGCGGCGCGAGCTCTTCGGCATCGTCCGCGCGGAAAGCCGGCGGCTCAGCAGTCTTGTGCAGGACGTCCTCGCGCTGGCGCAAATCGAGCGCGAACAGCTTCAGGAGACGCATACATTCGCCCCCTTGCCGCTGAACGACCTCATCCGCACCGTCGTCACGCAGGAGGAATCCAAGGCTCGCGCACGCGGCGTACGCCTTGAACTCGTCCGCAACGACGCCGCGACCGTCCTCGGCGATGCGACGCGGCTGGAGGAAGTGCTCGTCAACCTCATCGAGAACGCCCTGCGCTATTCGGGTTCGGACACGGTTCGCCTCACCTCGGCGGTCACAGACGGACATGTCACGGTCGCCGTCGCGGACTTCGGCATCGGCATTCCGTCCGAGCACCTGCCGCACCTCTTCGAACGCTTCTACCGCATCAACAAATCGCGCAGTCGCGCGCTCGGCGGCACGGGGCTTGGCCTTGCAATCGTCAAGCACATCGTCCAGCTCCATGGCGGCGAGGTGTCCGTCTCGTCCGATCCCGGCCACACGACCGTCTTCGCCTTCACGCTTCCGCGTCAGCCCGGCGCCTAGGATTCCGAGGCGGGGGCTGACGCTTCGGACGACGGCACGACGAGACCCGACGCCGCGCGGGACGATCCCACGTCAAGCGTAAACGCAAACGCCCTCTCGCCCGCGCGCGTCACCGCCAGCGAGACCGCTTCCGACGGGCGAACAAGCCGCTGGAACTTGAGCTTGCGGTATGTCGCCGCCTCGGGGAAATCGGGGAATGCCTGTCGCGCGAAGTGGCGCAGGAAATAGAGCTGCGCCACGCCCGGCAGAACCGGGAAGCCCGGAAAATGCCCCTGAAAGCATTCGGCGTCCGGCGGAAAGACGAGCGTTGCCGTCAACGCCGTCGCCGTCGCCGACCACGCGCAGACGACCGGCTCACGACACCACACCGCGAGGGCCGCGCGCGCGTCCGCCGCCGTCGTCTTGCCGCGCGCATCCACGGGCAACGCGCGCACGGCACGCAGACGGCGCGGGAACGCCCGCCCGTCCAGCGTGTCCCGAAGGTCGCGCCGAAGCGTGGCCGCGAACGCCGCATACGTCCCCTGCGCCAACGCGGCGCGCCCCGCGTCCGAAAGCACGACAAGCGCGCCGAGACGCGGAACCCCCTCGCCAAACGCCTCCGCGCGCACGTCCGCCACGAACGGGTGCCCCGCAAGCGCGGCCTCGACCGCCGACAGGGAGACGAACTCCTCCAAGATCTTCACCTGCCGATCCAGTCGTCCACGCAGACGGAACTGACGCGGCGCAACGAACTCGACGGCATCCGACAGCGTCAGCGGCCGTGCCATCGCATACGGCGAATCAACGACGAGCGCGCCTGTCGCCGCGTCGCGCGTCGCCGTCACGCCCACGTGCAGGGTGAACAGCTCGCCCGCGTCCACGCGCCGCCACGCGACCGTGCCAGCCTCCGTCGAGCCATAGATCTCCAGGGGACAGACCCCCAGGGCCGCGCGAACGGCCTGCGCCGTCGCAGGCCGCAGCGCGCCGCCCGAAACGACCAGTCCCGCAAGATGTCCCTTGAGCGACGGGAAATCGGGATGCGCGAGGGCCTTTTCAAGAAAGGACGGCGTCGTCACGAAAAGGACGGGCGCGCCCTCAGTCGCAACAGCGGCGAGTTCCTCGACGGACAGGACAACGTTCGGGTGGGCGACGCACCCCGCAAGACGCGGCGCACGGACGCACCAGAGGTGGCCGAGCATATGGTCTGGACGCGCCGACGAGACAATGCGCGGATGCGTTGCCCAAAGGTCGGGGAACGCCGCGACAAGCGACTGCGCGTCCGCCTCCAACGAGGCATCCGTCCGCACAATTCGCTTCGGCGCACCCGTTGTGCCCGAGGAGAGAAAGACGACGTCAGCCATGGCGCACCCTCCGCCGCACGAACCACTCGCCCACGAACATCGCGCCCAGGAGGACATAGGCGAGCGCACCGTTGTAGAACGCCCAGACGGCCGGCGGCGCAAATGCCGTCGCGACCGTGACGACAAAGTGAACCGACAGGAATGCGACCCACGCCACCGTCACCGCGCGACAGTAGGCAACGCCGCGCGCGTCCAGAGATTCGCCGCGCGAGCGTGCAATCCGCTCGACGAGCGGCACACGCCGCAGCGACCCGGCGAAGACGATAAGCGCAACCGCAACGACGGCCGCCGGATAGAGCCGAAACCAGACACTCGCGCGCAGGAGATACAGAACCCAGACGAGGGCAATCGCCCCCGCCACGCGCAACCCCATCCGCGCGGCGCGCACGCCCATCACTTCGCCTGTTCGGCGGCGAGCTTCACGATGACGTCGGCAACGTCGCCGAGCGTGCGAATGGCCTTGAAATCCTCGGCCTTGACCTTGAGGCCCGTCTGCTGCTGGAGGCGCACGACGAGATCGACCGCGTCAATGGAATCGAGGTCAAGATCCTCGAAAAGCCGCGCCTCCGGAACGAGCTTCGCGCGATCCAGCTCGAATTCCGCCACCAGAACGTCCGCAATTGCCGACAGGACTTCTTCTTTCGTCTTCATCTTCCGTTAACCTTCCAACGTTTCGCCAAGATTCGCCGCGATGAACTCCGCCAGCGACGCGATCGAGCGGAAATGAACCTTGTTCTCCGCCGCATTCGCCTTGAACTTCACCTGAAACCGCTTGCGCAGCGCCGCGCCAATCTCCAGCGCGTCAATCGAATCAAGCCCGACGCCATCCGCCCCGAAGAGCGACGCCTCCGCCGGCAAGTCCGCCGCCGTGAGCCCGTCAACCTCGACGCTCGCGAGAATTTCTTGCCGAATCTGCTCTTCCAAGTCCGCTCTTTTCATGGCGCGTATTATATCATATAATGTGCGCGCCATGAGAAGCCTCGTCCTTGTCCTGCCGGCCTACGAGCCAAGCCCCAAACTGCCGGAACTCGTCCGCGAACTCGCCCCCCTGTTCGCGGGCCTCGTTGTCGTGGACGACGGTTCGCGCCACGCGGACGCCGTCTTTGCGTCCCTCGCGGAACTGCCAGGCGTCCGCCTTCTCCGCCACGCGACCAACTGCGGCAAGGGCGCAGCGCTCAAGACGGCGTTCGCCGACGTTCTCCAGCACTTTCCAGACGCGCGCGGCGTCGTCACGGCCGATGCGGACGGCCAGCATCTGCCGGCGGACATTCGGCGCGTCGCCGAAGCGACAGCGGCGCACCCCGACTGCCTCACGCTCGGCGTTCGCGCGTTTGAGGGACACGTGCCCTTTCGCAGTCGCCTTGGCAACTTCTGGACGTGCGGCGAGTTCTTCCTCCTCACGGGCACATGGATTCGCGACACGCAGACGGGACTACGCGGCATTCCGCGCGCGTTTCTGCCGCGCGTCGCCGCGCTCGCGGGCGACCGCTACGACTACGAGTCCCGCATGCTCGTCGCGGCCGTGAAGCTGCCGCAACCGCCTGTGCAGATTCCGATCGCCACCGTCTACGAAGACGGCAACCGCACGAGCCATTACCGTCCGCTCGCCGACACCTGGCGCACGCAGACGGCACTTTTCCGCGCCGCATTGGGGATGTGAATGCCGCCACGAGACAGGGACGGCCCCGCGCACTAGGGCAGGGGAAGGTGCGCGTCCGTCAGAAAGAGCACCACTGAGGCAATCGTCAAGTGGAACAGCGACGTGTTCCACTTCGTGTCGCGGCCCCACCCCTCGAAGGTGCGCGTCGCGCCCTCACGCAGATTCCGCATCCAGGCGTCTGGCGAAACAAGAAGTTCGTGCAGAAGTTTTTCCTCGCCCGCGTCACGCAACCAGCAGAACAGCGGAACGAACTGGAAGAGGCTGATCGACGAATACCGCTTCTCTTTCACGAGATTCAGAAAAGCCGCCGATGCGGCCGCATCATCCGCCGGTGCCAGACGCGCGAACGCCGCGTACACGTTTCCGGGAAGGCTTACATGACGCGAACCCACGCGATCGACGAACAAATGACGATCCGCATCCCAAAACGCCGCGCGAAAGGCATCCGCAAGCGGCTTCACGTCCGCATACGGCGGACGCCCCAACCGCAGGGCAAGCGCGTTCAGGCTTCGCACGGCAATGATGTACCAGGCGTTGATCGCGTTGTGCACATCCGTGCAAACGCGGCCCTCACGGACGTCCGCATCATAACCGTCCTGAAAATTCTTCGGCCACTCAACGACGCACCACTTGTCGAGGTTGGTGAGAAGGCCATCTGGCCGCGCATAGCGTGCACGATAGGAATCGACGACATCCGCCAGCGCATCGAAGCGCGCGGCGACAAACGGCGCGTCACCCGTCTGCTCCAAGTACCAATAGGCGAACAAGACCAGCATGAACGGATACTCGGCGATCTCCTGCACGAACGAACAGTTCGCGCACGTGACGAGACCTCGGTCAATCCGCCGCGTCCGCAGGAAATCGTCAAAGAACTTCCTTGCCAAGCGCCAGTCTTCCGTCAGGAGGCAGTAGGCCAGCATCGTATAGCAGCCATCTCCGAGATAGTAGCCCTTCTCGCGCTCCATGCAGTCCATGATCTGCTCCTGCACGCCATAGCGGAACGTGTTGACGCAGAGATCCCAGACCGGGCGCAGGGCCGGATCCGTGAAATTCGGACGAGCCTTCAGCGTAAACGGCTGGTGGCGCGCCACGAGCCGAACGCTGTCCGCGTCAATTCGGACGCCCGCCGCAGGGACAAGTTCCAGATAGCGGAAGCTCTTGTAGTCATACTGGTTCAGGACATCGCGCGGCCCTCCGGAGAGAATCATCCGCTCGATGTAATCGCAGTTCGCCCGCAACTTGTGACGCACCGAACCGTCCGCATTCAGTTCCTGTCCGCACCGAATCTCAACCGAATCGCCCTTCTTCCCCGACGCGGCGAACTCGACCGTGCCGACAAAGACGCCGCCAAAGTCCAGGCGCAGGCCCCCCGCCGCCAGTCGTTCGACGGCGACGGGTTCGCACCACTCCGTCACGACGCCCGGCGTAGGCTGCTCGACAAGATGGTAGTCGTCGCCGAGGGGATGTCGAACGGCCGCCACCCAGTCCGCATCGTCAAACGACGGACGCTCGAATCCGACTTCGGGCGCACCCGCGTCATAGCATTCGAGAAACTGCGTGTCATAGCCGACCTTCCCCAAAGCCGAAAAGCCGCGATGCCGCGCGACCTTGAACGTCTCGTCGCTCGCGAGAAGCGGTTGCCCGTCCATCTCCAACTCCAGCCAAAGCCCTTGTCGGTTGTCGCCCGAAACCCAGACGCGGTTGACGAGCCCCTGATAATACGTATGGACGGCGAGCGTGTTGCGGCCCTTCACGAGATAGGGCGTCACGTCAATCACATTGCAGTACGTGCAGTCCGTCGTGCCCGCCGCAGGGCCCATCGCAACGAACGTGCCGTTCACGTAGAGCTTGTAGTAGTCGTCGGCCGTGATGCGCATTGTCGCCTTGCCGACGGCCTTCAGGTCAAATGTGCGCCGGAAGAGGTAATGCCGGTTCTGCCAACGCACATCGACAGGCGCGAGCCTGTTCCGCTCCAACTGCCGTGCCCACACGTTGCGCGGCGGAAGGTTCGCCATGTCCGGATGCGCAATCCAGGCACCCGATGTCCTCAACCCCGCCAGCCCGAACAAAAAGCCCAGCACAAGAACCCTTTTCATCTCGCTCACCTTTCTCTCACGGGGGACAGGCCCCTTTCGACGCACAAACCGGAAACGACCGCCGCCGTGCTAGGCGACGCGAACGAGCGCGGCGGAGAACGCGCCGTCATGCCCCGTCTCGAACGGCACGGACTCCTTCGACTCCCGCAACGTGAAGTCGGGATGACGCGCGAGAAATGCCGCAACCTGCTCCGCATTCTCCTCCGGCTCGTTCGAGCACGTCGAGTAGACGAGCACGCCGCCCGGCGCGACCTGCGCCGCCGCCGCATCGAGGATTTCCGCCTGAAGCTTCACGAGTTCGGAAAGCTTCTCCGCCGTCCAGTTCCAGCGCGCATCCGGCCGCCGACGGAAGACCCCCGTGTTGGAGCACGGCGCATCGACGAGGACTTTCGACGATTCGATTGTTCGATTATTTCCCAACGCCTCCACAACCTTAATCGGCAGCTTCAGGCGCGCGATGTTCTCCTCCAGACGCACACGGCGGCGCGGATTGACTTCGCACGCCGTCACGTCCGCGCCCCGCCACGCCATCTGGACGGCCTTGCCGCCTGGCGCCGCACAGGCATCGAGAATCCGCTCGCCGGGCTGCGGATCAAGAAGATCGACCGCCAGGCGCGTGCCCGGATCCTGCACGATGAACTCGCCGTCCGCGAAGCCAGGGACGTCCGCGACCTTCTTGCCGCGTTCGAGCGCAACGAACGTGCCGTCCCGCCGCGCCAGATAGGTGATGGCCGGCGCATTGTGCCACGCAGCCAGCCGTTCGGCCTCCGCCGCGCCAAAGCGCGCCGTCCACCGACGGACGAGGGCCGTGGGGAACGTCTCCAGTTCCGTACCCAGGACAAGCGACGCGCGCTGACGAATGACATTTCGCAGAACGCCGTTGACGACGCGCGCAATGGACGGGTTGTCGCACGCCTTCGCCGCCGCGACCGTCTCGTTGACCGCCGCGAAGTCCGGCACGTCATCCATGTAGAGAATCTGCGCCGCGCCAACGTAGAGAAGAGCCTCCAGCTCGCCCTTCGGCCACTGCTTCACGAACGTGCCGAGAATTCGCCGCAACGGACGAAGCCGGCGAATCACCGTGTAGACGAGATCCTGCACAAACGCGCGATCCGCCCCCTCGGGGAGAAGCGTCGCGGGGAACTCCTTCGTGACGAGCCAACGGGCAACGATAAACGCGGCCGCGCGACGCGCGCGACCCGCACCTGAGCCAGAGGCTCGCGCACCACTCTTGTGGTCTTCCATGGGAATTCTCCTTCGGACGGACGAGTCCAATTCTTACGAATCGTTGTGGACGGGATCGGCGCCCGTATTGCGCAAGTGCCGCTCCAGTTTGCCCAACAGCCACGTGAACGACATCACGAGAATGAGGTAAATCGCCGCGACCGTCAAGTAGGGCGTGTAGACCGAATAGGTCTGCGAACGGATGATGTCGCCGCCCTTGGCGAGATCGCAGAGCGCAATGTAACCGACGATCGACGTGTCCTTCATGAGGACGATGAACTCGTTGCCGAGCGCAGGAAGGACATTGCGAATCGCCTGCGGCAGGACAATCCGAAGCATCGTCTTCCAGTAGCCCAACCCGAGCGCACGCCCCGCCTCCATCTGGCCAGGATCGATCGACATGATGCCCGCGCGCAGAATCTCGGCCTGATACGCGCCCGAATTGATGCCGAACGCAAGAATCGCCACAACCACCTTGTCGAGCGACTGCAAGATGATGAAGTAGCAGATCAGGAGCTGCACGACCATCGGCGTGCCGCGAATGATCGTGAGGTAGACCTTCGCGAGCGCATTGAGAATGGGAAACCGCCCGTACTTGTCATGCGACGAACGGATGATGGCCACGACGAAGCCAATCAGAAGCCCCAACGCAATTGCCGTCAGCGCAACTTCAAGCGTAACGCCCAGGCCATTCCACAAATACTGCCAACGCCCGTTCTTGACGAAGCAGAGCTGAAAATCGTCAATCAAAGACTGAATCATGCGACCTCAATCAATCATCCTACCTGATACAACCCATTCGAACATTCGGTCATCAACCATTCGAACATTCAAACATTCGATTATTTCTCTTTCAATTTGTCCGCTTCCGCCGTGTAGTCGGCGATCCACTTCGCGAGCCGTCCGTCGGCCTTCGCCTCGGCAATCGTCTCGTTGATCGCCTTCAGAAGGTCGGGCTGTCCCTTGCGGATCGCGACGGCATACTCCTCAGAGGTGATGAAGCCGGAAAGCGCAAGCTCCGCCTCGCCCTTCACGCAATTCTTCGCCGGATCGATGTCGGCAATGACGACGTCCACGCGCTCCGCCTTCAGGGCCGCGACAGCCGCCGCCGGCGAATCGAAGCGCTCGGGCTGCTGCTTGAGTTCGTCCGTCACAAACGTCTCGCTCGTCGTGCCGCTCTGGACCCCGACCTTCTTGCCCTTCGCGTCCGCGCCCGTCGCGTAGGCCGTCCCCTTCTTGTAGACGAAGACGACGCCCGTCTTCACGTAGGGAATCGAGAAATCGACATTCTTCTTGCGGTCTTCCGTGACCGTGATGCCCGCCGCCGCGAGATCGGCCTTGCCGGAGATGACCGTCGGGATGACCGAGTCGAAATTGACCGACTCGACCTCGAACGGACGGCCCAGCTTCGCGGCGACCGCCCTGCAGATCTCGACGTCAATGCCGACAATCTCCTGTCCGCGCAGAAACTCGTAGGGCGGGAACGTCGCCTCCGTAATCATCTTGAGCGAGCCACCCTTGTCCGAGCAGCCCGCGAGCATCGCCACTGCGGCGAAAGCCATCATCAACTTCTTCATTTCCGTGTTCCCTTGCTTCACTTTTTCAGTCCGTCCGCTTCCTTCTTGTACTGCGCGCGAATGGCGGCCATCTTGCCGCTCGCCTTCAGTTCGGCAATCGTCTCGTTGATCGCCTTCAGGAGTTCGGGACGGCCCTTCTTGATTGCAATGGCGTACTCCTCAAGGTTGATCGGCGTCGGCGCAATCGCCAGCTCCGGCTCGCCGAGGACGCAGTTCTTCGCCGGCTCGACGTCCACGAGCACGCCGTCGCAACGCCCCGCCTTGAGCGCGGCACACGCCTCGGCGGCGGAACGGAAGCGTTCCGGCTCCTGCTTGAACTGCTCGATCACGATCGTCTCCGCCGTGTTGCCGCCCTGGACGCCGATGCGCTTGCCCTTGCAGTCGGCCGCCGTGAGGAGCGGCGCGGATTTCTTGTAGATGAGGACGATTTCCGTCTTCGCATAGACGTCGGAGAAATCGACGTTCTTCTTGCGGTCTTCCGTCACGGTGATGCCGGCGGCCGCGACATCGGCCTTGCCCGACATGACAGACGGAATGACGGAGTCGAAATCGACGTTCTCGACCGCGAACGTCTTGCCCATCTTCGCGGCGACCGCCTTGCAGATCTCGACGTCAATGCCGACGATCTCCTGTCCGCGCAGGAACTCGTAGGGCGGGAACGTCGCCTCCGTAATCATCTTGAGGGTGTTCGCGTCGTTTTTCGCGCACCCGCAGAGCGTCATCGCAACCGCCAGCACAATCATTAGATTCTTCATTTCAGTCTTCCTTTGTTTACCTTTTCGCTTTTAAATTCCAACCTCTCCGACTTCCAAACCTCCAAACGTCCAAACCCCCAAACAATTCACCCATTCGCTCATTCGACCATTCGATTATTCGATTATTTAATCATTTCCCATTCTCCATCTGCTTGCGCTTGTGCGCAATCGCGTCGTCGCCGATCTTCGTCTCCGGCCCGGACAAGACGAGCTGGAGGAAGAAGAGCGTCGCCAGCATAAGCCCGATCGCAAGCGGCAGGGCAATCCAGGGCGTGCCGACGAACGGCGCGGCGATGTACGCGACGAACGAGACGGCCGCCACCGTGAGCGCGTAGGGAAGCTGCGTGTTCACATGGACGATGTGGTTGCACTGCGCACCGGCCGACGCCATGATCGTCGTGTCGGAAATCGGCGAGCAGTGGTCGCCGCAGACCGCGCCCGCCATGCAGGCCGAGACGGCGATGATCGTCATCGAGCCGTCCGAAATCGCCGCGAGGACAATCGGGATCAGGATGCCGAACGTGCCCCAGCTCGTCCCCGTCGAGAACGCGAGGATGACGGCAATCACGAAGATGATCGCCGGCAGGAAGTTGTAGAGCCCCGCCGCCGGCCCGTTGATGAGGTCGGAGATGAACACCTTCGCGCCCAGCGCGTCCGTCATGCCCTTGAGCGTCCACGCGCAGCAGAGGATCATGATCGCCGGCACCATCGCCTTGAACCCCTCCGGGAAACCGTCCATGCAGTCGCGGAACGAGATGACGCGGCGGCAGACGTAGAAGACGACCGCGAAGACGAGCGCGACCATCGAGCCGAGCGTCAGGCCGACCGAGGCATCGGAATTCGAGAACGCCACCATGAAGTCGTGGAACGCCTCGCCCTCAGCGAAGAAGCCGCCCGAATAGATCATGCCGACGACGCACGCGGCAATCAGCACGAGAACGGGGATGACGAGATCCATGACGCGCCCGCGCTCGTTCTTCGTGAGGACGGCCGTCGCCTCCTCCAGCGCGCCGAGGTCAGGCCGTCCGGCGGCGACCGCCTCTTCATGCCGGCGCATCGGGCCGAAGTCGAACTTCATGAGCGCGAGCACGAACATCGTGACAATCGTCAGAATCGCATAGAAGTTATAGGGAATCGCGGCAATGAAAAGCGAGAAGCCGCTTTCCGCGCCCGCGCCCTTCGCAAAGCCGGCAACCGCCGCCGCCCAACTCGAAATCGGCGCGATGATGCAGATCGGCGCCGCCGTCGCGTCGATGAGATACGAAAGCTTCGCGGCCGAGACCTTCTTCGCCTTCGTGACGGGATGCATGACCGAACCGACCGTCAGGCAGTTGAAGTAATCGTCGACGAAGATGAGCATGCCGAGGACAATCGTCGCGATCTGCGCGCCGACGCGGCTCTTGATGTGCGTCTGCGCCCAGCGGCCGAACGCCGCCGACGCCCCCGTCTTGTTCATCATCGCGACGAGCGCGCCGAGAAGGACGAGGAAAATCAGGATGCCGACGTTGTAGGCGTCGGCGACCTTCGCGATGAAGCCGGCCTGCACGACGTGCGTAATCGCCGTCTCGAACATTCCGACGAAGCCGTCCGCCTTAAAGGCGTACAAGACACCGCCCGAGACAATGCCGAGAAAGAGCGACGAGTAGACCTCCTTCGTGATGAGCGCGAGCACAATCGCGAGAAGCGGCGGAAAGATCGCCCACCACGTCCCGAACAGCGGCTCCGAGAGGCGCACCGTCGCCAGGGCCTGCGCCTCGTGCGCCTTGAATGCCGGATCGGCCTGCACGTTGTCGGCATACGCCTCGACATAGGCCTTCGCGTCCTCGGCCTTCGTCAGTTCGTAGGTCTTCGCGGCCTCGCCCTCGCCGACGACGACCTTTGACTCTTGGGCGACCGAAAGGCCACAGCACAGGGCGATCAAGGCCGCGCAGCAGAGGAGTTTTCGTTTCATAGATTTCGTATTATAGCAAAAAGAACTGTTAGCCCGCGCACATCTTCTTAAGCGCCGCCCGATAGGCCTCGCGGTCGGGTTCCGGCGCCAACGCGCTCTTGCCCAAGGCCGCCAGCGTCGGCACGCCTTCGGGCGCGCCCAAAAGCCAGGCATCCAACCCGCACAGGAGCGCATCCGCCTGTTGCAGCAAATGCTGCGCGTGCGAAAGGCCGTCCAACGCGCCACACCCCTTCAGGATGTCCCACACGCGCTGGGCATCCGCCTCGGACACGACCCCTCGCGCAACCGCCGCCTGCACCTCCAGCAGAAGGCCCAGCGAAACGCCATAGCCATGCGGCTGCTTGTAGCCGCTCAGGGACTCGAACCGGTTCGCCGCCCACAGCGCGAGGTCGCTGCCGCCCTTCTTTGCCCGCGTCGCCAGGACGGTCTGCACCACCTCTTCGAGAATCCCCGGCCGATGCGCCGCATAGTCCGGCAGCAGCTTCTCCAGCTTCTTCAGGAGCGTCGCGTCCGTCGCGACCGCGAGCCGCGCCGCTTCGCCCATGCCGCTGCGCCAAACGCCATCCAGCACAGTCGCCGCAAACGTCGGATCGACGACGACGGCCTTCGGAACCGAGGCGACGCGCAGGGCATCCTTGACCGAGGCAACGTTGACGGACGCCCGGTCGGCGAACGCCGCGCCCATCATGGCCAGCGGCGTCGTCGGCATGCGCACGATCTGCACGCCGCCGCGCGCCTGGGCCGCCGCGTAGCCCGCGACATCCAGCAACGTCCCGCCGCCCAGTGCAAGAACGACGTCGTTCCGCCCCAACTTCGCGTCCAAGATCGCCGTGACAATCGTCCGCACGCTCTGGAGTCCGTCGGACTTGATCTTCTCGCCGCCGCCGATCACGACGGGGTTGCTCGCAAGCGTGATGCCGTGCGCCTGCACGTAACCCCCGATCTTCGTGCCGAGACCCGCCGTCCGCTGGACGACGTTCAGGTCCGCGACCAGCAAAACGCGCGACACGCCGGAAAGGAGGTCGGCAAGGACGGGGGAATCCCCGAAAACGTCTGAGACAAGTTCAACAGGATAATTGGAGGAGTTCTTCCGCATGTTTTCTGACTACGCTTGTGAGTTTCTCGCCGCCGAGCATCCGCGCGATTTCCGAAACGCGCGCGTCGCCCGCGACGGGTGAAAGTGAGGTGCGCGTCCGACCGTCCGAAACGGACTTCGAGACGACAAAGTGCCGCGTGCCGTAAACGGCGGACTGCGGCAAGTGCGTGATGGCAATGACCTGATGCGTCCGCGCAACCGCGCGCATCTTCTCCCCGACGACACGCCCGACTTCGCCGCCGATGTTCGCGTCAATCTCGTCAAAGACGAGGGTTTGGGCGTTTGGCGGTTTGGCAGTTTGGCGGTTTGGCAGTTTGGCGGTTTGGGGGTCTGTCTGTTTGTGGGTTTTGGCGGTGGGGCGTTTGGCGGTCGTGACGACCTTGAGCGCCAGCATGACGCGGGCGATTTCGCCCGAGCTCGCAATGGCCGCCAGCGGCCGCGCCGCCTCGCCGGGATTCGGCTCGAACATGAAGACGACACGATCACAGCCGTGCGCGTCCGGTTCCTGCGACTGCAACGCGACAGAGAACTTCGCCTGCCGGAAGCCGAGGTCTTTCAATTCCTTCGTGACCGCTTTCGCAAGTGCCTCGCCCGCCGCCGCGCGCGCCCGCGTCAGCTTCTCGCCCGCCGCACGCAAGTCCCGCTCCGCCGCCGCGCGCGCCGCCGCGAGTTCCGCCAGCCGCGCGTCACGGTTCTCGATCGCCTCCAGGCGCGCCGTCTTCTCCGCCAACAGCGTCTGAAGCCGCGCCACGCTCTCGACGCGATACTTGCGCTTCAGGCGGTTGACGAGCGTCAGCCGCGCGTCCAACGCCGCGAAATCCTCCTCGCCGACGTCCAGCGCGGACACGGCATCGGCAATCGAGCGCGACAGCTCCTGCACCCGCACGGCAATTTCGTCAGCCTCCACCGCCCAGGATTCGGCCGCCGGCAAATGCCGCGCCATTGCGCGGAACTTCGGCTGAAGCGCCGCCAGGATCTCCGAAACGCCCCGGTCGCCGCCCAACGCCTCCGTCAGCGCATTGGCGTCTTCGACGACTTCCTCGGCGTGCGCCGCCCGCGCATGCCGCTCGGCAACCGTCTCGTCGTCCTCCGTCAATGCCGCGCCCGCGAGTTCGTCGACCTGAAAGCGCAGCATGTCCGCCTCGTCTTCGTCGCCCAGGCCCTGAATCGCCGCAATTTCGGACAGCACCGCCGAATAGCGGCGCCAACACGCCGTGTACGCCTCGGCCAACGGGCCGACCTTGCCCTGCGCATCCAGCAGCTCGCGCTGGAAAGCCTCTTCGACAAGCCGCTGGTTCGCCGTCGGCCCATGGATGTCAACAAGCGTCCGCCCCAGTTCCTTCAGCTCGGCGACGGACACGCTCTCGTCGTTGACCCAGGCCCGCGAACGCCCTTCGCGCGTCACCGTGCGGCGAACGACCCAGTCGCCGAAGTCAGCCTCGACCTCGGCCTCCTTCGCGCCGTCTCGCACGACCGACGCCTCCGCCCGACCGCCGAGCGCCAGTTCAAGCGCGCCCATCAGGACGGACTTGCCCGCGCCCGTCTCGCCCGTAATGACGTTCAGGGCGGGATCGAACTCGACCTCGACCTTCTCGACGACCGCGAGATTCCGGACTGTCAGCCTGTTCAGCACGTCGTCAGCGTTCCGAGGCCTGCGCCGCCGCGATCTTCTGGACGAGCGACGACTGGAGCGTCGCGAACTCCGGCGCGTCCATCGCCCTGTCGTTCCAATCGATGAACGTCTGCTGGAGATCCATGAAGAACGCGCGCACCTGGGGCTTCTCCGTGAAGGAATAGGTCGCGAGCAGCGCCTTCTCGACGACGTCGAACATGACCTTCTGCCGCGCGACGGGCGTCGTCGCGTCCGCCTCGCTGAAGGCGTTCTGCTGCAGATACACCGCATCCAGGAACTCGGCCTTCAGGTACGTCGTGAAGTCCTCGAGCGACGTACCCTCCTCGCCGACGACCTTCATCATCTGGCCGACTTCGCTGCCCTTGCGCAGAATCGCGCGCGCGCGCTCAACGCGCGCCTGGTCGATGACCGAGTTGTAGTGGCTCCAGGAGTCAAGCGGATCGATCGCGGGATAGCGCCGCGCGTCCGACCGCGCACGGGACAGGCCATGGAAGCCGCCGACGACCTTCAGCGTCGCCTGCGTGACCGGCTCGTCGAAGTTGCCGCCCGCCGGCGAGACCGTGCCGCCGATCGTGACCGAACCCGTCGCCCCGTTGCGGAGACGCACGCGCCCCGCGCGCTCGTAGAACGCCGCAATGCGCGACTCCAGATAGGCCGGGAACGCCTCTTCGCCCGGAATCTCCTCCAGCCGGCCCGACAGCTCGCGCATCGCCTGCGCCCAGCGCGACGTCGAGTCGGCCAGCACGAGGACATTCAGCCCCATCTGGCGGAAGTACTCCGCAAGCGTGACGGCCGTGTAGACGGACGCTTCGCGCGACGCGACCGGCATCGACGACGTGTTGCAGATGATGATCGTGCGCTTCATGAGCGACTGGCCCGTCTTCGGGTCCACGATCTCCGGGAACTCCTTCAGCGTCTCGACGACCTCGCCCGCGCGCTCGCCGCACGCGGCGGAAATGACGACGTCGACCTTCGCGTAGCGCGCCGTCGTCTGCTGAAGCACCGTCTTGCCCGCGCCAAACGGGCCGGGGATGCAGTACGTGCCGCCGACCGCGACGGGGAAGAACGTGTCAATCGTGCGCACCGTCGTCTCCAGCGTCTCCTCAGGCGCCAGGCGCTCCGTGAAGCACGTGATCGGCACCTTCACCGGCCAACGCTGGAGCATGGTGACGGAACGCGCGGGCGCGTTTGGAAGCTTGGACGCGTCGGGGAGAAGCTCGGCGATCGTCTCCGTCACGGTGTAGTCGCCGGCCGGGGCAATCGTCTTCACGGTGTAGACGCCACGAAAGGAGAACGGCACCATGATCTTGTGGCCCGGCATCGTCTTGTTGTCGAAGATGCCCTCCGTCACCCAACCGAGGAAGTCGCCCGCACGGACGCGGTCGCCGACTTTCGCAAGCGGATGGAAATCCCACTTGCGGTCGCGCGGCAGACCCGGCAGGTAAAGCCCGCGCTGGAGGAAGAACGCCGCGTCCTTCGAGATCTTGCCGGCCTCGTTCGCCAGGTCGGCCAGCGGATTCTGAAGCCCGTCGTAGACCTGCGCGAGCATGCCCGGACCCAGTTCCGCCGCGAGGAGTTCGCCCGTGAACTCGACGTCCGTGCCGACCGTGAGGTCGGTCGTCGATTCAAAGACCTGAAGGTCGCACTTCTCGCCGCGCACGCGCACGATTTCGGCCATGAGCCGCTTGTCGCCCAACTTCGCGTAGCCGACTTCGTTCTGCGCCACCGCACCGTCAAAACGGACGGTGATCATGTTGCCGTTGACACCCGTGATTTTGCCTGTTGTCATAGTGGGGAAATAATCGAATTGCGAATGGTCGAATTGGAAATGGGCGAATTGCAAAAGGGAATCAGAACGTTCGTTTCGTCTCGGCCGTGAGGCGGTCAAACGCGGCGTTGCCGGCGTCGGACGAGATGCGCGCGCGCTTGAGCGCGATCTTGAGGCGCACGGCATAGGTCGCGAGCGCGCCCGCGCCCAGCGGATTGGTCGGCGGCGTCAGCTCGCCCGCCGCATCCCACCAGACGCGATCCAGCAGCTCGTCGCGCTTCAGGACGTCCTTCTCCTGAAAGCACGCGAGCACGCGGTTCTTCCAGTAGAGCGAACAGCCCGCCGCCGCATGGCGGTACTTGTCGCCACCGCCGCGCGCCTCGGCCATCGCATTGCGGAGCTGCGTCTCAAGATCCGTCCACGCCGTGGGCAACGCGACGTCCGCGCGCGCCGCGAACGCCTCCCACGTGAGTGCGGGCGGTTCGCCGAAACGCAGGGCCGGAAGGCTCGCGACGATGTAATCGACGCTCATTTGAGAAGCGCGGCAAGATCCGGCCGCAGACGCTTGGCCAGTTCCGCCGCAATCACCTCGCCCGTGTAGGCGTGCTCGACGCGCCCGCCGTCGAGGCGGACGGAAAAGCCCGTGCCCGCCGCCTCGTCCGTCACGAGCGTGAAATCCTTGAGCGCGGCAGCCTGGGCTTTGAGCGCGGCGGCCAGCTTCGCGCCCGCGACGACCTCGCCCGCGCCCGTCAAGTCGCGAACCGCGTCCGCGACCAGACCCACGGCGACGGCGTCATCCGACAGCGCGGCCTCGACGTCCTTCGCGAGCAGCCCCTCCAGCAGGCGCGTCACCGCCTCGCGCACGGAAAGGACGACGTCGCGCGCCGCCTGCTTCACCGTCTCGGCGGCGCGCGCCTGATAGTCGGCGGCCGTCTTCTCGGCGACGGCCTTCGTCTGCGCGGCCTCCGCCTCGGCCGCCTTCAGAAGCGCGGCGGCCTTCGCCTTCGCGTCGCCGACAATGCGCGCGGCCTCCGCCTCGGCCTTCTCAACGCCCTCGCGGTTGATTTTCTCCAACAGGCCCTGCAAATCTTCCATAAGGCAAAACTCCCGTTTTAAATGGATGCGATTATATCTTTTTGCCGCCGCGCGGTCAAGGGTGGCCAAGCCCCCCAACTAGACGGCGGCAATCGAGAGGTTCTGAAGCGCGGCAATGCGGTCTTCGAGCGCGGGATGCGTAGACCAAATCGACGTCTTCTTCCCTTCGGCAATGCCCATCGCCTTGAGCGAATCCGGCAAAACGCCCGGCTGGAGGTTGCCCAAACGACGCAACGCCGCGATCATCGGCGACGGCGAACCCAGAAGACGCGCCGAACCCGCGTCCGCCGCGTATTCGCGCTTGCGCGAAAACCAGAAGACAACGAGCGACGCAAGAACGCCCAGCGCGAGCTGCAGCACCATGACGAGGAGGAAATAAAGCCCGCCGCCGTCACGCTGACGCTCGCCCTCCCCCTTCCCCGCGTTCGCGAGAATGGACGCGAGAACGCGCGAAATGACAATCACAAAGGCGTTGAGCACACCCTGCACGAGCGTCAGCGTCACCATGTCGCCGTTCGCCACGTGGCTCATCTCATGTCCGAGAACGGCGCGCAGCTCCTCCTTCGACATCTGCCCCATGATGTCTTCCGAGACGGCCACAAGGGCATGATTGCGGAACGCGCCCGTCGCAAAGGCGTTCGCCGCACCCGGATAAATCGCGACCTCCGGCGTGGCCACGCCCGCACGGCGCGCCAGATCCTCGACCGTCGCGACAAGCCAACGCTCCTGATCGCCTTCCGTTCCGTCAATCGTCCGCGCGCGACACGCAAACTTCGCCATCGGCTTCGAAAGCAAAAGCGAGATGAACGCGCCCACCATGCCGTAGACGAACGCAAAGATGAGCAGATCCGCCCATTCCGGGCCGACGAGCTGAGCCACGGACGTGCCAAGGAGCGCACAAAGGACATTCGCAAGAATGCCCAGCGCGAGCATCACGGCCAGGTTCGTGGCCAAAAAGAGAACAATACGTTTCATAGCGACAATTATATCAAAAATTGCGGCGCGCGCGGCGCACGGTTCGCGTGCCTGCGCGCCAACAAGCGAATGACCAAAAGACAACAGGGGCGCGGCGGGAGGACCCGTCGCGCCCCTGCCGGGCGTCCGCCGCGGG
>CAZWQY010000015.1:0-54805 GCA_964636295.1 uncultured Lentisphaeraceae bacterium | reverse complement strand
CCCCCCCCCCACCCCCCCCCCCCCCCCCCCCCCCCCCCCCCCCCCCCCCCCCCCCATCAGGCCGTCCGTACGGACGCGCCGCAGAAACGTTCCATCGCATGCTTTGTTCATTGTCATGGATTTGTACCTTTCCTTGGTTGTTCGATTATGTATTATATCCATTTTTTTTTCCGGTCAATTCCACCACACCCAACAGATGCCGACTGTGCGTCCGCGTTTCACCGCGCGCCGAACAGGCATTCCTCGACGGACGCGCAGAGCGCGTGGTAGACCGGAAGATGGAGTTCCTGAACCTTGTACGTTTCCGTCTCCGGCACAGCGACAACCGCGTCGGCGGCCGCACCGAGCCGTCCGCCGCCCGCACCCGTCAGCGCGATGACCTTCAGGCCCTTCGCGCGCGCGACAAGCGCCGCGTTCACGCAGTTCGCGCTGTTGCCGCTCGTCGAAAGCGAGATCAGCACGTCGCCCGCGCGGCCCAGCCCGTAGACCTGCTGGGCAAAGGCCGTCTCCCACGCGACGTCGTTCGCGAACGCCGTGAGGATGCCGCTCATCGAGACGAGCGAGACGGCGGGCAACGCGCCTTCCAACTTCGCGGCAAGCTCCGGCGGCAGCTTCGCCGCAACGGCGGCATCAATGTCGCGATGCCGCTTGAACTTCTTCAGCAGCTCGCCGACGATATGCTCAGCATCCGCCGCACTGCCGCCGTTGCCGCAGACGAGAACCTGTCCGCCGTTCCGGTAGCAGCCCAGCAAAAGGTCGAGCGCCTTCGCGATTGCGTCGCGACAGCCGCCGAGTTGCGGATAGCGGGAATAAAGCTCGTCAAGGATCGTGTTGCTGTTCATTGGAGATTAAGGAGATAAAATTAAGAGTTTAAGAGAGAGAACAAAGGACAGAAGACAAAGGACAAACGGGATATTCGATTATTTGAAGTTTTCAAGCATTCGACCATTCGATTATTCGATCATTCGATTATTTCTCCAACCCTGCCACGGCAAGGGCGGCGTAGTCGCCGATGTTCTCAGACAGGCCCGCGCCGCAGATCCGGCAGACGCCCCGCGCGAACGGCAAAGCCTCCCGCGCGAGGATCGGCTCGATCTCCGCGAGAAACCGCGCCTGCTGGCGCATGAAGACGCCGCCGAGGACAATGACCTCCGGATTGAGAATATCGATTACGTACGACAAGAGCATGCCGAGGTGCGCGGCCGACTCCTTGAAGACGGCCGTGCAAAAGGCATCGCCCGCGTCCACGCGGCGGAAAAGTTCCTTCGTGCTGAAGTCCGCCGGAAGCTCGACGCCCTGCTCCTTCGCGCGAATGAACGCGAGCCGCGTCATGCCCGCGCCCGAGCAGAAGCCCTCCGCGCTCCCCGCCTTGTTGTAGCCGACCGGACCCGTCGGCGAGAGGCGGATGTGTCCGATCTCGCCCGCGTTGTCGTTCGTCCCCGAATAGAGTTTGCCGTCGAGAACAAGCCCCGCGCCCAGACCCGTGCCGAACGTCAGGAAGACCATGTTCCGCGTGCCGCGTCCCGCGCCAAACCGCCATTCGGCGTAGGCGCAGGCGTTCGCGTCGTTCTGAAGATGGACGGGCACGCCAAAGCGCTCGGCGAAGAACTGCACGACGGGAACCTCGTCCCAGCCCGGCAGGTTCGGCGGCGAGAGGATGACGCCTCGCCGCGAGTCGAGCGGACCGCCGCAACTGATGCCGATGCCCGTCACCGTCACGCCCAAGTCCGCGACAGCCGCCGAAAGGCGGGCCGCGAAGGCCTCCTGCACGTCCTGCCACGAAAGGCCCGCCGTCGGGAACTCCTCGCGATGCAGAATCGTTACGTTGTCCGCCGCGCAACGGCCGACGGACAGCGCGCACTTCGTGCCGCCAATGTCAATGCCAATCGAAACGTCTTTCATTTCCGCACCTCAAAAACGGCGGCCTCGTTGGCCTCCAAACGAATGCGCGCGGGCGTCACGTCGCCGCGCCAGACCGCACCCAGCGCACCCGTGACGCGAATCGGACACGTGACCGCGCGCGGCTCGAAGTTGATGGCGACTACGATCGTCGTGCCCTGCGCCGTCGGATGCTCGGTGATCCCCACATACGGACAATCGCCCTTCGCAACCGTCTGCGCCACCCCCGCCAACTTCGCCGCCTCGCGGAAGACGAGGTAGTAGGGCTGAATCCGCTCGCCCGTGAAGACGTCCGTCCGCGCGATCGCCTGGCGGTCAAGCGGCGAATTGCAGACGAGCATCTGCCCCTTCCCGAAGCGGAAGCGCGTGAACGCCGGTTCACCGTCCGTCGTCCAGCCCAGCACCTCGGCCTCGCCCGGCAAAAGGCGCGCGGTCGTCACGTCCGTGCAGGAAATCGGGCGGTCCGGATGGGCCGCCAGCGCAAACGTGCGGCTGCGCGAGGCGAGCGCGCAGTAGTCGACGGCCACGCCCGCGTGCTCGCGCAGGTGCGTCAGGCGCGACTCCCCGCAGTACAGGACGAGCACCGTCGCCCCCTGGGCGACCTTCTCGTACAGCCGCTTCTGCGCAGGATACGTGTAGTCCGAATCCGTCTCGCTCGAACAGAGGATGTAGAAGTCCGCGTCGGGAAGCGGACTCTCGGCGCCGGCGAAGGACGGGTTGAAGCCCGCCTGGCGCGCAAGCAGATAGGCCCCGAAGCCAGGAATCCAGCCATCGCTCTTCTCGGAGACGACGATGACGGCGTCGGTCTTCGCCTTCGGGAGCTTCCGAAACGGCAGCGACGCGCGGAACTGCTGGAACGCCTGCATCTCCAGCATGACGGGCTTGGGCGAGAGATCCTGCCGGAGCATGCCAAGCTCGCGTTCGCAGGGCGTCAGCGTGTAGGGCGGGAAGTCCAGCACTTCCTGATCGGAGTTGCACCACCAGAGGACGCCCTTGAGGTCGTTCGCCCAGGCGCTGAACATCGTCGCGCGCATGCCCGCCGCCGTGCGCGCGTCGGACACGCAGCTCGTGCCGAGGTTGCCGATCTCCTCGACGAAGCAGGGCTTGCCGCCGAGGTCGCGGTAGAGGACGGACTCCGCCGTCGGATGCAGGATCGTCCGCATCGTGTTGAACGCCTCCTTGCCGCAACCCGGCACGTAGAACGGATAGGGGTGCGTGCAGAGGACGTCGGCGATCTCGCCGTTCTGGCGCACGTTGGCGGCGGCCGACTCGCGCGTCGAAAGCCCATGCATGCCCGAAACGATCGGGCGCGTCGGATCGACGGAGCGAATCGCCATGCCGATGTGATCCATCCAGTTGTAGAACGCGGCCTGACCCGCCCCGCCCGCGCCTAGGCAGTTGCACTCGTTGCCGTAGTCCCACGCGGCAATCGCCGGATGATCCTTCAGCTTCGCGACGAAATGGCGGACGAACTTCGTCTGCCAGCGAACGGCCTCCGGATCCGTGAGGACGTTCCGCTCCTCGAAGACCGACGGCACGAACTGCCGCCCGCTCATCCAGCCCGTGACGAGTCCGACGATCAGCTTGACGTCATTCGACGCAGCGACGTCGCAGAGGACGCGAAAACGGGCAATCATCTCGTCGTCCACGCCCGCCGGATTCGGCAGGGGGCGATTGTCGCGAAAGCGGAACGAGCGGTAGCCGCCGCCCCCGTGGCAGTCGCCCGTCAGCGGCTGGAAGTCGCTCCAAAGCGGGAAGACGCGCATGACGCGCGTGCCGTGCCGCGCAAGCGCGGCGACTTCCGCCTCGACCGTCTTCGGGTCCCAGTTCGACCACATGTACATGCCGGCGTTCTTCGCCCAGTAGTTGCACCCGACGAAGAATTCGCCGTCCGTAAAGATGTCTGCCGACGCCTGCGCCGCCAGCGCAAGCGTCGCGCCCACGACACCGCAAAGTATTCGCTTCATGATCGATTCCGCCTCCTGCCTGAATTATAGCAGAACGCGGACACCGCGATCAACCTGTAAATACAGGTTTTTATCGGACGATGAGCGGGGCGGGAAGTCGGATCGTGCGCGGCGGAAGACGCGGCGACTTGATGCGCTGCAGGAGCGTCTGGAACGCGACGTGCGCGAGGTCGGCAAGCGGCTGCCGACAGGTCGTCAGGCCGATTTGCGCGGCCACGGCCACGTCGTCAAAGCCCGCAAGGCGAATGCCCGCCGCCTTCTTGAGCGATTCCAGCGTGCCCTTCAGCCGCGCCGCCGCGACGTCGTTGCCGGAGACGAGGGCATCCGGACGCGCGCGCGTGACGAAGCGCGACACGCGGCGGCGGTCTTCCGGCTCGCAGTGGAGGACGTTCTGCCGATGTGTCCAGGGAAGCCCCGCCTCCATCGCCGCGAGCGCCACGCCGCGCAGACGATCCGTCACGGTCGGCGCCGCGCCAGGCCGCTGGAGAAAGCAAATGTTCTTCGCGCCCGCCTGGACGAGATGCCGGCCAATCGCCAGCCCGGCCGACACGTTGTCGATGCCGACGAGGTCGTAGGCCGAGCGGTCTGGCGACGGCACGATGTCGTAGTCGAGCAGGAGGACGGGAATCCCGTACTTGTCGAAATGCGCCAGCACGGCGCGCGACGCCGCCGTGTAGTCCGCGACGAACTCCATCGGCTGGAAGAAGACGCCCGACACGCGCTCCTTCGCGAACAGGTAGGCAATCCGCCGCGCTTCCCGCGCCCGCACGGTCGGCTTGTCGCTTTGGATCGCCTCCGTCAGGACGCGCCAGCCGCCGCGCGCGGCGACACGCCGCAGTTCCTGCACAATCGGCGAAAAGATCTCGGCGTAGCACACGCCCGGAACGACAATCCCCAGCGTCCCCGTCGCGTTGCGCGCAAAGCGCGTCAGCATCGCCGGCGCGCCCTTGCGCGTGACGACCAGCCCCTCACGCTTCATGTCGAGCATGACGCGGCTCATCGTCGGACGGCTCACGCCGAAGCGACGCGCCAACGTCGTCTCGCTCGGAAACGTCAGCGCGTCGTCGAACTTTCCGGCCAGGATTTCGCGCCGCAGCTGCTCGAATATCTCCGCGTGGCCCATGGGGAGGGCGCGGCGTCAACGACGACGCGCCGGGATGGACTCGCGATAGAGCTGGTAGGCCTGCGCGATCTTCGGCTTGCCCTGCTTGCGCAAGGCGCGAATCAGCCCGTCGAGCGCATCGAACGACGTCGGACTCGCCGCGACGGCGCGCGAGTAGATCTCGACCGCCCGTGCCGGAAGCCCCAGGCGCGCGGCCAAGGCCCCCGCCGTCAGGAACGTCGAAACCTTGCTCGGCTGCAGGGCACAGGCAAGCTGGTAGTTCTCCATCGCCCGCATCTGCGGATTCGCCTCGCCGCCACGCTTCTTCGACGGGGCGGTCTTCTGCCAGCATTTCGCGAGGCCCAACGCCGCCGGCGCGGACAGCGGATCGGCCTTCAGCGCGGCCTCGTATTCCCGGCGGGCCGTGTCGGTGCGCCCCTTCTTCTCGGCGGCGGCGGCACGGGCGAGCGCGGCGGCGGCCGCCGCGCTGTCGCGCCGCGCGGCACCCGGACGCGCGGCGGCCTCGGCGGCGATCTGCTTCTGCAAGGCGGGAATGAACGACCGCTGAACCTTCTGGACGCGCGGCGTCGCATCCGGCTCCAGCCGCACGAAAACCTGAAACTGCTCCAGCGCCGCCTCATAGTAACAGAAGGCGTCGCGGTAGAGAAGCCCCAGATGATAGCGCGCGGCGGCGTCCTTGAAGTTGAGGCGCAAGGCCCGCAGGAACGCGAGCCGCGCGAGATGGCTGTTCTCGCGCGCCATCTCGACGACGCCCAGACCCGCCCAGGCCTTGGCGCGAAGCGCGGAATCGAGACGCGCATTGTCCGCCAGCTCCTGAAAGCCCCGCGCAGATGCGTCAAAGTCCTTCGCGTGCCAGGCCACTTGCGCGGCGAACATCTTCACGTCCACGTCGTCGGAAAGCTCCGACGCGCGCGCAACGAGCTTCTGCGCGGCCGCCAACTCGCCCAAGTCGAGCTTCGTCCGCGCCAGGAGGAGCAACGTGTCCACGCGATCCGGCGCGCGCGAGAGGCTCTTTTCGAGCAGGTTCGCGGCCTTCTCGAAGTTCCGCACGTCATAGGCCGCGCGGCCCTCCGCAAGTTCCTTGAGTCCGTCCTTCGGCCCGCACCCGACGGCCACGGCCGAGAGGGCGAGGGCGAACGCCACGCGCCTAGGCGCGGATGAGCGCGAGGAATTCGTCACGCTTGGCCTCCATAATGGCGGGCGTCTTGCCCTCAAGGTTGAGGCGAACGAGCGGCTCGGTGTTCGACATGCGCACGTTCGCCCAATAGCCCTCCGTCTCCCAGGCGTCGACCGACACGCCGTCAAGCTCGAAGACCTTCGCCTTCGCCGCATACGCCGCCTTGACCTTCGCGAGGACTTCCGCCGGCGGCGTGACCGTCTTCGTGTTGAGCTCGCCGGACTGCGCATAGCGGCGGAGCGGACGGACGAGCTCGGACAGCGGCTTGTCGCTCGCCGAGACGATGTTCGCGAGCGCATACGTCGCCATCGCGCTCGACTCGGCCGTCGAGTTCGCCTTGAAGTAGTAGTGGCCCGAAAGCTCGCCCGCGAAGATCGCGTCGTTCTCGCGCATCTGCGCCTTGATGAAGGAGTGCCCGACGCGGCTCATCATCGGCTTGCCGCCGGCCGCCGCGATCACCTCCTCGCAGACCTTCGACGAGCGGAGGTCGTAGAAGCACGCCGCGCCGGGGTTCGACGCCAGGAGATCCTGCGCGACGAGGGCCGTCACGAAGTCCATCGGAATGACCTCGCCCGTCTCGTCAAGGAAGCCCGCGCGATCCGCGTCGCCATCGTACGCGACGCCAAATGCATACTTGCCGGGGTTGGCCCGCATCAGTTCCTGAAGATCCTTCAGCGTCTCGCGGTGAAGCGGATTCGCGTCGTGGTTCGGGAAGGTGCCGTCATAGTCGCCGTAGAGCGCGTCATACGTCAGCATCGAGTCCTTGAACGCGACGGACTCGGCGATGCCCATGCCGTTGGCGAAGTCGAGCGCGAGGTGGAGCGGACGCTTCAGGTGCGCAAACGCCTTCACGTGCGCGGCGTAGGCGGCGGAGACATCGACCTTCGTCACGTTGCCGACGCCGGCCGGCGGCTCGTCGACGGACAGCCCCGCGACGATCTGCTCGATGTCCTTGATGCCCGTCGCGCCCGAAATCGGCACGGCGTTCGCCTTGCAGAGTTTGCAGCCGTTCCACTCCCGCGTGTTGTGCGAGGCGGTGATCATGACCGAGCCGTCCGCCTTCAGCGAGGCGTTGGCGAAATAGCTCATCGGCGTCGAGGCAAGCCCGATGTCGATGACGTCGACGCCCTCGTCGACGAGGCCCTTCGCAAACGCGGCGAAAAGCGCGTCCGACGACGTGCGGCAGTCACGCGCAACGACGACCTTCGCGTTGCGCCCCGGAAAGCCGCAGAACCGCGCGTAGGCCCGCGCAATCTTGTAGAAGTCGTCCTGCCCGAGCTCCTGCCCGTAGACGCCACGAATGTCATACGCTTTGAAAATGCTCATGTCTTTCTCTGTCTCCTTGATGTCAACGTGAAGATGTATTGTACCATATTTGCCCGTTCAGCACGTGCCGAGACGCTGCCCGGCGTAGCGTCCCTCGTGGATCGGCTTCCACCACCAGTCGTTGTCGAGATACCACTGCACGGTCTTGCGGATGCCGCTCGCGAAGTTCTCGCGCGGCTTCCAGCCCAACTCGCCCATCAGTTTCGACGGATCGATCGCATAGCGCAGGTCATGCCCCGGCCGATCCGCGACGTAGGTGATGAGCGACTCGTGGCGCGTGCCGTCCGCGCGCGGACGCAATTCGTCCAGCGTCGCGCAGATCGTCCGCACGACCTCCAGGTTCGTCCGCTCGTTGTGCCCGCCGACGTTGTACGTCTCGCCGTCGCGGCCCTTCTCGTTCACGAGCAGGAGCGCGCGGGCATGATCCTCGACGTAGAGCCAGTCGCGGACGTTCGCGCCCGTGCCGTAGACCGGCAGCGGCTTCCCGTCCAGGCAGTTGAGGATCACAAGCGGAATCAGCTTCTCCGGAAAGTGGTACGGCCCGTAGTTGTTCGAGCAGTTCGTGAGGCGCGTCGGCAGCCCGTAGGTGTCGTGCCAGGCGCGGACGAGATGGTCGGACGCCGCCTTCGAAGCCGAATAGGGCGAGTGCGGCGCATACGGCGTCTGCTCCGTGAAGAAGCCCGTCGGGCCAAGCGAACCGTAGACCTCGTCCGTCGAAATGTGCTGAAAGACGAAGTCCGGATGCTCCCGCCACCACACCCGCGCGACCTGCAGGAGCGTCGCCGTGCCGACGACGTTTGTGCGGACGAACTCGCCCGGCCCGTCAATCGAGCGATCGACGTGCGACTCGGCCGCGAGGTGAAAGACCGCGTCGGGACGGAACGCCGCGAACGCCCGCGTCATCGCCGCCGCGTCGCAGATGTCGGCCTTGAGGAAATGAAGCCGCTTCCCATCTGGAACGGCAAACGCCTCAGGCGTCTGGATGTCCGTTGCCGGGTCCAGGCCGACTTCCGCGAGGGATTCGGGAACGCCCGCATACGTCAGCTTGTCAACGACCAGGACGACGGCGTCCGTCTCCTTCAGGAGCAGGCGGACGAGCGCCGAACCGATGAAGCCGGCGGCGCCGGTCACGAGAAAACGTCTAGTCGTCATCAGCAAACCCCCTGGGCGTCTCAGATTCCGTGGACTTGGCCGGCGCCGTCGCGGACGACGCACCAGATTCAGTCGCCGCCGAAGCCTTCGCATCCGCCGGCTTCTCCGCCTTCGGACGATACCCGTAGCCGTAGCCATAGCCGTATCCGTAGCCGTACTTGCCGTAGTGACGGCCATGCGCATGCGGCGCGAACGCATGCGCATTCGAGACCTCGATGTCGTTGACGATGACGCCGAGGATGTTCGCCCCCGCCTCCGTGAGCGACCGCGAGCAATACTGAATCGGCTTGAAGTGCGTTCGGTCGGGGCAGCACATGATGAGGACGGCATCGACCAGCACGGCGAGCGAGACGACGTCGCCGACAATGCCGTACGGCGGCGAATCGACGATGATGTGGTCGTAGTTCGCGCGCGCCCACGTGAAGAACTCCGGCACGACGGACGAGCCGAAGATCGTCGCCGGCGAAACGCCGTCCGGCGGCAGGGACGCGATGACGTCCAGCCCCGGCTGCTCGGTCGCGTTGACGAGCTGGGCAAAGTCGGGCGTTGCGCCCTTGCCAGCGGCCTGCAGGACGTGCGAGAAACTGTGCGCCTCGTCCAGGTCAAGATTCCAGATGCGCGCCAGACGCGGACGACGCAGGTCGAAATCGACGTGCAGCGTGCGGCGGCCCGCCTGCGCGTAGGAAATCGCCAGCGACGTCGAGGTAATCGTCTTGCCCTCGCCCGGCTGCGTCGAAATGACGAGCAGACAGTGCGACAGCGCCTCGTAGCGCGGCGAGTCCAGCAAGTTGCGCAGACCGGCGACCGCCTCCGAAAACTGCGAGTACTTGTCCTCGATCAGGAACTTCGCGACGTCCTCGCGCTTCTTGCGGCGAACGTGCGGCAGGACGGCCAGGACCTTCAGCGCGAGACGCCCCTCGATGTCCGCGAGGTTCACGACCGTGTCCTCCAGATTGTCGATGATCAGCACGAAGACGATGCCCAGCGCGAGCGACAGGACGATGCCCGCGCCGAAGACGATTGCGGGGTTCGGAAAGACCGGCTTCGTCGGCACGCCCGCCGGCCGCCCGACGCGGACGATCTCGTTGTTCGACTCCGCCTCAATGCGCGCCTTGTTCTCGTCGAGAATCAGCCCTTCGAGGACGCGGTTCGCAATGCCAAACTCGGCCTCCAACTGGCCAAGCCCCGACTCGGCGAGGACAATGCGCTGCTCCAAGGACGCGAGCTCGTTGCGGAGGTCGTCCTGCTTCTGGCGGAGGATCGCAAGCTGGTTGCGCGTCACCTTCAGCGTCGAGCGGCCCGTCAGAAGCGCACGCGCGGCCGCGTCCAGGAAGCGCTGCTTCGAAAGCTCCAGCGCGCGCTTGGCCGCAATGACCTCGGGATGGCTCTCGGTGAAGGTGAACATGAGCTTCTGGTAGAGTCCGTCCGCATCCTGGTAGGCGCGGAACTCCTCGGCGATCTCCTGCGCGCGCGGAACGCTCGTCGAGAGGTTGCCGTAGCTCGCCGGATCCTTCTGGACGGCCGTCAGCATCTTCTCCCACTCGATGAGCTGCGTCTCCATCGTCTCAAGGGCGAGGATGTCCGTCGTCGTCTTCGAGAGGCCCTGCTGAACCGTGTCGCGCGACGAGCGCAGGTTGTCCACCTTGTGGGACGTGCGGAACTCCAGAAGCTGCTGGGAGATCTTGTCCACCTCGCGCCGCTTGCGCTCCACGTTCTGGTGGATCTGCGAGACGGCCTTGTCGCAGCGCAGCTTGTTCTCCTCGTCCGTAAAGGACTCGATCGACTCCGCATAGGCGTTCGCGAGCGCCGCGCAGATGTCGGGCGACTTCGAGCGCAGGGCAATCGTGATGATGCGCGAGTTGCGGATAAGCTCAAGTTCCGAATCCGCCAGCGACTCGATGAGTTCCTCGTCCGTGACGGTCGAATTGGGATGCCCCGCCCGATACTGCTGGATGACCTTCGTGATGACCTTCTCGGAACGCCAGTCGGAGATGCGCGTGTTGAAGATCTCGGCGTAGGTGTTGCCGTAGTCCGGCGTAATCTCGGCAAGCGCGCCCTGCCCGCCCGTCGTGCGGCGCATGTCCATCGAGAACTCGCTCTTCGCCTCGTAGATCGTCGGCGAAATGCGGTAGACCGCGAACGCGACGATGAGACCGACGATCAGGAAGACGAAGACGGACAGCCACCGCTGGGAAACGACGCGCAGCATGCGGCTCAAGGTAATCGTGCCGACGACCGAACCGTCCTCGCCGCCGTTCCCCGCCGCGTCGCCGTAGACGCCGCCATAGGCGCCGGCATAGGCCGGCGCGCCGTAGTTCTTGCCGACGCCGTAATACATCGGCTTCCGTCCGCCGTAGTACATCGGCGAGGAACCGCTCCCGCCGTAGTAGATGGGTTTGTCAGACATGCGTGTGACTCTCTCGCTTTGGAAATGACTTCGCGGCAACCGCCAGCGCGGCACAGGCGCCCAGCAGAACGTCCGCCCGCAGAACCGAACAGCCGAACAGCGCGTCCACGCCCAACGTCACGAGGACGAGCGGCGCCAACAGCGTCGTCGGAGAAGGCAGGCAGACACGGCGCGCCCACGCGACGAGCGCCCGCACATAGGAAAAGAGAAGGAAGCCAAGCGGCAGGAGAACGAGCGCCACGCCGACGAGCCCCCGCTCAGCCAGGAGAAGCCAGCCACCGTTCGGGACGGCCGTCTGCCCGCGCGAAATGACGGCCCAGTCCGCCGGCAGGGCCTGAAAGCGGATGTCAAGGCCGAACGAGCCAACCCCCGTGCCGATCCACGGCGCCGTCTTCCACGTGCGCAACGCGAGGTCGGAGAGCGTCCGCCGCAACGCCCAGAAGCCGTCCGGGAAAAACGACCGCGACGCAAACGCCTCCAACCGCGCCCCAAGGGCAACCTCCGGCATCAGAAAGCCCGCGAGAAGGCCGCCCATGGCCAACGCCAACGCAAGCACGACAAGCATCCGGAACTCCGCCTGACGGCGCAGCGTTCGCATCGCGCAGACAAACGCCAGCGCAAAGGCCGCAAGACCCGCAACGGCGAAAAGCCCGGCCGTCAGCGGCGGCGCAAACGCAAACGTCCCAAGCGCCGTACCGCCGACTGAAAGCGGCGCCAGCAACGTCGCGCCGCGCCACTTCCGCTCAAACGCCGCAAACAGCGACACGACCCCGCACAGGAAAAAGACGCCGAACGCGACGCCGACGAACGAGATGCCCGTGCCGGGGAAAACGAACAGCCGCGCACACGACGGCGCGCCGAGATGGGCCGCGACCAGGAAGACGACGGCCGCAAGCCCCGCCCACGTCGCGGCCATCAGCAGAACGGCCTGCCGCGCCGCACGCCCCAGCGCATGACGCGCGGCGACGAACACGACGACGAGCGCCAGCGCGACGGCAAACGGCAGAAAGCCCGCGCCCTCCGCACAGCCCGGATAGAACGGAAACGCCGCCGACGTCAGCTGCCACGACGCCGCCTCGGCATCGTACGCCATACGCACGCCGCCATTCAGCGCACGGACACCGGCCGCAAGGGCCAACGCCAGCGAAACCCAGAACAGCGGATCGCGCACGGATTCGGAGACGACGCGCACGCGCGCGTCATGCAACCGCTCGCCATGCCGGACGGACGGCACAAGCGCGCACCAGACCGCCGCGAAAAGCGTCAGCCAGAGGAGCGCGACGGCCACCGACGACGCGGCGCAAAACGGGAATAGGAAGAGCGGCGCGACCGCCAGGAGGGCGAGGTGCGCCGCCAATCCGTATTTGGCCAAAAACTGGTGCACGTCAATACGTGAAGCGAACGCCACCCGTCACGCGCCAACGGTCATAGTCATTGTAGTGGTGGCGATGCGCGCTCTCGCTATTCCACCCGCGAATGTACTCGGCATAGCTGAAGAGCGACATGAAGCGGTTCAGCGTGTACGTGAGGCCAAAGCGACCCGTCGCCGTGTCGAGCGTGTAGTCGTAGCCGCCGCCCGCATAGACGCGCTCGTGCGTCTCGCGGCGATAGGTGAGGTCAAGCGTCGCGCGAAGCTTGCCGCGCACGAGCGACTTGCCGAGACCCCAGCTCACGGAATCGACGCGCGAGCGCGAACCCATCTCGCGCTCGGACGGCTGGTAGTAGCTCGACGCGAGGAGCATCGTGTTCCACGTGTCGGAGAGCTTCCAGTTGCCCGACAGCGTGTAGACGAACCCATCGACGGAATCCGCGTTGTTCGCGTACTCGAAGCGGCTCCAGCCGACGAGCGCGCGGTAGGAGATGCGCTCGGTCGCGTAGGAGCCGAGACCCGCCTGCACCGTGTAGCCCTGCGACTCGCTGCTCAGGCCATAGTACGTGTTGTCCTGCTCGTAGCCCTGATAGCCAAAGTCGATGAGGAAGTCCGTCCAGCGCGACGGCGCGAAGCCCGCGCTCCAGTTCACCGTCCACCGCTGCCAGCCGTAGAGCGCATACGAATCGCGCGAAGCCGTGTCGTTCAAGTAGTCGAGGTTGTAGTAGCTCAACGCGACCTCGGAGTGCCAGCGCTCGTTGAAGCGACGCTGCGCCACGCCCTGCACGGAAAACTGCCGACGGTCGGAGTTGTAGTTGCGCCCGTCGTTCATCGCGACGTCATCCGCCAGCGTAATCTGGGAGAACGTCTCGGAGAGCATGAGCGACCAGCCCTTCTCCGCGCCCTTCGAGTTGCTCCAGTTCCAGCGCAGCGTCTCGCCGAAGGAGTGCTGGTTGTAGTTGTCCCAGTACTTCTTCTGGCAGTAGGCACGGTAGTTGTAGTACGCCGAGAGGAGGAGCGCCCAGTTCTCGGCCTTGTATTCGAGGCCCAAGCCCGGATTGACCGTCCACATCACGTCGTCGGTATCCTTCCCGGAGCCGCCGTCATGATAGGAGAAGACGTTCGAGTCATACGTCGCGGAGACCGAGACGTAGGGCCGCAGCGTCAGACGCTGGCCGATGCGGATGCCGCCCGGACGATCCATCGTCTCCGCCCCGGCGACCATCGCCAGAAACGCCGCCGCGCCCAGAAGCAGGAACTTGTTCGAATTCATTTTCCAGTTCTCCCAAATGTCGTCCGTCAGTCGCGCGTGTTCTGCCACTGGTAGCCAATGGACTCGCCCGGATTCGTGAACGCCTCGCCCGTGCCCAGGTTCGGAATGTCCTGGTCAAGCGGCGTCGTCACCGCGTCAAAGAGCGGATTGGCGGAACCCGACGCGCGCTTCGGATCCGTGTTCGCGCCCACGATGTCCGCAATCAGCGACTGGGCGATCTGCGGCCCCGCGACACGCAACGGAATGTCCACCGTCAGGTCGTCATCCGCCGCCGCGCCGTCATCCGACGCAGACGCCGCCGGCACCTCGGGCACCTCGACATCCGCCGCCGCGAGCATCGCGTCGTAGTTCTTCCCCTCGCCTTCGGCCAGCGCGGCGGGGAACCACTCCTTCTTCGCCGTCTCCTGCGCCGCCGCCGGCAACATCGCGACAAGGGCCTCGACCGTCGCGGGCTTCGGATCGTTCGAGCCGCGCGCGAACATCAGCGCGGCAAAGCCGCTGCGCACGTCGCCATTGTCAACCTCCGCCGTGCGCGCGTTCACCTTCTCCATCACGACCTTCGCGAGCTTCAAGTACTGCTCGTCGGTGTACGTGCGGCCCGCGTCCGTCGCGCGGTTCATGAGATCGGCACCCAGGCTCTCGGACAGCGCGGGCAGAGCCGACACGGCGACCGTCGCGTAGCTCTCCGCGACGAGTGCCGCGACATTGCCCTTCTGCGCGCCCTGAAGCGCCGCGCGGTTAATCGCCACGAACACGGCCGTCCGCTCCGCCTCAGAACCCGGCATCGTCGCAATCGCCGCATTGACGTCCGCCAGGAACGCCTTCTGGTCGTCGGCCGAAAGGTGCTGCATGATCGCCTTCATCACGACCGGACTCGCGACCGCCTTGTCGATGCGGCCCCGCGCGTCCGCCAGCGAGATGCGCGCCTTGTTCGCCCTCAGGCGAGCCGCCGTGCCGTTCGCCGCGCCGAAGCACGTCGCGCCCGCCAGCAGCGCCACCGCAACAATCAACAGGTTCGTCTTCATCGTCGTTTGCCTCCTTCGCGAAATCGCCTCAGTACCAGGTCTCCGGGACCCAGACCACGTCCCCGGCCCGCAACGGCATGTCCTTGTCGATGCGGCCGTCCTTTCCAATCTCCGTAATGCTCACGTACGTGCGCGTCTGGTTGCCGTCCTTGTCGCACCGCGTCACGCGGATGTTCGACTTGTCGGCAAACGGCTTGCACCCGCCCGCCGCCTGCAAGACCTTCGTCACCGTCAAGTCCATCGTCGCCGGCATGTTCACGGGACCGGGATTCAAGACCTCGCCCAGAACCGTCACCGTCCCCCACGGCGAGACGCCCCGACCGTCGTAGGGCGAGAACGTCACCGTCACCATCGGCTGGCGCAGGTACTTCGAGTAGACCTTCACGAGCTTCTGCTTCAGGGATTCGAGCGTCAGCCCATCGCACGCGACCGGCTCCTGCAAGAGGAGCGGCAACGTGATGTCGCCGTTCTGATCGACCAGCACCTCCATCGTCGTCGGCGGGGCCGCGACCGTCCCGACCTGAATCGTCAGCTGCACGCCCGGACGAATCCGAGGCCCGTCCCACCACGTGGCGACGACGGACGAATCGACCGCCTCGCGCTCGCGCAGCGCATCGACAATCGTCTCGCAACCGCTCACGAACAGGCCGAACCCCGCAAGCAGAAGCGTCTTCATCACGTCACGTGTAGACAGTCTCCCCATAATCAGAACGCATTATACACCCAAATGGGCGAAGAAGTCAACTGCCTGTCCATGGCCGTCAGAAGAAGAGGTCGCGTTCGCCACGGCACGTCGCCTCGTACTGCTTGAGGACGGTCGGGTAGAACTTCGGCAGCCACGCCTGGATCTCGGCCAGTTCCCTTTCGATGAGCCGTTCGCCGATTGCGCGCGTCGCGTCGGACGCGAAGTCGTCGAGCCATTCGCGGAAGGTGAGAACGGCGTTGATCTTGCAGAACTTGCCCTCGCGGCCGGTCTTGAGCGCGTCCATGATGCAGCCGCCCGTCCGCCCGCAGCGGTAGCCCGCCGTGCAGAACGACGTGATGACGTCGCGCGCGGCCAGCGTGCGCACCATCTCGTCGATCGAGCGGTTGTCGCCGAGCATGAACTGCTGGCGCTCCTTTTCCTGGTGCGCCTCGTCCGAAAAGTCGCTGTAGCCCTTGATCGCGATGTTCGACGAGCAGTCAAGCTGGGTCATGCCGTGATCCAGCACACGGTCGCGCGACGCCGGGCTTTCGCGCGCCGTGACGATGATGCCCGTGTAGGGCACCGAGAGGCGCGCGATGACGAGGATGCGCGCAAACGTCGCGTCGTCGATGAGCCACGGCGACTCCTCCGGCACGCGCGTGCCGCTCGCCGGCTCAAGACGCGGGAAGGAGAGCGTGTGCGGGCCGATGTTGAACCAGCGTTCGAGGTCTCGCGCGTGCAGGACAGTCGCAAGCAGCTCGTAACGCCAGTCGCACAGCCCATAGAGGACGCCGAACCCGATGTCGTCTACCCCTGCCTCCAGACAGCGATGGAAGCATGTCGTGCGCCAGTCGTAGTCGCCCTTCACGCTCCACGCCGGATGCATGGACTCGTAGAGCTTGCGGTTGTACGTCTCCTGAAAGACCTGGAACGTGCCGATGCCGACGGAACGCAGCACCTTCAGGTCGGCGACGGGAAGCGGTGCGGCGTTCACGTTCACGCGGCGAATCGAATTGAGCTTGCCCGTGCGCGGCGCGGGGACCTTGCGCGCGTAGCACGTCTCGATCGTCTCGGCGATGTACTCGGTCGAGGTCGTCGGATGCTCGCCGTAGACGGCGATGAGCCGCTTGTGGCCGATGCGCCCGGCGAGGACGTCCAACTCCTCCTTCAGCTCGTCCATCGTGAGGACGCGACGCTTCTGCAGGGCGTTGCCCTCGCGGAAGCCGCAATACCGGCAGCCGTTCACGCAGAGGTTCGACATGTAGAGCGGCGCGAACATGACGATGCGGTTGTCGTAGACCTTGTGCTTGATGCGGTCGGCCGCCGCGCGCATCTCCTCGAAGAGACCCGGATCCGTGACCTGCATGAGGACGGCCGTCTCCTCCGGCAGCAGGGTCTCGCACATCGACTCCGACTTGGCGATGATCTCGCGGACGCGCGCGGGGTCGGGGACCTTGCCGTCCGTCTCGGCGATGAGGCGGTTGATCCGCGCGTCGTCGATGAAGTGCTTGCCGCCCGGCAGGTACTTGTTGATCTCGTCCCGGACGATGAAGTTCTTCGTGTAGTCCGCCGCGTCCTTGAATCTGCGAATGCTTGAGCAGTCTGCCATTGTGCGCCTGTTTCCCTTCCGTAGAGTAAGCGCGTATTATACCACTTTCACCCCCACGACGCGCACCCATAGGCCTTTGTGCCCGACGGCCGCGCTCACGCCAGTAGATGCTGGCCGCCGTCAATGGGAATGACCGCACCCGTCGTCGCGGCGGCCTCCAGCAGATACGCAACGCCCTGCGCCACGTCCGCCGGCGTCGGCTGGCCAAGAAGCGTCTCGCCCGCCTTCTCGTGGACATCCGTCGGCGCGAGCACCGGGCCTGGTGCAACCGCATTGACGCGCAACGTCTCGGCGAAAAGCGCCGCCGACGTGCGCGTGTACGCAAGGAGAGCCGCCTTCGTCGCCGCGTAGACGCCCGACGGCGGGACGTCGCCCAGAACGCGCGTGTCGAGAATGTTGACGACGACGCCGCGCCCCGTTTCGCGTCCCGCCATCAGCATCGTCAGTTTCTTCGGGGCTTCCAGATTGACGGCCGTCAATGCCGCGTCCGTACCCGCAAAGAGGGCGGCGTTGTTGACGAGCGCGTCCGGCGGCTGTCCGCCCGAAAGGCGCAGACACGCGGCGTAAGCCCGCGCCGGACCCAGCGGATCGGCGAAGTCGGCCAAGATGTCCGCTCCTGCATCGGCGCGATGCGAGGTCGTCAGGACGCGCCAGCCTCGTGCCCGCAGGTCATCTGCAAGAACACGCCCAAGGCGCGTCGTGCCGCCCGTCACGAGAACCGTCTTCACCGCGCGGTCTCCGACACCCCAACGGCACTCGGACGCAGGTCGTCCGTCAAATCGCGCGTCGTAACCTTCAACGCTTTCGCCAACGCCGCCGCGACCGCGCGCACCCCGTAGACTTCCGTCTCATAGTGTCCGAGGCAAACCATCTTCATGCCGACGTTCTCCGCCGCGATGACTTCGCCCCAGTTCGCCTCGCCCGTTACGAAAAGCTCGCACCCCAGCAGCTGCGCCTCTTCGGCGAACTCGCCCGCGCCGCCCGAGCAGACGCCCACGCGCACCGCACGACGGCCCGTGCCCTGCGTTCCCGTGAAACCGATCGTCTGGCCATGATAGCGGAACGCCGGGGACAGGCCCCGCAGCCCCAGTTCCTTTGCAAGGCCTGCGTTGTTGCCGAGCGTCGGATGCGCGTCGAGCGGCAGATGGCACGCGTAAAGCGCCACGTCGGCGTCCATCGCCGCGCGGACAACCGAATAGGCGCCGCCCGTCAAACGCTTGATGCCGCCACCCCACGAAAGGCCATGGTGGACGACGAGGAGCTGCGCCCCCGCGTCCGCCGCCGCGCGGACGGCCCGCACGCTCGCGTCCACGGCGAACGCGACGCACGTGACGGGCGCGTCCGGATCGCGGCGCGCGATCTGAACGCCATTGTTCGAGACGTCGTCAAATGCCGCGACGTTCAGCGTCTTGTCCAACCAAGCAACGATCTTCTCCAGCGTCATGATTTTCTCCCTCAATCCGCGAACTCGTCCTTCACGAACGCGGCGAGCGCGCTCCGCCAGTCGGGCGTGCGATAGCCCAGCACGTTGAGGACGCTCTTCTTTAGCGCCGAATTGCGCGGACGCGGCGCCGGGCGCGGGAACTCCGCCGTCGTGCAGGGCACGATCTCACGCACAAAACGCGGCGCGCCCGGTCGCGCGTTCAGCAGCCGCTTCAGTTCCTGCGCGAACGCATGCCACGTGCATTGCTCTTCGCACGTGCCATGGACAATGCCCGAAACGTCCGGATGCGCGAGCAGGAAGCGAATCACGTCCGCGACGACATGCGTTGAAGTCGGATTGCCGCGCTGGTCGTCCACGACCGGAAGCGGTGCGCCCGCCTCGGCCCCCAGCCGCGCCAGCGTGTGGACGAACGACGGGCCGCCCGCGCCATAAAGCCACGCGATGCGGAGAATGACCGAGTGGTCGGGATGAATCATCTGGATCATCTGCTCGCCCGCGAACTTCGAGGCTCCGTAGACCGTCTGCGGACGCGGGATGTCCGTCTCGCTCCACGCCCACGGCTCGCGCGGCGGCTCGCCCGAAAAGACATAGTCCGTCGAAATCGCGATCAGCCGCGCGCCGCATGTCTTCGCCGCCAGCGCGACATTGCGCGAACCCTCCTCGTTAAGGAGAAAGGCGCTCTCGCGGTCCGCTTCGCAGGCATCGACCTGCGTCATCGCCGCGCAATGGATGATCACGTCCGGCTTCGCCGCCAACGTCTGCGCGAAAAACGCCGCATCGTCCGTGATGTCCCAGTCGGGCACGTCCGCGACGACAATTTCATGCGCATTGCCCAGTTCGCGGCACAGCGTACGCCCCAGCAGGCCCTTGCCGCCCGTAATCAGAATCTTCATCGTCTTCCCGCTCCCTGTGAACCAACGTCCCTTTTCGTCCGCGCACCCGTCAGTCCCGCGTGTCCGCCGGCGGCTTCAGGTAGAGCCGGCAGTGGCAAAGACCCTGAAACGCCGGATCGCGCAGCTGCGCCTTGAACTCGTCGCACGGACAAAAGAACGCGGGGATCTTCGGCAGGCGGCACGGACAGAACCCGTTCTTGCGCACGAGTCCCGCGCGCACCGTCTCCACAAGCCGCGCGTCCGGATTGAGCGTGACCCGCGCCTGCGCAAAGAGCGTGCGAATCTCCGTCGAGGACTCCCGCGTCCGAGGATACGCCTTGAACGTGACGAGCCGCTTGAGCGCGGCAATCTCCTTCCAGCGCGGCAACCCCGCGACGGAATCCTCGCCGATGACGAAGAACAGTTCGGCGCCAGGGTTCTCCGCCGCGATCTCGCGCACTGTGTCAATCGCATAGGAAACGCCGCCGCGCCGAATCTCGCGCTCGTCGACGACCGCCCCCGCCATGTCCGCAAACGCCGCGCGCACAAGCGCCAGCCGATCCCACGGCGGCGTCGGCAAGTCCGTCACGCCCGCCGTCTTGAAGGGACTCATGTTCGCGGGCACGACCAGAAGCCGATCCAGCGCCAAATCGGCAAGTGCCGCGCGCGCGACCTGGACATGTCCGTAGTGGACAGGATTGAAGCTTCCGCCATAGATGCCGATTCGCATAGCCCTCCTTCCAAACGCCGTCGTCCCGCGACCCAGTCCCGCCCTAGACCTCTTCGACGAGGACGCCGTCAATCTCGCGGGCCTTCGACGAGAAGTTGAGTCCGAGGAGCGTGATTCGCCGGCCCGACGCGCGGTACTTTTCCGCATAGCCGCGCGCCTTGACCTGATCGAGAGCCTCCTGCGCCGTCTTGTCGAGCTTGACCTCCGCGACGTAGACCTCGTGCGGGAATTCGACGACGAAATCGATTCGCCCCTTGTTCGTCCGCGACTCCGGAATCACCTTCAGCCCGAGGAAGCGCATGATGACGACGAGAATCGCCTGCCACGTCTGCTCGTTCTGGCGGTCGGTCAAGTCGTACGGAATGTCCGCGAAGACGGGCTTCATCGCCTCGAAGAAAGTCTCCAGGTCGTGCCGCTCCAACGCCCGCCAGCAGGCGACCTTCACGCGCGCATAGGAGATGTCGTCCAGCTCGACGTAAGCCCGCACGAGCGCCCCGTTGAACGCCGCGCTCACCTCCTCGTTCGGGAAGCCGAGCGTGTAGAGCCGCGTCTCCCCGACCTGCTCGAAGCCCTTGATCGTCAGGTAGCCCGTCTGGTAGAGAAGCGGCACGAGGGACGGGTTCGACGGCTCGTACGTGCCGAGGGCATCCTCCATGATCTCCACCTGGGAGATGTCCACGGGACGCTCCTTGAGCATGTCCACGAGGAACGTCGGCGTTCCCGTCTCGTACCAGTAGTGCCGGAACTCGCCGTCCGCGAAGCAACGGCCGAGCGAGACGGGATTGAAGACCGGTTCGGCCGCATGGTGGAAGCGGTAGCCGTCATACATCCGCACGACGCGGTCGAACGCGGCCTCCGGCGTGAGTCCGTTCGCCTCGCCGAGCGCGGCGAGATGATCCGAGAAGTTCGCCTTCACCTCCTCGTGCGTGTATCCCGCGAGCGTCGCCGCCCGCGCGTCCATCGTCAGGTCGACGAGGTTGTTGAGGTCGGAGAAGATCGACACCTTCGAGAACTTCGAGACCCCCGTGATGAACGTGAATCGCTGCAGGGCCTCCGTCGCCTTGATGACCGAGTAGAACGACTTGAGCGCCGTGCGGAACGCCTCCACCGTCGGGCGGCCGAGGTGCCCGAGAAGCGGCTTGTCGTACTCGTCCACGAGCAGAATGACCTGCCCCGTCTCCGACGACGCGGCCGCCGCCTCAATGAGATGCTTGAAGTTGCGGTCGGCAGAATCTGTGAACGCCACGTCGAGTCCAAGTTCCGCACGGTTATAGGTCAGCAGATCGCTGACTCGGTCGTTGAACGACTCCACCGTTTCGGCGAACGCCGTCGACATGTCGAGGCGGATGACGGGATACGGCTTCCAGTCGTAGTCGCGCCGGTCGATGGCAAGCCCCTTGAACAGGTCGCGCCGCCCCTCGAAGATCGCCTTCAGGGTCGTCACGGTGAGCGACTTCCCGAACCGGCGCGGACGCGAGAAGAAGAACTGCTTGCCGCGATACCCCGTGATGAGGTCGGCAAGGATGTCCGTCTTGTCAACGTAGAGGTAGCCGCCCCCGATCAGGTTCGAGAACGTGTAGATGTCTGTCGCAATCGGCTTCATGGCTCGATATTATAGCACAACCGCGAAATCCGCGAAAATACGCCGCGCCGAACCTGGGGACAGGCCCCGCCGACATATCATCCGCCGTGCGGACGCACAGGCGCCAGTAGGCCGCGAAGAGATGAACGCATCGCGTGGCGCCGGCCTGCGCGACGGGTTGCGCCACGATGGCCTCCGCGAGAATCGCCTGTTGTTCGTCCGTGTAGACAAAGGCGTCCGGCGGCGTCATCAACTGCGCAAGATGCACTTCCGCGCACCCGCAGAGCCAGCGGGAATCCGCACCGCGAATCCGCTTTGCCCGTGCGGCAGCCAGTCGGGCGCACACGACCATGGCGCGGACAATCCGCGCACGGTACGCCATGTCCGTCTCCACCTCCAGCAACGCCTCCAGCGAGACGTTCATCTGATGAAGCGTGTAGTCCGGCATCAGCCGCTGCATCATCTCCAGTGAGACCGCCTCCAGCACACACGAGCCGTCGATCGCCTCGGCGCGAACCGCCTCGTAGGCCGCCCGCCACTGCGCATCGCCCGTGAGCTTCCACGTCAGCGCATAGACCATGGCAAGACGCGCGGCCTCGTGCGGGTATGTTTCGCGCATTTTGCAGATGCCGCGCGGATCCATCGTGCCGTCCGCCTGCAGAAAGTTCCAGCCGTTCGCTTTCGTGACGTTCCGCCGCATCCGTTCGGAGACATCCACGAACCGCGCGGCGATTTCCGCCTTTTCGGCGGCGGAGGCCAGCCCATGCGCCACGTAGCGGTACAGCCCGTGCGCCCAATGCGTGACCTGATCCCGCGACGACAGCCGGCAGATCGACGTGCCGTCTTCCACGCAGAGACCACGTGCGACGAATCCCTTGTAGGGATGCGCCGACACGAGGTTGAGCAACCCCCGCGCAATCTGCGCGGCATCGTCCCGAACGGCGGGGTCGCGCGTGAGGGCGTACTTGTCGACCAGTCCCGACAACGCCACGCCGCCGTTGATCGCGCAGTCTTCAAGCCCCTTCCCGTAACCGAGTTCCGGCTTGAGGAGGCCGCCCGGAAAATCGGACGCGGGCGACACCTCCGCTGGCGGGCAAATGTAGATGTTGCCCGTTTTCGCGCTGTAGTAGGTCGTCTTGACCTTCGTCCAGGCCGCATCAACCCACGCGCGCAACGCGACAGCGTCCGTCTGCGCCGCGCCACACGCGATCCCCGTCAGGCACAGAACGAGAGCGAAAACCTTTTCCATGTCCGTCTTCAAGATTCAATTCTGTGCCGAACGGCGGCCTCGGCCGACGTCAGTCACCGATGTGGAACGCGCCGAGCGGCAGCCCCGCCTCGTTGTAGAGCGAACCGAACCACGGACGCGAGAAGAGGTAGCGGAGCCTCTTCGGCTCGGCCACGCCATCCGCGCGGATAACGAGGTCGCGTCCCTCGATGATGCCGCTGCTCCGATAGGGCTTGACCACCTTGACCTTGAGGTTGTCGATCTGCGCGGGGACGAACTTGCCGTCCGCGCCGGCGATCTCAAACCCGTTCGCGACCGACCAGTCGGGGTTGTAGAGCGACCAGACTTCGGCGTCGTTGAAGGAGAGGATGAACTTGTCGCCCTCGACCTTCCAGCTCTTCAGCGTGGGCGAATCGGCCTTGATGTCGGCGAATCCGTAGTCGCGCTTGAGCGCAAGCGCGGCGAGGCGCATGCCGACCGTCTCCTTGTCGTTCGGATGGATGTCCGCGAGGTTGCCACGGTCGTTGATGACCGCCATGCCCGCGTTCTTCTCAGCGGCGGCGAAGATCGCCTGCCCTTCCTGGATTGCCGCGATCTTGTCATACCCCCACGGCGCGAGCTGGGCGAAGTAGAGCTTGAGGTCGGGATTGCGGAACTCCTTCGACCAGCCGTTGTAGAGCGCGTGCATCTTCGCCGCGTAGCCATGCCCCTCGCCCGCGTTCGAGCAGCCCTGGTACCAGATGAAGCCCTTGATCGCGAACGGCGTCCACGGCGCGACCATCTCGTTCCAGAGAACGCGCGGCTGCTCCTGGACGCTGCCGAACGGCGTCTTCTTCGCGTTTTTCGCCGCGCCGAACGTCGCCGCCTCGAAAATCTCGCGCGTACCCTCCGCCGCACACGACGGCACGGTCGCGAATCCGCTCGCGGGCGTCCACGGCTCAATGCGCGTCCCGCCCCAGTACGTGCCGACGATGCCGACGGGAATGCCCAGAGCATTGTGGAGTTCCAACGCGAAGTAGACGCCCATCGCGGAGAAGCTGCTGCCGTGCAGCAGGTTCTCGGGCGTGAACGTCTTCCACTCGACGGGCTTCGCCGACGCCTTCTTCGGCGTGGCGGAGGTCTTGTAGTTGCTCTGGTGGCAGAAGCGCACGAGCGGCTTGCGCGTCATCATCGCGCGCAGCGCGCCCTTCGCGTCACGGAAGTGCGGGCTGCCCCCGCAGAGCGGCAGCTCCGTGTTGGACTGCCCCGCGCAGAACCAGACCTCGCCCACGAGAACGTCCTTCGCCTCGGCGTCGTTCGCCTTGAGGACGCGCCCTTCGCACGACGCCGCCATCGGCGCGAGCTTCACGCACCACGCGCCGTCCGCACCGGCCGTCGTCGCAAGACGCTGCTCTCCGAAAGAGACCGTCACCTTCTCGCCTGCATCCGCCGTGCCCCACACGGGGACTTCGCGCCCGCGCTGCAGCACGGCGCCGTCCGTAAACGGCACGCCCAGATTGACTTTCGCGTCCGCGCTCCACACGCCTGCCGCGATCAGCGCGGCACACAGCATCTTTCTGTTCATCATCATTCTCCGTTTGGCTGTACAGTTGTTATTTGGCTGTACAGTTGTTATGAGTTTGCTAGATGTGAATATTATAACACATCCCCAAGTCCGCGAATGCGTCTTCTACGTTGGAAAGACGTATAATCACGTGGGTAATCACGTGGGGACAGACCCCAAGGTTTTTCCAGGGTTTTCCTAACCACGGATTTCACGGATTAGCACAGATTGAGTTTCGATGGGGTCTGTCCCCACGATTACTTCCTAGGGTCTGTCCCCACAATTAACTATCCACGAATCTCACGAATGGACACGAATCCGCGCCAATCCGTGGTCAACCAACGGCGGCCTTCCGTGGATGGGGTGATGGCGTGAGGCCGAGGCGGAGATTCGTGTTATTCGTGTTAATTCGTGGACAAGTCAGCCCGCTTGAACAAACATGTCAACGAGGACGAGCCGCGCAGGAGCCGCGTGGGGACAGACCCCGCCCCGACACGGACGGAACGTCCGCCAGCCGAAGCGGCCGCCGCGCGGCATCGCCGTCATGCGCCGGCCCTCATGCCGCGGCCATCGCGAGGCGCCAGCCGTGCGTCGAGTAGCCGATCTCTCCAACCGGATGCGCCCCCACGCACCTCGCGCGGAAGCAGCTCCCCAGCGCGGACGCCGTCCGCAGCACGAACGCCACGCTCCCGAACACCTTCCCCGCGCCGAACTGCGCCACCCGCCGCAGCCACCACGCCCCGCCGGTCTCTCCGCCCCGGCGGCCGGCCCGCCCTGCGCGGGGCCTGTCCCCGCGCAGGAGTCCGCGCCGGCCGCGCGCCAGCTCCAGGCGTAGTCCGTCGCCCGCGTGGCCAGCCCCGCGCGCACGGGGTTGTACAGCACGTACCGGACGCAACGCCGCAGGTGCTCGCCGCCCTCGACCAGCGTCGAGGCGAACCGCCCCGACCAGACGCTCCCGCAGTACGGGCGGCCGCGCTTGAACGCGCGGTCGAACTCCTCCTTGAACGTCTTCACGAACTCGCTCACGTCGTGCATCCGCGCGCGCAGGCGGCCCTGCTCCGCCTCCACCGCCGCGACAGCCCCGGACGACGCGAGACGCCCCCAGCGCTCCGCGAGGGCGCGCCGCGCGCCCTCGCCCTTCAGCGCGCCCACGCGCCGGAGAAGCTCCTCCCCGGTCGCCGGCGCGGACGGCCTCGCCACCCTCACGACCGCGTGGAAGTGGTTGTCCATCGCCACGCACGCCCTCAGCTCCACGCCGCTGAACGCCGCCGCCCGCCGCAGCGCGTCGACGAGCGCCGACTTCACCCGTCCGCCCTCGAAGAGGAAGCGCCTGCCGTTCGTCCGCGACATCACGTGGTACCATGCGTCGCCCTCTGCCTTGACCCTGTTCGTCCTCGCCATGCCTCGCCTCGCTTTCCGGGGCGTCGCGCCCCTCCGTCAGTGACCTTCGTTCTGCCGGGCGGACGCCCTGTCCGCCCCGACGGAGGACAGTATGCCAAATCCGCGCGGAAGAAACCTTAAGATTACCTTAAGATTTACCTTAAGATTTCTTAAGGTTCGCTCCCGCCCACGGGGCCTGTCCCCAGATGTTCTCCCTTAGTGAATCGGCATGTTTTCCCCTTATCTGAAACTGCGCCACGAGATGATGCAACTTCCCAACCCCATGTCTATGCCGCATCTTATGTCGGAAGTCCCGCCTAAATGATATAATGCATTCTGTCGCGCATGGAAGATAACGACCGACACAGCAATGACATGAAAGACAGCCTCTTTTCAATTGTCCTCCTCTGCCCGGAAATCCCACACAACACCGGCGCGATCGGCCGGCTCTGCGTCGGACTGGGCGTACCGCTTCATCTCGTCAAGCCGCTTGGCTTCGCGCTCGACGACCGCTCAATCGCCCGCGCAGGGCTTGACTACTGGCCACATCTCGACGTCACGCTTCACGACGACTGGGAGGGCTATCTCGCGGACGCCGCGCCCCGGCGGCTGGTCATTCTCTCGACGCATGGCAAACGCGCCCTTTACGACTGCCGCTTCGAGCCGGGGGACGCGCTTGTGTTCGGCAGCGAATCGTCCGGTCTGCCAAGCGGGTTCTACGACCGCTACGGGGACGCGCTGTACAAGATCCCCATGCCCGGCGAACACGCGCGAAGCATCAACCTGGCCAACGCCGCGTCCATCGCCGCATACGAATGCTACCGACAACTATCAATGGGGATTGCCAAGACATGAACGGAAATGACAACCTGATTCTGACGGGCTGGGGGTACGCGGAGTACGTGGCCTCGGCGGCGGCGGCGCTCAAGGCGCTTGGCGGGCGGGCGGATGTGCGCGGCGTGAGCCGGCGGCGCCTGCCGGAACTGCTTTCGGAACTCGCGGACGAGCGCGGAACGCCGAGATGGTCGCGCATCTACATGCTGGGCGTGTCGGTAAGCGGCGATCCGGACACCCTTGCCCGAGCATTGACAAAGCTGAAGACGAAAAAGGTGTCCACGACATGGATAAGCGCGCTGGAGATGCCGGAGGAGGTCGCGGATCTGGTGAACGGCCTTGTGGACGTGCGCGTGTTCGACTCCTCGCTTCTTGAGGCGGTCGGACAGTCCTTCGGCGTGGACGTCGAGCCGTACATACCGCTCCTCAGGGAATCCAGGCGCGTCACCTCCGACGTCAAGGCCTACCTCGAGCTGATTGCCGCAGCGCAGTTCCACCATCGCAACTACCAGGACGAGTCGCTCTACGCGACGGCCGTCCGCCATTTGGCCAACGGCGTGAAGCCGTGCGCGTGGGAGCCGGACGTCAAGGCCGCCGTCGCGCACTACGACCGTTACGGCGGACGCGAACTGCTGGGCAAAGACCGCGTGATGGCGACGCTGCAGGAGCGCATCAACCGCGTGGCCGCGCATGAACACGCGCGCGTCCTCATCCTTGGCGAAAGCGGGACTGGCAAGGAGACGGTCGCCCAGCAGATCCACACGAAAAGTCCGCGACGGAAGATGCCGTTCGTCTCGTTCAACTGCGCGAGCGTCACGAAAGACCTCTTGGAGGATCGCTTCTTCGGACACGAAAAAGGCGCGTTCACGAATGCCATCGAGCGGACGGACGGGCTTTTCCTGATGGCGGACGGCGGCACGCTCTTTCTTGACGAGATTGGCGAAATGACCCTTGAGGTTCAGGCGCTCCTGCTGCGCGTCCTTGAAGGCGGACGCTTCCTGCGCGTGGGCGGCCGAGAGGAGCTGCGGTGCGACGTTCGGCTCGTCACGGCCACGAACCGCGACCTTCCCGCGCTTGTTCGCGACGGCAAGTTCCGCGAAGACCTCTACCAGCGGCTCAACGTCGTGCAGCTTCGGACGCCGTCCCTGCGCGAACACAAGGCCGACATTCCCCTCATTGCCAACGCCTGGTGGCGGAAGTTCCACGGCAACCGCGTGTTGCGCAACGAGCAGGTCGCCGCGCTGATGGACTACGACTATCCCGGCAACGTACGCGAACTCATCAACATTCTGGATCGGGCAACGGCCTTGGAGGAGGATGACTTCGCGCTTCTCATGCGGGAGCACAAGGAGATGAACGCCGGGCTTGCGGGAAACCTTGAATTGAAGTCGGGTCGGATCCCGGACAAGCTCGAAGACGCGATCCGACTCCATGTCCGCCGCGTGTACGAGAAGTACGGCAAAAACCTCACCCATGCCGCCGAAGCGCTTGACGTAAGCCGCAACACCGTGAGAAAGTATCTGTAAATGTCGTCCATGTGGAAATGTTGACAATGCCAGATTCAACCTCAATTTGAGAGGAGCAAGAAATGGACAAGAATGAGATCGTTCTGTTTGAATCGCAAGATGGCGTGGTTTCGCTGCCGGTGTCAGTTGAGTCCGATACCGTATGGCTGACGCAGTCGCAGATGGCCGTGTTGTTCGACAAGGACAAGTCGGTCATATTTCGCCATGTCAAAAACGCCATACGGGAAGGCGAAATCGACCCGACGGTGACCATTGCAAAATTTGCACAGGTCACTCCGCATGGCGCCATACCCGGCAAGACACGGACTCAAATGGTGGAATTCCACAACCTTGATGTGATCATATCAGTCGGCTATCGCGTGAAATCGCAGCGCGGCGTTGAGTTTCGCAGATGGGCAACAAGGGTCCTGAAAGACTATCTGTTGCGCGGCTACGCGGTCAACCGCGAACGTATCCGGCAACTCGGACAGACTGTCGAAGTGATGAAGCGGGTAGCGAACAGCCTTGACACCGAGCAGGTCTTGGACGTCGTGCAGACCTACTCGGCGGCCCTTGACTTGCTGGACGGCTACGACCACCAGACGATCGAGAAGCCAAAGACCAAGGGGCGTTCAGTCGAATTGACTTACGAGGAATGCCGAGACTTCATCGACGGCATGAAGTTCGCCGCCGACTCGCCTTTGTTCGGGAACGAGAAGGACGGCTCTTTCAAGTCGGCGCTCGGCGCGGTCTACCAGTCGTTTGGCGGGAAGGATCTTTATCCGTCGTCGCAGGAGAAGGCGGCGAATCTGCTGTATCTCGTCACGAAGAACCACGGCTTTTCCGACGGCAACAAGCGAATCGCCGCCGGACTCTTCCTCTATTTCCTCAAACGCAATCGCCTTCTGCTGCGAAAGGATGGCTCGAAGCGCATCGCCGACCACACGCTTGTGGCGCTGACGGTGATGATCGCCGAATCAAAGCCGCAGGAGAAGGAACTGATGGTCAATCTCGTGATGACGTTTCTGAAATAGGTAGCCGCCCCTTACCCTCTTTCAAGCTGGATTTCTCAATCATGAAGATATGCGCTATTTCTACAGAGATCTGTTTTTGCAGAGGCAACAAAGAGGTTAAAACCGGATTAACCTCATTGATATCGATTGCCTAAACGATGTCTGAATTGAGCGCGGAAACGCATTATGCTATACTTTGAGTCGTTGATAACAACGAGCAAATAGCGTCGGCAACGAGGGCTTAGATTTTAGAAAGAGGGGAATTAGTATGGTCAACGAGAGGCTGCGTCAACGAGAGGCTGCGTTTATATTCTAATAAAGAACAGGAACTGCAGGGGCGACTTGAGAGATTGTTTGAGGCGTGGCAAAAATGTTGTAGCGAAAAGATCGCGCGCTTCGTATGGGATGGATTTTACCCTGGATATTTGAACATGACAAAGAGGATATTGTTTTTGGGACGAGATAGTTATGATATAGATAAAACATATGACCTTCCGATTCCTCATTGTTGCTATATTTCTGATTTCATCCCAAGGTATCAAAAGGGGTGTATGGATAATGGGAAGAGCATAAATCGAGTCCGCTTTCATAAATTATTACTCCAAGTGGCCTATGGGATTCTCGATAAGAGAGGCCCTTTAAAATGGCAGGATGTTTTAAATGCGAAAAGCATTTGTGAGGATCACATAATCTTTAATAAGGTGAGTTTTGCGTTTATGAATCTTGGGAAAGTAAGTCATGAGAGTTCTGAGCCTTGTGGCGTAAATGCAGATTGGGACAAGATCAAGTTTGCGGTGGACGTTTCTACGGGGAAAAGAAACTTCATAAAGGAGGAAGTGGAATTATTGGCTCCAGATCTGATGATAGCAATGAATCTTAACGAGAATCCTCTTGGAAGAGATTATTACGGGTCGGTATTTGGGGCAAATCTTATTAGAAAAGTCCCTGACTGTAACGTGTATGACGTTGAATTATCTTGTGATAAGCATATCCCACTTCTCGACTGTTGGCATTTTTCTGGTCGGTTTTGCGAGGAGAAGTATATATACCAACCAATAGTTAACGCTCTACGTGCAATTGGGTTTTATTAGGACATGTATATGACCACCTTCCTTTCCAACCGTTCCATCTACACCTCCGTCATCTGCGGGATCGTGCCGCAGACGACGGAGCGGCTGTGGATCGCGACTGCCGATATCAAGGACATGTACGTTGATTCCGGCGGGCGGGACATGGTGCCGTTTCTGGAGGTGCTGGATGGGATGGTGAAGCGCGGGATCGAAGTGCGGCTGATCCACGCGAAAGACCCAGGCCCGAACTGGCGAAACGACTTCGACCGCTATCCGGCTCTTTGGACGGCGATGGAGCGCGTGCTGTGTCCGCGCGTCCACTTCAAGTGCATCATCGTGGATGGCCGGAAGGCGTACTTCGGTTCGGCGAACCTCACGGGCGCGGGCATGGGCGCGAAATCCGAACGCAAACGCAACTTCGAGAACGGCATCCTGACCGACGATCCGTCGCTTGTCGATCAGATAGTCGAGCAGTTCGATTCCGTCTGGCGCGGCGAGTTCTGCCGTGTCTGCGGTCGCCGCAGACATTGCACCGATCCCATCGTGTGAACGTCCATAATCTGACCGTCTGATAAAATTCTGAACGGTGGGAGGCCATGTGCTTCCCGCCCTCTCGCCATTGGCACGGAGATTGCCGGAACATTGGCAGACGACCAAAGGAGAGAAAGATGAGAAAATTCAAGAACAACGTGAGCGAAGGATGGCTCTTCCGGCAGGAGCTTCGGTTCTTCCGGAACTTCATGCGCAATTGGGACAAAGACGTGGACGACTGCGACTTCTTCGACATCTTCGCCAACAGCAACAACACGGACAAACACGAGACGAAGACCATGCTCAAGCGGCATTTTTCGCTTGAGGAACTGGAGCGGTGCAGCGAGATTAACACCGTATGCGAATCATCGAAGGACGGAAAGGCAGGTACGATTGTTGATTTTCACGTGAGCCGCCGAGCGGATGACGTCATTCGCGACCTTTGGAACATGGGGAAGCCACAACGCGCGCGTTGCCGCGAAATGCTCGCCGCATGGTGCGATGAACTGGAACGGCGCAAATCCCGCTTGTGCAAACGGAAGGATCCGATGGAGGAGCGGATTGCCGAGGTTTGCCGCGTACTCAAACTTGACGCAATCGAACGTGACATCCTGCTGTATTCAGTTGTCAGGAAAATGACGTGCTTCGACGACTTCCCCGCAGGCAATGCGAAAGGCCGCAGCAACCATGCGATCTACTATGCGATGGCCATCGACTGTCCCGTCAGCGCAGTTGTCAAGGCAATGTCTCAAAAAGGCCGCCTGATGCGCTACGACGTTCTCGACCGTGATTTGGATCTCCCACACGACAGCGCCATACGCGATTTCATCGAGAACGGAAACGGGAATATGCTGGAGGGAGAGTTCTACCAGAAACTCTCCACGGACGACGCCCTTCCGTGGAAGTTCTACGGAAAACTCGCGGACGAACATGGCGGTGTCTTGAGGCAGATGATCGTATCTGCGAAGTCCGGCGCACGGGGCGCGAACATCCTCTTCTACGGAGAGCCGGGAACGGGCAAGACGAGCTTCTCCAAGACGCTTGCAAAGGAACTCGGCCTCGACCTCTACGAGATACGGCAGGGAGACCGGGACGGCGAGCGCAACTCGCCGCAAAGCCGCATGGCCGAAATCCGCATCTGCAACGAGCAGGCGCCGAGAGAGCGGAGCATGGTGGTCGTTGACGAGGCGGACCAGTTGCTGCGCACGAACATGGATTTCTTCGCGTCGATGTTCGGCGGCATGGGGGCGTCCAGGTCCGAGAAAGGCGTCATCAATTCGATTCTCGACGAGACGAAGGTGCCGACAATCTGGATATCCAACGCGCCGGCAAAGGCTTTGGACGATTCCGTCCGGCGACGGTTCGACTACTCGATACGCTTCGGGCAACTCGGCACGCGCCAGCGTTCGTCGATTTGGCGGAACAGCGTGAAGAAGTTAAACCTGGAGCGGCTTATTCCCGACGAGCTTTCAGAACAGCTTGCGCAGAAATACCACACGAGCGCGGGCGGCATCGCGATGGTGCTGGAGAACGTCAAGCGGATGCGCCCCCGGCAAGGACAGGTCTCCGCACTGATCGACAAGCTGATGAAGCCGCATTGCGAATTGATGGAGACCCAGGCAAAGACCGAGACGCTCATGCCCGCAAAGGACTATTCGCTCGAAGGGCTTAACATCAAGGGCGACATCGCGCTCGACAGAATCGTCGAGGCGGTGCGAACCTTCCGGGAAACAAAGGAGGACGGGAACGACCCCGACCGTCCGCGCATGAACCTTCTCCTGTGGGGACCGCCCGGAACGGGCAAGACCGAATTCGTGAAGCATCTCGGCAAGACCCTGAACGCCAAGGTGTCGGTGAAATTGGGCAGCGACCTGCTTTCCATGTATGTGGGCGGCACGGAGCAGAACATCAAACGGGCGTTCGCAGAGGCCGAAGCCGAAAACGGCCTCCTCTTTCTCGACGAGATTGACGGGCTCGTCCAGGACCGTTCCGGCGCACAGCGCAGCTGGGAGGTGACGCAGGTCAACGAACTTCTCCACCAGATGGAAAACTTCAAGGGCGTGATGGTGGGCGCGACGAACTTCATGGACAACCTCGACGCCGCCATCTTGCGCCGCTTCACGTTCAAGCTTCAGTTCGACTATCTTGATGTTGCGGGCAAGCGACTCTTCTTCGAAAGGATGTTCAGGACAAGCCTTTCGGAGGCGGATGCCGCGCGGCTGGCAGGGATTCCCAGCCTCGCGCCGGGCGACTTCCGCACGGTCAGGCAGTCGCTCTACTATTTGGGAGGGGGCGTCTCCAACGAGATGCGCCTGAGCGAGCTCGAAAAGGAAAGTTCGCTCAAGAAGCACGCCCCGCGACGAATCGGCTTTTGAACCGCCGTGCAGAAGCCAGCCTGAGACCCGAACCCCGCCACCGGGGTCTGTCCCCAATGGTGGCCCCGCCTTCACGGATTAGAGGAGAGATTGCCCCCTGCGCGCATTAGAATGTGATATAATTCGGCAACCTTTTGCGGGTTGGCATTCTGCTCGCGCGCAAGGGGTCAACTAGAACCCAAGAACTGATGACAGGCGGAAAACAGAATAGACGGGCTGGCCCCTGATGACGGCGTGTGCCGTGACGATTCTCTTCGTCGGTTCTGGTTGCCGAGCATTTGAGGGCGGCCTGGCGGGGGCACGTTCTCCGCAGGAAATCGCCCAGGCCACGGCCGACTTTTACGTGCAGGATGTGCGGGACGACAGTTGCGCCGTGGCGATTGTGGGCGAAGACGAAACCTTTTTTGCGTGTGCGGGTGCGGCGACTCGACATTCTCTCTTCCGCATCGCGTCCCTGTCGAAACTCTTCCTTCATGTCGTGATTCGAAACCTCGTCGCCGAAGGCCGCCTCGACTTGTCGCAATCTGTCGCATCGTGCTCGACAATGGACTTGCCGCCCGAATACGAGCAGATTACCTTGCAGGACTTGCTCCAGAACCACAGCGGCCTCCCGCGCGAATTCATCGTCGCTTGGAATCCGGCGGACACCTGGACGGCCCTTTCTTGCGGCTTCGTCGGCACGGACATTTACAGGGGCTTTGAGACGCGGGATGACTTTGCGCGAATGACATGGCGTTCCCGATGGCGGCAGGCCGTGCGAACGCGGCACGAGGTTTACTCGAACATGGGATTTGGCCTTTTGGGCGCCACGCTTGAGGACACGCTGGGAATGCCGTTGGAAGATTTGCTTCGCGCGGAACTGACGGGGCCAAGGCGGCTGTCCGACACGGCCTATGTGCCGCGAGGTGACCAGACGAATCGCGTGACACGCGCGTGTGCGGGGCATTGGCCCATCATCGACGAACAGCTGGCCGAGCGGTCTATTGAAGCCTGTTCAGACGAGGCCGTCTTCGGACTTCTTCGTGTAAAGGACTTGTCAGACGGATCGCGCGTTCTTTACCGCGCCGGGATGATCTACGGCAGGGCGTCCTTCGTCGGCTTCGACTTCCAGACGCGGACGATTGTCATCATCTTGCGGAATGTCACCAGTTGGCCCGACCAATACGGTTTCGCCGTTATGGAGCGTCTGCGAAAAACCTAGATCCTCCACGCGGACTTGTTTGTCCACGAATCAACACGAATGCCACGAATTTGCCGAAAGCAACAAGATTCGTGCGAATTCGTGAAGATTCGCGGACGACCCTGTGGGGCCTGTCCCCACAGGTGACTAATGCGGGAATCGTTATTGTGATATAATTTCGGGGAAGCCCCACGGCATCTCATGCCGCTCATCCGCCTGTCTACAGACATCAAGAAGAAAGGAAAGACACCATGACATTCAGAAGAAACAATAGCCTTGCGCGTCTAGCGGTGTACTGCGCCGCACTCACGTTGGCAGCCGACGGTCAAACGAGTGCGGACAGGACGGCCGTCAAACAAGACGACAGACGCACAAAACCGCTCACGATGATGTCCTTTAATATTCGCGTCGGTTGCGGGCTGGAAGGTGTCTGGCACATCCCCAAAGACGAACTTGGGCATCTGCCGCAATGCGCCGAAGTCATCAAGGCCGCCAATCCAGACTGGGTGGCGATACAGGAGATCGACTGCGGCACAAAACGCACTGGGCGCATCGACCAGACCGCCGCCCTCGCACAACTCTGCGGCATGAACGGCACATACATCAAGAAAATCGACTATGACGGCGGAACCTACGGAGTCGCCGTGCTATCGAAGGAAAAACCAATTTCCGTGTCGAAGATTCTCGTGCCCGGACCAGCCCATACGCGATGCATCGCAATACTTGAATTCGCGGACTATATTGTCGCCTGTACACACTTTCCGCTCGACGAATCCGCACGCATAAGAGCCGCCGAAATCGCCTGTCTGAATCTAGCAGGACGCGACCGGCCCGTCTTCTTCGCAGGAGACTTCAACGCCCTTCCGGCATCGCCCACACTCGCGACGCTCAAGAAGACTTTCACAATCCTCAGCGATCCCTCCAAGCCAACCTTCCGTTCCGACAAGCCAAACCAGTGCATTGACTACATCATGGTGGATTCCGCCCACGCAGACAACGTGACGGTCGTGTCGAGAGACGTCATCGCCGCACCGCAGGCTACCGATCACTGCGCACTCGTCGTCCGTGCAAAGATGACGCCGCCGCCACGTTCCACCAACTAGACCTAACCACTTGCGCAGGCGGGGACAGACCCCAGGGTCTGTCCCCAGGGTTGCTTTAAGCGGAAGTTGTGGTTTCGTTTGACGCGGCGGCATCTGCCAGACAGAACGGTTTTGACCGCAACGGGACACCCGAACGGCCAAAGCAGTCGCGAGGAACGGCCGAAAACACAACCTTCTGCGCTGGCAATTCCTCTGGCAGGAAAAGGCATTCGCCAGGACGGCCAGCCTGTTCTGACGGCAACGTGCTGTCCGGGGCAAGAATCGTCCGCGCAAACGTCTTTCCGCCCTCCGCCGTCGCGGTCACCACATAGTCGAACACGCGCCGCCCCGACGGCATCTGCCGCGCCGACGGGAATGTCACATGAACACACGGACGGTTCTTGAACGATACGCCTTCCAAGTCATGTCCCTTCGGACAGTACGTGACCTGCATCCCCGCATCCGGCGAAAACGTCGGCGGCGTCCCCGTCGCGGCCTGACGCGCAAAGTCAAACGGGCCGTTGGCCTTAGCCGGGAGCGGAATTACCCACGCGGGACCCAGCGGACAGCCAAACCGGACGGAACGACGGTGGACGACAAGGTGGTCGTCGTAGACCTCGTACAGCGAAAAACAGCCGCCCGCCGGATCTCCGCCCCACTCCGGCGAGCCTCCAAGCGGCTTCATCAGGTGCTGCTTGAGACACGGATGCCAGAACGCGGCCGCGTTCGCGTACTCGAACGAATAGCCACCCTCATGGAGACAGCCCGCGCCAATCGAGGTGAACGCACCCTGCCAGACAGACCGCTCGTCGGTCAGCGTGAAATGAGAGTGTCCGCTGATGGCCACCGCGTTCGGAAACGCCGACAGCGCCCGCGTGGAAACGCCGTCGTCATACCCGCCCATCTCGAACCGACCATCCATATAGCACGTGCCCTTCGGATGCGCGTGCTGGCAATAGAAGAAGGGGCGAGACGTACCCAGTTCATCCGCATGCGCCTTCAAATACGCCTCCAGCGGCGGATGCAATCCGAACCACTGCGAGCCGACGAACGTAAAGCCCTTGACCTCTTTCCGCCAGACCAGTTCCCACTTTTCGCCGAACAGGCGTTCCCACGTGCGTGCGGGATTGTCCTTGTACTCAAGCGCGCGTGCACGTAGTTTCTCCTCCGAATACCCGTTCCACCGACCCGACCAAAGGCCAACTTCGTGGTTGCCCGTCGAAATCATGAACGTGACGGCGCGCCCGTCTGCGGCACGGTTCTTCGGGAAAACGCCCTTCCAGACCTCGGCAAACTGCTCAAGTTCGGGAATCAGCCCCGAATGCACGACATCGCCCGCGAACAGCACGGCATCAACATTCTGCGCGGCCAGCCACCGCAACGCCACATCAAGGTTCTCCGCCGCCTCGCGTCGTCCACCAATGTGCACATCGCTGACGACCCCGAAGCGAAGCGCCGGGCGCGATGACGCGGCCGCGAACAGATCGCCGGACACAAACGCCCCGCCCAACAACGTCAATGCCCCCTCGGCAAATGTTCTCCGCGTCATCTTCATACTTTCTTCGTTCCTTTCTTGTATCTGTGATCTGGTTCTCCGGGGTCTGTCCCCCGCATCCCCCGCACGGCCTACCAGCCGGCGAGACGTTCTTGGTGCAGACGCTTGTTCGCCGCCGAGCTGTTCGCAAAGCAGCGCTTCGCGTCGTTCCATATCAGCTGTTTGCCGGGGTCGAACAGCGCCGCCACGCCCGTGAGCGAACACTGCGTCATCGCGCCCGCGTAGGCGAAGTCGCTGCCGACGGGCGTCCCGCCCTTGACGGCCGCGATGAATTCCTTGTAAGGATCGCCGCCGGGCACGCGCGCGTACTTCCGCTTCGGACAGCCGCCGTCCTTGCGCAACTTCTCAAGCGTCGTGTCCGGCAGCATCCGCAGGTAGTTGGCCCCGTGGTGTCCATACTCGATCACGCCGCGCGTGCCATAGACGAACGCGCCGTTCGCCATGCCGTCGCGCGTGTCGCGCAGCTCCTTCGTGTTGAACGCGGGGAACATCTTGTCCTCGCCCTTCCACTGCGCGGGCTTCGGGACGGTCTTGCAGGCCTCGCCGTCGAACCACACGAGCTTGAACGGCTTGCCGGCGCGCGTGACGTACTCGAACGTGGTCTTCACGCCCTTCGGGAACGTGAGGCCATGGGCATCCGGCGTCCAGCTGCCGAAGACCTCCGCCTTAACCGTCTTGGGCAGTCCGAGGCCCAGCGTCCAGAAAAGCGGGTCCATCAAGTGACAGCTCCAGTCGCCCAGCGTGTTCGTGCCGTACATCGTCCAGAAGCGCCAGACACCCGGCAGGAACTTGGGGAAGTACGGACGGTGCGGCACGGGACCCTGCCACTGCTCCCAGTTCAATTCCTTCGGCATGTCCCACGTCTTCTCCATGTCCTTGAGCGCGTCCATGAAGGAGTAGACGGCGGGGCACCAGATGTGCGCCTCGGTGACGTCGCCGATGAGACCGGCCTCGACCCATTCGCGGAAGTCGCGAATCGTGTCGTAGGCATGGCCCTGGTTCATCGCCTGGGTGACGAGCTTTGGGTTCGCCTTCGCCGCGTCGAGCATCGCGTCCATTTCGTGGAAGCTCTGCGCGAGCGGCTTTTCGCACTGGACGTGCTTGCCGCGCTTGAGGCATTCCACCGCCATCGTCGCGTGCCAGTGATCCGGCACGCCAATCATCACGGCATCGATCTGCTTGTCGAGCTTGTCCAGCATCTCGCGATACTTGACGAAGTACGGCACGTCCGGATGACGCTTGCGCATGTCCGCCGACTTGCGTTCGTCCACGTCGCAGAGGCCGACGATCCGCGCGCCCGCACTCTTCAAGCCCCAGATGTCCGCGCCCGCGCGGCCACCCGTGCCGATCGCCGCCACGCACACCGTTTCGCTCGGCGGCGTCTGCCCGCTGCCGGCGATCAGGCGACGCGGCAGAATCAGGAACGCTCCGGTCGAGCCGGCGGCGGTCAGGAACTGACGACGATTTGTCTTTGTCATGCTCATCTTTTTCTCCGTTTCGGTTTGCCTGTTGTACTGTCGCATCCGATGCCAAGAGAGCCCGAATGCAGAGATTATACCATTTCTTCAGCGGAAAATGACCGCCAGTCCGTCCGGCTTGCTGTTGGAACCGTGGGGACAGACCCCGTTGCGTGCGGACGCGGCTCAGCCAGAAAGTGGTATAATACGCGCCTTATCTAAAACCTGCCATGGAATTCGTCTGCCAACAATGCGGGGCCTGCTGCCGAATCCCGGACGGAATCTGCCGCGTCAATGAGGCCGAAATTGCCCGCATCGCGGCGTTCCTCGGCCTTCGGGAGGACGTCTTCATCGCCCGCGAAACGGAAGTCGCGCCTGACCGCCGCTCGCTGATGCTCCGCAACACGCCCGACGGCGCATGCGTCTGGCTGGACGCGAACAACCGCTGCAAGATCCATCCCGTCAAACCCGACAAGTGCCGAACATTTCCGCACGCATGGACAAACGCCGACTCGGACAAGGTTTGCCCCGCGCTCGGCAAGGCCGTCTGACGGCCACCTCGGCCGCGCGCCACGTTCCTTGCGTCCGTCAGCGCGCAAACGCCGCGCAAAACTGGCGCGCCACAGCAAACGGATCGGACGACCGCGAGAAGGCACTCACAATGGCCAGCCCCTTCGCGCCCGCCAACAGAAGACCGTCCGCGCGTTCCGGCGTGATTCCGCCAATGGCCACGTTCGGCGCCTCAGGCACACGCGAGACGATTGCGCGCAAACCCGCAAGCCCCATTTCATGCGCCGCGTCCGCCTTCGTCTTCGTCGCGTCGTAGACCGGCCCAATGCCCAGACAATCCACGACGCCCGCTGAAAGGCGCGCGGCCGCATCCGCGACCTGGCTCAAGTCCGTGACAGAAAGCCCGATCTCGCACGTCGGCCCGACGATTTGCCGCACGGCTTCGGGCGCCAGGTCGTGTTGTCCGACATGGACGCCGTCCGCCCGAACGGCTGCCGCAAGCTCGGCGTCGTTGTTGACGATGAGCGGCGTGTGACGCGCCGCCAGAGCGTCCTGCAAACGGCGGATGCGCGCGTACTGGACGGCGGGTTCGCTTTCGGTGTCGCGATACTGCACACACGTCACGCCGCCCTCGACGGCCGCGACGACGTTCTCAAGCCAGTCCCCCGCATAGCGCGACGGATCGTCCGTCACGAGATAAACGCGATAGTCAATCATGCTGCGTCAAGGTGTAAAGCGCATCGACAAGAGCCACTTGAAACGAGCCGGGCGTCTTCGCCGTCTCCCACGCCCGTTCGCCCGCACGCTTCATGAGGCGGCTCGCCTGCAGCAACGCCTCGTCGGGCGTGGCGCCCGCGCCAAGGAACGCGGCGCAGAGCGCGCCCTGCGCGCACCCCGTCGCCGTCACCGTCTGGAGCATCGCGACCCCGCCAGCAATCCGCTGCGGTTCAGCCGCCACACCCGACCCTGTCCGCCACAGTTCGTCTTCAGCCCCCGTCGCCAGCACGGGGATCGTTCCCCTCAGGTCGGGAACGGCTTTCAGGAGAAAGGCGATTTCGTCTTGATTGCCGCGAACCAGCGCAGGCTTCTGCGCCAAAAACTCCAGAACGAGCCGGCGGCGGAAACCGATCTTGTCCGCCGCGACGGGATCAAGCGCCCACGGGACGCCCTGCGCGTTGCAGCTGGCAATGGCCGCGCGCATCGCGTCCGCCTGTTGCGCCGTGACCGTTCCGACGTTCACGAGCACGGCATTCGCGACGCGCGCGAGTTCGGCCGCCTCCTCCGGCTCCTCCATCATCGCGGGCTTGGCACCGACCGCCAACAGGCAGTTGGCCGTGAAATTCGCCGCCACCGTGTTGGTGAGGCACATGACCAGCGGACTTTTCTCTGCAATCATTTCGTCAAACTCCTTTTCGCATACGCGCATTCAAAACAGGTGATTACGCCTCGTCGAAGAGCGTCGCCGGGATGAAGCAGGACGCGAGCGCGTGATCGCGAACCGTCCGCACGGTCACGCCGATGTCACGCCCCTTGAACGCCTTGAACGCCTCGGCCCACGCCCCTTCGAGCCGCATCGTCAGCGCGCCCGAATCGGCGAGGAAGCCCGTCACGACCATTTCCTTCGGCGAATAGCGGATGCCCGTCCCCAGCGCCTTTGACACGGCCTCCTTCGCGCACCAAAACTTGATGACGGCCTGCGAGGCGTTGGCCGCCTGCGCGGCGAGGTCAAGTTCCTCCGGCGTGAAGACGCCGGCGGCGAATTCCTCCGAGAGGTCGCGCGCCGTCGATTCGACGTCCACGCCGACGCGCGCATTCGCCGCCGCAATCGCGACGACGAACTGCGCCGTGTGGGCAATGGCGATGTCGAGCCGCGTGCTGAGGTAGTCGTTCCACGCGCCCAGCGCATGCGGCTTGCCCGAATCGTCCGGCCAGATGCGGACGTCCGCGTCGCTCCACCGCGCCTGGTAGTAGTCCTTCAAGAAGCGGCGCACCGCCTCCTTCGCGGCCACGCGCCCGAACAGCCATTCCGTCCGCCGCGACGCCGAGCCCGTCATCTCGGCGAACTCGCGCCGTTCGGAGGAATCGAGGATGACGTGCGAGAGCGTCTTGAGCCACAGTTCCTCGTTGCGCTCGAAAATGCGGTAGGGAATGTCGGTCACGAACGCCGTCGCGACGTCCGTCGAGGGATTGCCGATGAGATCGCCGCCAAGCGGTTCCGTGAGGAACGTCGTCGCCGGCTGGAGAATGAGCGACCGGTAGCCGATCGGCACGCGCTCGGTCAGTTCCTCCCAGCCGGAAACCGCGATGAGTTCCTGCCCGTTCCCGTCCGTCACCGTGATGTCGCACAGATGGCTGCGCGGCGTCACGCCCGTCAGGCGCATGTAGCACTTCAGCCGTTCGCCCTCCTTCGGCACGACGCCGCCAAAGGCGATGCGGCGGACGCGGAACGGGAACGAGAACGCGCCGGCGAAACGCTCGTGACTGCGCCAAAGCGGGAAGCCGCTGACAATCGACTCGAGCAGAAGCGGATTGAGCACCCAAAGCGGGAAGCGCGTGAACGCGACGTTTCCGGCGAGCGGCGGCACGACGACCTCGTAGTCGATGCCGTTCTCGCTCCACGCCTCGACGAACACGACGTTGCGCAGACGGTGCCCGCAGCTCAGGCGCGCGGGATAGACGTCGCGGCCCGACCAGTGGACGCTGCGCGGCTTCGAGAGCGGATCGACCGAGACGGGCCGCGACGGCGGCAACGCCGCCGCAAGAACGACGGTCGCCTCCATCACCGCCCACGTGAACGTCGCGTTCGGACGGTCGTCACGGATCTGAACCTTGAACGCCGATTCCTGCGGCGTCGCGGCCGGCACGCGCTCGGCCTTGATCGTCAGCCGAAGACGCCCCTTCTCGAACGCGGTCATGCGCCGGCAGACAAGATCCTCGACGCGCAGAAGCGTCCGGTTCGGCATCACGAGCTGCGCCGTCTCGGCCATCAGTTCGGCGCCAACGACCGGTGCGAGCGGAACGAGTCCCCGGAGATTCGGGTCCGAATAGCTCATCTGGCTCGTGCCCAGCGCAAAGTCCCCCAGGAACGGCAAGTCCGACAGGCGGAATTCCTTGGCGATCTCGACGGACACGCCCGGTGTCGATTCGACCGTGTCGGCGTCGGAAACAAGCGGATTGAGCGCACCGAAGTCGAACTGGCGCTGACGGCGCGACTTCTGGGCGAGGGCGGCCGCGCGTGCCGCCGCCTTTGCGCCGCGCCCCTTCGGCTCGGCGAGGAACGTCGCGCCGGAAAGCGGCGTCTCGGACGAGAGGAGCGTCAGGCGCGGGAACGCGCGCGATAGCTTCATCTCGGAATCCCGCCGCACTTCCAGCGAGAGGGCGGCATCCAGATCCAGGGCCTTCGCGCCCCGCCGCGCGAGTTCGGGCGCGACATCGACCGCCGCGCCCAGCGCGGCCAACTGGCCGACGGCGTGCAACAGCTGGAGCCGTCCGCTGCGGTGAATGGAGTTAATCGCAACGGCCGCATGGGGCTCGCCGCGCAACGTGTCGGAGACGGCCGCCGTCAGGAGTCCGCGCGGCCCGACTTCGAGGAAGACGCGATAGCCGTCGTCGTGCATCTGGCGAATCGTCTCGCGGAAACGCACGGGACACGCCCAGCGCGCCGCCGTGTCCTTTCGAGCCGCGCGCTTGCCGGACGGGACACGCGCCGCCGTCGCGCAGGAATAGACGTCACAGACGCTCTCGTGCTTCATCCAGGCGTCGGCGAACTTGCGGACGGCGGGCAGCAGCGGTTCGCACAGCGGCGTGTTGAACGGACGATCCAGCGCAAGCCGCTTCACGCGAATGCCCGACGCGGCCAGCGCGGCGGCGAGCGGCTCCGCCCACTCCTCTGCCACGGCAAAAGTCTTCTGGCGCGGCGAGAAATCGACGGCCAGAAACGCCTTGCCCTCCGGAAGCGTCTGCCCCAACGCCTCGGCCTCGTCGGGATGACGCACAAACGCCGAGAGAACCGCGACCTTCGGCAACCCTCCCGAATGGACGGCCTTGTGGACGATTCGGTAAATTTCGGAGATGATGCGAATGCGCTTCGGACGCGCGAGGTCCACCCCCGCCGCGCCGGACTCCACCATCGCCGCAAGGTCGCCGCCCGCGAAGCCGACGACGCCCTCCGGCCCCAGCCCCACCGTCTTCAGGAGGCGCGTCAGCGCCCTGCTGCCGGCGTACGTCGCGACCAACGCCTCGGCGTAGGCGCCGGACGAGAAGATGTCGGCATCATGCCGATAGTAGGGCGCGGGCGGGAAGACGAACGACGAGGGCGTGAACGACGGGTCGTCCTTCAAGGCCTCCTCCAATTCGTCGAACGCCGCGCGGCAGACGGGATAGGCGATGGCGAGGTCGCGCATCATGTCGGGGTAGAAGCCCGTCACGCCGGGATAGACGAACGCCAGCTTGCCGCCGCCGGGGCTGAGCAGACGCTCCCGCGCGTAGTACGTGCCGCTCTTGTCGCGGATGCGCTTCGCCGTGCCACTCCCCAAGCGGTCGCGGGCGGAGGCGAGACGGGCGCGCAACGACGGCACGTCGTCCGCAATGACCGCCAGCACGGCGGGGCCTGTCCCCCGCGAGCAGGTGTAGGCGACGTCCGCGAGCGCGACTTCGGGCACACGGTCAAGAAAGGCGACGAGCCGCGCCAGTTCGGCGACCAGGGCCGGCTCGTCCGCCGCACGCACCAGCACGAGTTCCGTCATGCGCGATCCTCCGGCTCCTCTTCGAGCAGAATGGCGGCGGCGCGTCCCGTCGCGGCGGCCGTCCCGATCGGATCTACGGGATCAAAGTTGGCACCAAGGACGGCGGCGCGGCGCGGCGCGGACGGATCGCCCGAAACCCACGGACGCGCCTCTTCCAGCAGATAGGCGCTTGACGCGAGATCGGAGATCGAGTCGGCCGGATGTTCGGCGGGGACTTGCGGCGGCAAGACCTTCTTGTGCAACGCCAGCGCCGTCTTCACGAGGCCCGCCGCCATGGCCGCGCGCAAGGCATGCCCGATGTTGCCCTTCACCGACCCGACGCCGACGAGCGGCATGCCTGGACGGTGCACGCCCCAGAGGCGATGCAGGGCATCCAGCTCACGCGCCTCGGCCGACGCAATCCCCGAACCGTCCGCTTCGACGAGACCAATCGACCGAATGGGAACATCGGCCCGCGCGGCGGCTTCGGCAAAGACGGCCGAGGGGTCGTGCGCGGGATTGTGTCCGACCGCAACGCCGCGCACGAGCGCGTAGATCCGGTCGTGATCGCGCAAGGCGTCCGCCCGACGCTTCAAGACGAAAAACGCGCCGCCCTCGCCGGGAATCGTCCCGTCCTGCTCCTGGGCGAACGGATGAAGTTCCGTGCGCGTCGAGAACGTCGTCTCGCCCGAAAGCCCTTCGAGATAGGCCCGCGACAGCGGCGGCGTGAGCGCACCCGCCAACGCGACGTCCGCGCGTCCCGACAGGAGGTCGTCCGCCGCGCTCGCCACTGTCGCCGCCCCCGTGACGAGTCCGGCGTCCATCATCGTCGCCGACCCGTCGAACCCGCATTCGCGCGCAATCCACGAGACGAGCCGGTAGCCGGCGCCCATCAGGAAGGACGCCGCGTTTGGCGGCGGCAACGACTCGACGAGCTTGGCGCGCACGGCATCCAGCGCCTCTTCGGGCGCGTGGGGGAAAAAGCGGCGCACGACGTCCAGCGTCTGGTCGAGAAAGGACGTGTGCTGCAGCCAGTTGACCGTCGAGGCATTGAACGGCGGCGCATAGCCGAAGCGAACCGTTCCCCGCACGGACGGACTGGCGTGCGGCTTCATCCCCGCGTCGGCGAGCGCATCAAACGCCAGCTGCGTCGCGAAGTAGAGATCCTGGTTCTCGCCCGCGTTCACCTGGCGCGGAAAGTTCTGCATCGCGGGCACGCAGGCGTAGAGATCGCCGAGCTGCCCCAGGCGCGTCGGATAGGGACGCGCAAAGACGTTCTTCTGCCCGATCGGAAGTTCCGCCTCCGGTCCTGGCGGCGTCAGCAGGACACGACGCGCCATGACCGCCTCCCAGAGGGCGGACGGCGACGCGCAGCCGGCAAAGCGGCAGGACATGCCGACGATGGCAATGGCGTTAGTAGCGCCCGACTGCGCGGAAGGAGTCGTCGCGGCCTCCTTACATCAGCGCGTACTTCGCGACGAAGACGGCGGTCAGCACGTACATGATCCAGTGGATCTTCTTCGCCTTGCCCGCGATGAGGTTGATGAGCGTGTAGGAGATGACGCCGGCCATGATGCCGTCCGAAATCGAATACGCGAACGGCATGAACGCGACCGTCAGGAACGCGGGGATCGCCTCGCTCGCGTCGCGGAAGTCGATCTCGGCGACGGAGGAGAGCATGAGGTAGCCGACGATAATAAGCGCGGGCGCCGTCGCAAAGCCCGGCACCGCCAGAAACACCGGCGCCAGGACGAGCGCGCCGAGGAAGAGGAACGCCGTCGTCACGGCCGTGAGGCCCGTCTTGCCGCCGACCATCACGCCCGACGCGGACTCGACGTAGGTCGTCGTCGTCGAGGTGCCGAAGGCCGCGCCGACCGACGTCGCAATCGCGTCCGCGCAGAGCGCGCCCGAAATGCGCGGCAACTTCCCTTCCTTCGTGAGGAAGCCGCCCTTCATCGAGACGCCGATCAAGGTGCCGAGCGTGTCGAAGAGATCGACGAAGAAGAACGCGAACATGACGACGAAGAAGTCGAGTCCCTTGATGAGCGCCCAGCCCGTCTTCGCGTCGCCCTTGTGCGTCCAGTTCGCCGGATCGAAAAGCGCGCCGCAGGTCTGCCCGAATTCGGAGAAGGAGTTCGCGATGCCGCCGAACGTGAGGACGGGATAGAGCGAGAAATAGCCCGCCTTCGCGTCCGGCACGTAGAGGCCCGTCGCCTGTGCGGCCATGCCGAGGCCCCAGGTCAGGAAGATGCCGTAGAGAATCGCGCCCTTCACGTTGCGCGCCATCAGGACGCCCGTGAGCACCGTGCCGAGAATCGCGAGAAGCGCGCAGATCCCCTGCGTGTGGAACGCGACGTTCTTGAAGCTCACGAGACCGACCAGCACGGCGTCGTTGTTGACGATGATCTTCGCCGTCTGCAGCGCGATGAAGCAAATGAAAAGGCCGATGCCGGCCGCCACCGCCTTCTTGAGCGTGAACGGAATGCAGTCGAAGATCGCCTCGCGGACGGGCGTGAGGGAGAGCGCAAGGAAGACCAGCCCCTCCACAAACACCGCGAGCAGCGCGAACTGCCAGCTGTAGCCCATGCCGAGGCAGACGCCGAAGGTGAGGAAGGCGTTGAGTCCCATGCCCGGCGCAAGCGCGAACGGATAGTTCGAGAGGGCGGCCATCAGCATCGTGCCGACGAACGCCGCCAGGCACGTCGCGACGAAGACGCCGCCGCGCGGAATGCCCGCGACCGAGAGAATGTTGGGGTTCACGGCGAGGATGTACGCCATCGTCATGAACGTGGTCAGGCCCGCGACGAGTTCGGTCTTCACCGACGTCTTGTTCTCGTCGAGTTTGAACAGTCTCTTGAGCATTGTCTTTCCTTTGCGTTGGAGGTGGTTAAAGCGTCCCGAAAATGCGGTCGCCCGCGTCGCCGAGGCCCGGCACGATGTAGAAGCGCTCGTTCAGCCGCTCGTCCTTCGCCGCGACGTAGACCGGGACTTCTGGATGCGCGCGCTCGAACTTCGCGATGCCCTCCGGCGCCGCAACGAGGTGGAGGCACTTGATGCGCGTGTATCCGAGTTTCTTGAGCTGCGTGACGGCGTCGCACGCCGAGCCGCCCGTCGCGAGCATCGGGTCGATCACGATGGCGAGTTCCTCGCCCTTCGCCGGCGGGACTTTCGCATAGTAGGGAACCGGCTCGGCCGTCTCCTCGTCGCGCTGCATACCGAGGACGCCGACTTTCGCGTAGGGCAGGACGTGCAGCATCGCATTGAGCATGCCCATGCCCGCGCGCAGAATCGGCACGAGGACGATGCGCTCGTCAACGAGCGCGCCGCGCGCCTTCGCCACGGGCGTGACGACGTCAATGCCCTTCATGTTCACGTCCTTCAAGGACTCGAAGGCCAGGAACTCCGTCACCTCGTCGACGAGTTCGCGGAAAAGTTTCGGGGGCGTCGCCTGGTCGCGCATGAGCGTGACGCGGTGGGTGACGAGCGGGTGGTTGAGAACAATATGCATAAGATGAAGTTTAGAATTCAATCATTCGACCAAACCATTCGACCATTCGATTATTCGATCATTCGATCATTTCTCCAACCCATTCTGCTGGGCGACGAGTCCCGCGCCGCCGTAGAGCTGACGCAGCTTGGGCTTCTCGATCTTCCCGGTCGGGTTGCGCGGCACGTCCGCGAAGATGACCTTGCGCGGACGCTTGTAGCGCGGCAGCCCCAGGCAGAAGTCGTTGAACTCTCGCTCGTCCAGCGTCATTCCCTCCTTGACGGAGACGATGGCCGCCGCGATCTCGCCCAGCCGCACGTCGGGAAGCCCGATCACGGCAACGTCCTTCACCTTCGGGTTCGCGCGGATGAAGTCCTCGATCTGCACGGGGTAGAGATTCTCGCCGCCCGTGATGATGACGTCCTTCGCCCGATCGACGAGATAGATGAAGCCGCCCTTCTCCTCGGCCATGTCGCCCGTCAGCAGCCAGCCCGGCTCCTTCATGATCTCGGCCGTCGCCTGCGGGTTCTTGTAATACTCCTTCATGAGCCCCGGACCTTTGAGGGCCAGTTCGCCAACGTCCCCCGGCTTCACGGGCGTGACGCCATCCGGCCCGACGATCTTCGTCTCCCAGCCATAGCCGGCGACGCCAATTGCGCCGACGTGATCGACATTCTCGACGCCGAGATGCACGGCGCCGGGGCCCGTCGATTCAGACAGCCCGTAGTTCGTGTCGTAGGCGTGGTGCGGGAAGACCGTCCGCCAGCGACGGACGAGCGCGGGCGGCACGGGCTGCGCGCCGATGTGCATGAGCCGCCACTGATCCAGCCGATAGTCCGCAAGCTTCACGTCGCCGCGCTCGATCGCGTCCAGGATGTCCTGCGCCCACGGCACGAGTAGCCAGACGATCGTGCACCGCTCCTCGCTCACGGCGCGGAGAATCCACTCCGGCTTCACGCCCATGAGCAGCACCGAACGGCAGCCCGCAAGCAGCGAGCCGAACCAGTGCATCTTCGCGCCCGTGTGGTAGAGCGGCGGAATGCAGAGAAAGCAGTCGTCGCGCGTCTGCCCATGGTGCGCCTGCTCGACCTTGCAGGAATGCAGGAGACACCGATGCTGAAGGACGATGGCCTTCGGAAAGCCCGTCGTGCCGCTCGAAAAGTAGATTGCCGCTTCGTCGTCGGGCGTGATCGGAATTTCGGGACACCGCGCGCTACAGTAGCCGACCAGCCCGCGATACGGTTCGGCGAAGCTCGGACAGTCGTCGCCGACATAGAGGCGCGTCTTCACGCGCGGCATCCGGTCGCTGATCTCCTCGACGCGCCCGACGAACGCCGGGCCGAAGACGAGCGCGTCCGCGTCGGCGAGGTCGAGGCAATAGCGAATCTCCTCGGCCGTGTAGCGGAAGTTGAGCGGCACGGCCATGCACCCGGCGCGAAGGATGCCGAAATAGATCGGCAGCCAGTCCAGGCAGTTCATCAGCAGGATCGCGACCTTCTCGCCCTTCTTGAACCCGCGCGAGAGAAGGAAGTTCGCAAAGCGGTTCGCCTGCTCGTCGAACTCCGCCCACGTGATCTCGCTGCGGAACGCCGCGATGGGCGACGACTCGATGAGCGAGTACTCGCGCCACGTCGTGTGATGGTTCTCAAGTTCCTGCGGATTGATCTCGACGAGCGCGACATCGTTCGGCCATTCGCGGGCGTTGCGCGCGAGGATCTCGGCTATGCTGCTGAATTCGGTCATGTCCACCCTCAAAAGGTTGCCGCCGTCCACTTGAGGTCGGCGAACGCATTCTTCGCCTCCTGGACGACAAACGGATTCGCGGACTCCAGAAGCGGCTTGTACTTCGCGCTCGAAAGCGCGTCCCGCACCAGCTGCTCATACCGACGACGCTGGCCCTGCTGCTTCTCGCCAAACTTCCGCATGTCCTTCGCCTTGCGCGCGAAATCCACAAGTTCGGCCAGTTTGCGCACATCGGGAATCGCGCGAATCTCCCGCTCCTTCGCGGCATACGCCTTCGCTTCGGCGGGGAACTTCTTCTTGAACTCGGCGAGGCGCAGATACGCCTTGCCCGGCAGATACTCGATCTCGAAATCGAGAAACCGCTTCCACTGCGCCAGATCACGCGGCGATTCCATGTCCGTCAGCGCCATCACGATCGCCTGCGTCGCCGCGCGTTCGTCATGCCCCCTGTAGACGATCTTCCCCGTCTCGTCAACGACATAGAGGAACGGAATCGCGTCGAAGCGCGGCTCCTGCGCGACCAGCCCCGCGTCCTCGTAGATCGGATACGTGAGGCCGTGTTCCGCCGCGAGGGCCTTCACGCCCGCCGCATCGCCCCAGCCCGCACAATGCCCGCCCAAAACGACGAACGGCTTCGTCTTGAAGCTCTGCCAGATTTCCTCCATGCGCGGCAGCATCCGACGGCAGGGCGGACAGTTCACGCCCCAGCGATCGACCAGCACGACCTTGCCGCGCAGATAGCCCGTGCTCGCCTTGCGCCCGGCGAGATGATGCGCCTCGTCCAGATTCCGCCAGTCAACGGCAAGAGCCGAAGCCGCGACAAGAACCGAGAGAAACGAAACCAGCAGATGAAATCTCATGCGCGCCTAAATCCTCTTTACAGATGCGAGACAAGGAAGGGAATGACCTTCTCGAAACTGACGCCATACCAGTGGGCCGGATCCGTCGCCTCGATGGCGGCGCAGACGACATCCGCCGCAAGGGCAGCCGCGTCGGGCGCGGACTTGCCGCGCAGGACGGCACCGGCGAAGACGGACGCGAAAACGTCGCCTGTGCCGTGCATCGCACGGTCAAGGCGCGGATTGAAATCGTATGTGACGGACGCGCCGTCGGACACGGCCGAACCCAGCAAGCCCGGCTCGAAGCTGACGCCCGTCAAGACGACGTTTTTCGCGCCCAGCGCATGAAGCGCGGCAATCAAATCTTCGAGTTCGGCTTTCGTGTAGCCCTGAAGCTTCGGCGCGCGCCCCGTGAGCAGCGCGGCCTCCGTGAGGTTCGGCAGGACATAGTCCGCCCCCGCGACGAGCCGCGCCATCTTCGTCGGAAAGTCCGCCGCAAACCCCGCGTAGAGGACACCGTTGTCGGCCATCGCCGGATCGACGATACGCACAGCCCCCGGCCGTGCGCACGTCTTCATGATGGAGAGAATCGGGTCGATGTGGCTTTCGCAGACATAGCCCGTGTAGAAGGCGTCAAAGGCGATTTTCTGCTCGACCCACTTCGCCTCGACCTTCGCCAGCTCGGCCGTGAGGTCGCAGAAACTCCAACTTGTGAAGCCAGCCGCCGTGTGGTTCGAAAGGATCGCCGGCGGCAGGACGGCGCACTCGACGCCGCACGCGCTCACAAGCGGCAAGGCCACCGTCGTCGAACACTGTCCGACGCACGAAATGTCCTGGATCGTCAGAAGTCGTTTCATCGCGATGAAGTATTATACCATAAAGTCCCTTGAACAAAGAGAGCCGTCCCACCTGTCCAGGAGGGGCGGCCCTTTTCACGGCCGTGCCAATGCGACAATGCGTCGTTTACTTCGTCGCCGTGCGGTCGTTGTACTCGCCGGACTCGGTGTTGATGCGGATGACGTCGCCCTCGTTGATGAAGAGCGGCACCGCGAGCTCATAGCCGCCCTCGACGGTCGCCGGCTTCGTCACCTTGCCCGAAGCCGTGTTGCCCTTCACGCCCGGCTCGACCTTGATCACCTTGCGCTCGACGAGCTGCGGGAGATCGACGCCGATCACCTTGTCGTTGAAGAACAGGGCCTTGACCTCCATCTCGTCCATCAGGAAGTACTTCTTGTCGCCCATGACGTCGTAGGAGACGCGGATTTCCTCGAAGTTCTCGTCCGTGAAGACGAAAGCCGTGCCGTCGTCGTACGAATACGTGACGGACATCTGAAGAAGCTCCGGCTTCTCGAACTTGTCGCCCGAACGGTAGCTCTTGGTCATGCCGCCGCCGGTCATCATGTTGCGCAGCTTGCAGTTGTAGATCGCCTGCCCCTTGCCTGGCTTCGAGAAGTCGAACTCCGTGATCTCCCACGGCTCGCCGTCGATCAAGAGCTTCACGCCCTTGTGCAGCTCGCCCGCTCCGATTACTTCACCCATCTTGTCCTCCGATGTGACGGATCCGGCCTTACCGGAAATTATTTCGTTTTATGGCGCTGCGCCTTCATGCGCTTGTCGTATTTATGCTTCGACATTTTTTTGCGGCGTTTCTTCTTGATGCTTCCCATTTTTGTTTCTCCTTTGTTGCGGAATTGATGAAAGGTTCTTCGATCAGAAGATGATCTTGTTGAGCGGCAGTTCGATGATGCCCGTCGCCCCGTTCGCCTTGAGCGCGGGGATGAGGTCGCGCACCTGACGCTCCTCGACGACGCTCTCGACGGCGTACCAGCCCGAATCGTTGAGCTTGTTCACCGTCGGCGCGTGCAGGGCCGGCATGACCTTCACGACCTTCGCGAGCGTCTTCTCCGGCGCGTTGCACTTCAGGAGGACGCGACGCTGGGCCTCCAGCGCGCCGATGAGGAGCATCTTGAGCTGCTCGAGCTTCGCGCGCTTCGCCTTGTTCTTCCACGACGCCTTGTTCGCGATGAACCGCGTCGTCGAGGTGAGGATCGTGTCGACGATGCGCAGGTTGTTCGCGCGGAGCGACGAGCCCGTCTCCGTCAGGTCGACGATCGCATCGACGAGTTCGGGGGCCTTCACTTCCGTCGCGCCCCAGCTGAACTCGACGTCGGCCTTGACGCCGTGCTTCTTGAGGTAGCGCTTGACCAGGCCCATCGCCTCGGTCGAGATGCGCTTGCCCTGCAGGTCCTTGACCGTCTTGATCTTCGAGTCGTTCGGCACGGCGATCACCCAGCGAACCGGGTTCGACGTCGCCTTCGAGTAGTTGAGCTCGCAGATTTCCTGAACGTCGCTGCCGTTCTCGTAAATCCAGTCGTAGCCGCAGATGCCCGCGTCGATCTTTCCAAGCTCGACGTAGCGGCTCATCTCCTGCGGACGCAGAAGGCGGCACTTGATCTCCTCGTCGTCAATCGACGGGTAGTAGCTGCGGCTCGAGCACGAAACATTGAAGCCCGCGCGCTTGAACAGCGCGAAGGTCGATTCCTGCAAACTGCCCTTCGGCAGACCTAGTACGATTGCCATGAAACCTCTTCCTTGGTGAAAAGTCCGCGTATTATAGCACAACCTGCTGACTTCTGTCCACTTGCCCCCGCTAGTTGCGACGATTCGCAAATGGTAATATCTAATGGGTCAGCAAAAAAGAGAGGACGGCAGCCGCCACATTCCCACGTTGCCGCGACAGGGAATGGGCACGGGCAGCCGCCGAATGTTCGAGAGAATCCACCAGTTGGCGTAGCCCTCGTTCCAGATGCGGCATTCGACGGCGAGCGCGCTCGCGTCGGGAATGCGGTTCGTCGCCGCGTAGTCCATCGTGCCGACAAGGCAGCCAGGCCACGCTTTCACCTCGTCCCATGTGAGGAGGCGCGCCATAGCCGCCGGATGGCAATGTTCCGCAAGCCATGCGACGAGATTGTCGTATTCGGCCCTGCAGAACTTCTTGGACACGCTCATCGCGCACCGCCCCCGCGCCGGAACTGGCAGGGCGCTACGGTTCTCCACCCGCTTCAGCCCCGACATGATCAGAACGGCGTACGCCCCGCTGCAGGTAAAGGCATTCAAAATGGACATCCCGTTATCTCCCGATAGAAGGTCATTTAGCCATTAGCCCCTTCTAAAACCGATCAATTCGCCGCCTTTGAGGTAGATTGGCGCACCGAGCCTGAAGTCGTCGCCTTTCTCGCGTTTCCAGTCCGCTATGAGCTTTGGTATGTCCAAGTCCCCAAGCGACACTTCCTCGTCCAGTACATAGCAGTAGTAGTCGCCTGAAGCGGCGGCGTATCCCATTTTTAGCATTCGAGCCTTCTCGTAGCGCATTCCGCACTTGATGCGATAGACCGAGTAGGCGGACGGCGAAGCGACATCGTACAGAATGAGGAATTTCGGGCTTCTCGTAAGCGCGGACACTGATTTCCCTCATGATTCATTCCTTTGAATTAATTCGAGACACTTTATTTGCTTTCCGCACATGAGACCGCATCGCCACCTCGGCTCATGGCAGAATCATCGTCGCCCAACGTATACGACGGAAGTTCTGACGGCACCACAAACGTGCTACCATTTGGAGCGAAAATGCGGCTTGATCCGCACGTGTGCCGTGCGCATCTACGTCGTACTTCATCCTGTCTTCTTGTCTGCATGTAGTCGTCCTATCGCTTCCAAGCCGCTATTATACCAAAGCATTGACATTCGTTCGGCGTTGATTTGCCTTCCATGAATTTCATCTCCGCACCGCCGCATTTATATAAATGCGGCGGTGCGGAATTTGATACAATGTGCGCATGAAAGAAGAACTGAAGCCGACGCTTTGGAGAACGGCGCGGGTGCTGTCCAACCCAGACCGACTGAACCTGATGCGCCTTGTCGCGAACGCCAACGGCGAGAAAGGCGTCGTCGAACTTGCCGCCGAGGCGGGCCTCCCCGTGCCGACCGCCAGCACATACCTTCGCGCCCTCAACGCCCGCGGACTGATCAGCGTCGTCCGTTCGTCGTCCTTCGTCTACTATGGAACGAAATCCGACCGCTCGCTTCCCGTTGCCGTCGCCATCCAAGAGGCCTTTCGGCGACTCTTCGCCCGCAAGAGGCTTCCATCGAACTGGACAACCCGTCTGCTGCCGCTCACGAAAGCCTATGCCCATCCGCGCAGAGAGCAGATCATCCGGACGGTCTTCCAGCATCAGCCGATTCGCTACTGCGAACTCCATCGACGTGTCGGATTCTGCGAGACCTCGTTGCGTCGCCACCTGAACATTCTGCTTAAGGCGGGCGTTCTCGTCCACGACGTCCGTTCGTCCGCGTACGTGCTTACCGATCCAGCCAACTCGCTCGCGGCGGCATTTCTCGCTGCCCTCTCTTAATAACCCCACCGCCGCATTTATATAAATGCGGCGGTGGAATGGAAAACTCTACTACGACAAAATCGTACGCCTCATCTGTCACAAACGCGAACCTCTAGATGTCGCGAACCGCAGTGGAATCCAACCGAGTGAACGCAAAACACTTGCGGTCGAGGACTTTCCGCAACGCGACAAGCCACCAATCCGAACGACCGAGAAATCCTCGGCAGTCGCCTCACAAGGCCATTCCCCCTCGCGTCCAAATTTATCCAACACCCCAAAAACAAAAAAACCTCACTTTCGCGAGATTCCAAATGATTGGTGGCCAAGGCCGGGATCGAACCGGCGACACACGGATTTTCAGTCCGTTGCTCTACCAACTGAGCTACCTAGCCACATGTGCGTCGGTCAAGGTCGGAGATGGTAGGGGCGCAGGGATTCGAACCCTGGACCCAGTGATTAAGAGTCACTTGCTCTACCAGCTGAGCTACGCCCCCATCTCACCTTGGTTTCACTGGAGCGAGGAACGGGATTCGAACCCGCGACAACCACCTTGGCAAGGTGGCACTCTACCAACTGAGTTATCCTCGCATCGCGAAAACGGTGTGTAGTATATCATTTCTCACGGAGGCGCGCAAGGGGGTCTCGTGAAAAAATTTCTCGGGAAAGTTGTATCGTCTCGTGGCGCAGTTTCAGACGAGGGAAAGCCATGCCGATC
>CAZWQY010000014.1:0-56866 GCA_964636295.1 uncultured Lentisphaeraceae bacterium | reverse complement strand
GAGATTGCGACGAACGTGTTCGATGCGACGACGGGCGCGAGCCTTCCGCCGACGGACGCGAACTGCCGAGGGCCGAACGCTTTCGGCAACGTCGAGGAGTTCGGACGCCTGACGGAGGCCGTCTGGCACCGCGTCGCGCTCATCCCGCTTAAGCGCGACAATGGCGCGACGGCGTTCACGCGCTTGGCAGAGACGGATGTGGTCACGCTTGACATCGCGCAGGGCAAGACGGTCAACAACTTCTTCCGCATCTGCGCGTCGGTGGACTACCGCGGGCCCGTGCGCTTCCGGATTCGTCGCTTGACGGCCGACACGAACATGGCGCTCGATTACAGCCAGTATCTGCTGGCGGTTGACAACATCCTCGTCTCGTATCCGAAGTCGGTCGTTTCGCTCCAGCCGTTCGGACGAATGGACGCCGAGAAGTCGGGGCGGCTGACGGTCGGCCAGGAGGGCGCGTTCAGCGTGCCGTTCCCGTCCGTCAACGATCGTGAGATCTATGCGCGCGCAACGAACGCGACATGGGTGAGCGCGGCGACGAACCTCGATCCGAAGGCGATGGTGCAGCTCGCGCGGATGCATTATCGCTGGCGTTACCTGAGCCAGCGCTTCGAGCCGGCGGACGGCTCCTGGCGGTCGGTTGACCTGAGCCCATTTGACGACTACCGCGCCTCGACGCCGCTGGAGGTCCCGGCGCAGTCGGGCGACGTCGAGTTCTTCTTCGAGAGCTTCACGGCGATTCCGCACTACGACTACTACGACTATTCGGGTGCCGACCTGAATCGTGCGCTGAAGCTGACGGGGGCGGACGGGAAGCCGCTCTTCACGGAGGAGACGGGCATGGTCACGAATCGCCTGAGCGCGACGAAGGACTGGTTCTTCCGTTATCGTGCGGGACGGAGCGCGTGGGGCGGCGTGAGCGTCGTCCTTTCGGGCGACCTCGTGGCGAACCAGCCGATGGAACTCGTGGGCGACCATCTCTGGCGCGGCATGGTGAAGGTCCCGATTGGCACGGCGGGTTCGGCGACTTTCTTCTTCGACGGCCAGGATCGCTGGGAAGACGGGGGGATTCGCCCCGTCGGGTCGGCGCAGTGGTTCCCGCTCACGGGGGTCAAGCAGCTGCCGGGGCGCGGCACGGCGCAGACGACGGGCGTTCCGCAGGCGATCGCGGTTGATGACGCTTCGGGCTATCTTGAGTTCCAGTTCAACGACGAGACGGGCGTCTTCACGGTCGGGCACGCCGAGTTCCAGACGTTCAACCAGTGGCACGACGCGCGGCGCGAGGGCGAGACGTTCGTCGGAACCTATGCCGAGACGAGCGGCGTAACCGTCGCCGAGATGGTGCAGACGAACGCGCACATGGACACGTGGACGCTTTTCAAGACGACCGACCCGAACTGGAACGAGACCTTCGATCTTGCGAACTACGTCAACGCGGGCTATCCGAAGTACACGGCGGACTACATCTCGCAGAAGATGCCGCACCAGTGGAACGGCGTGAACGGTCTCTTCGTCGATGCGAAGCTGACGACGTCGAACCTGATCCAGAAGATGACCGAGTCGGGCATTGCCTGGCAGATGGCGGGGCGTGGGCGCGGCAGCGTCTCCTACACGCAGGGCGACACGCCGTCGGGCATCGAGACGATCCGCTTCAAGGCGCGCCTGGCGCAGGCCGTCACGTTCGCCGACTTCTCGCCGTGCTACAGCGGCGACACGCTGACGCTCAAGGACTACACGTTCGTCTGCCCGGCGATCATGTCGAAGGCGAATGGCAACGATTACGCGCCGAATGCGTCGATGAGCGTCGTCGGCTACTACTTTCCGGGGCGGGGCTGCTACGAGTTTCGTGTCGAGCGGCGCGGCAGCGACGGGCTGCAGCTGCTCCTCTACAAGTGGAGCCAGATTGACGGCGAGGTGAAGAGCGAGTGTCTCGCGTCGCGCTGGTTCGGCGGCGCGACGATGCAGCACGACGGCACGTCGGGCAACATGGTCGGCCAGCTCTCGGAGAAGGTTCCGAAGACGTGGTGTCTCTACCTGTCGCTGGGCGAAGAGCCCGCGACGCCGGGCGCGACGACGATCCTGGCGGGTCTGTCGGTCGACAACGACAGCCCGGCGGCGACGTTCAGCGGCAAGACCTACCGGTCGCTTTGCTGCGTGGACGACACGGCGACGCGCCACACGTTCGGCACATTCGGCGTCCTGCCGACGAACTGCCAGGGCCAGTTCCTCGATCCGCGCCATTGGACGGCCGTCGTGCCGAAGGCGAGCCTGTCGTGGACGACGCCGTCGGGCGTCGATCAGGCGGCGTATCCGCTCTTCAAGGGCTATGCCGATTCGCGCGCGGTCACCTTCGTCAACAAGGTGGGCACGACGACGGTCGCCCACGGCAGCGCGATTTCGGACAATGGCTGGGTCTTCCAGCCGAGCCGTACGGTGGCGACGACGAACAAGATCAATAACGTGGACTGGAAGTACGGCATTGGCGCGCCGGATGGCCTTGCGCAGACGGTGAAGGTTCAGCTCAAGCCCGTGAGCGGCGGCGAGGCGTCCTGGCAGACGGTGCAGGAGGTGCCCGTCAGCAGCTACGCCTTTGGCGAGACGCCGTTTGAGGTCACGTTGCGCACGAACGCGAACTGCCATGTGCAGCTCGTTTCGGGTGCGCGGCCGACGGACGTCACGGTCTGGCAGATTGAGCAGACGGCGTGGAACGGCCAGGACATTGAGGGCATTGAGGGCCTTTCGCGCGACTTCATCTTCACGCAGGCGCGTGTGGACGAGACGGTCGCGGACGGCGCGACGAACCGTACCGTCACGCTCCAGCCGGCGCGGGCGAATCCGGGGCGGGCGCTTTCCGTCCGTTCGCCGCTGCTGAATGGCCTGGGCATGGTCGGCTTTTCGTACAAGGACGTGCAGGAGGGGTGCCGCCTCCTTGTGCAGGTCGCGACGAATGACGTGCGGAGCAACCTGAACGGCACGGGGGGATACAACCGCTCGACGAATGCCGTGCCGCTCGGAACGGAGGCGGTCGTCCCGCAGTGGATCACCGTGCGCGAATACGGCTACGAAGAGCTGAAGGACGCGACCACGAAGGAGTTCTACCTTGGCTGGCATGACCACGCGGAGCGTCCGCTGGAGGGCGTGATTCGCCTAGCCGTCGCGCCGGAGGTCGTGGCGACGGCGGCTGGCCTTGCGCGGGAGAATCCCGGCTACGGCGCCATCACGCTGACGGATGTCTACGTCCATGACGAACCCGCGATCGACACGCGCAGCTGGATTGGCTTCAACCTGCGCATGATCGGCGATACGGCTGATACCGAGCGGCGTATGCTTCTTTCGGACGCATCCGTCGGTATGGCGGGCGGGGAAATCGGTTCGGGGCTTTCGGCCGGACTTAACGACTCGTTGCGGCAGATCCTTGGCGACACGTCCGAGTTCGACAAGGTCAACCCGTGCATCCAGTCGCCGACGTTCGGTTCCTACACGCAGACGAACGGCGTGACGCGGCAGGCGTCCATCGGCCAGGTGCGCTTCCGTGCGCGCCTCTACGAGACGAATGCCGCCGCGATGAAGCCGGCGACCATCACGCTCTATGGCACGCGCGACGGCTCGGCGACGGACTGGGGCGAGCCGGTCACCAACTTCACGGTCACGACACCCGTCTACGAGATCTTCGAGTATCGCGCGCCGGCCCAGAAGAACTTCGCGGCCATCCGCCTCGTGGTGGACAACGTGATCAATCCTGCTGATGGCGTGACGCCACAGCGCGTCCTCCTTGACGAGGTCGCCGTCACGGAGAAGACCGACTCGAAGGTCGGCTTCGTCTATGCGCGTCCGTTCCGCACGGGACTCGAGAGCGACTGGGTGGTCGAGGACATCCTCGACAAATCTCAGCAGCCGCTGACGGGCGAATCGTGGGGCGTGCAGACGCAGCTGCGGCTGGATCAGCTTGCGGACGACATTGACACGGATCGCGGCTTCCGCGTGACGTTGCGTACCTTCACGGGGACGAGTCCCTGGGGCTATGACCGCTGGCTGGACGATGCGCGCGCGAGCGCGGAGGTCGAGCTCAAGCAGGTCGGCGCGAAGACGAACTACGTCTTCCGCTCGACGGGGAGCGTCCCGGCGTCCATCTACAAGCCGACGGCGACGGAGGGGACGGTTGTCGTGCAGTATGTCGTCACGGTCTACTACTACGAGCGCGGCGGCACGGACGAACTTTCGGCGACGATTGGCGACGGCACGGTCGAGGGCGAGGAATGGACGAATCCGACCTGGTATGCGCCCGTTGACTACAACGAGTCGTATGGCAATGGCCATGAACACTTCTCGCCCTACACGATTCTCGACGCGGTCTTGCCGGGGCGCGTCTGGATCAACGAACTGAACTGGAACGACGGCGCGTACCGTAGCGTGACGAACCAGTTCATCGAGCTTGCCGTGCCGTGGGGCGTCGATCTCAAGAACTGGCGTCTGACGATGACGGACATCAACCACCGTACGCTGACGCTCGCCGTCCTTGGGCAAAACGGCGTGCCGACGAAGAAGAAGAGCGAGGACGGGCATCGGAGCGGTGACTACGACTTCCTCGTGCTCGTGAGTCCACAGACGAAGGCGGCGGGCTGTCTGCGCGACAGCGTGACGGGCGCGCCGTTCGTGCCGGACGGCACATGGACGGCGAACACGCTCAACACGACCTTCCCCAATTCGTCGTTCCAGTACGACTGCCCCTACGAGTTTGCGCTCTATCGTCCGAGCGGCATCCTGGAGCAGCAGATCGTCGTCGGCGGCACGAACGAGCTGGTCGGAACGGAATATGACGCGTACGCCTACCAGTACGAAGGCACGAACCTCGTGCGCGAACTCAATGAGATTCTCTACAGCCCCAGCCGGTATTTTGCCGGCAATGACAACGCCTTTCTGTCGGGGACGCAGACGTTGTCCTCGTTTGGCGTGACGGGCGCGGCGCATGGCGAAGCGGGTGGCTGGTCGGCCGAGATGACGTTCACGCCCGGTCGCGTCAATGCGGGGCAGGACCCGCTGACGGGCTGGTATGTCCAGCCGCGTGGTGACAGCATCTGGGTCTATGCGACGGTGTTGGGCGATGCCCTCTCCCAGCGCATCGGCACGGATACGGCGCGTGACACGTTTGCAATCGTCAGCTCCGGCGGCAGCACGAACATCGTCTACGAGGCGCTGCCGTGGCATGGCATTGGCGCGCTCACGGTGAACGGCAAGACGAATGTGGCGGCAACGGGGGCATCGTCCTACACGCTGAACTTGAACAACATCACGGAGACGACCTACGTGGTCGCGCACGCGGGCCTCTGTTCGGCGTTGACCGACGCGGGGCTTGATCCGAGCGATCGCTATGCGCCCGCCGTCGCGAAGTGGCTCGCCGCCCGTGCGGACGCCGGCACGCTGAAGAACCCGGCGGGTCCGATCGTGTTGGGTCACTACAAGGGGCTGAGCGAGTTCGCCGAGCCGCAGGAACTCTCCCTCAAGGACATGTATTGGCTCGACATGGACCCGACGAATCCGGGCTGGTGGCTGCGCGGCGACGTCATCAACGCCGACGGCACGCCGATCTATCGTAAGCGGAAGTGGAGCGATGATTGGACGGAGCACTATACGAACCGCCTTGTCCAGGTGAAGCTCTATCTCTCGAACGACACGGACAATGTCGTGCTGGCGCCCTCGCGTCTGCAGGGCCTTGGCAACGAGCAGTCCGACACGTTCGCCGGAAACTGGACGTCGGTGACGTTCAAGGTGACGGCGTCGCTGGAGAATGGGCTTGAGCACAACGCGGGCTTCCTGCCGTTCCGCTGGTTCACGTTTGGACCGAACAGTTTTGACGCGACGGACTTCACGGCGACGATTGAGATCCTCGATCCGTTCTCGCGGTCTTCGCCTGGATACGATTACGGCTGGACGGGATGGCGTGGCACGGCCATGTTCTTCAAGTGGCGGCTGGACGACCAGGCGAGTCCGCCGACGACGGTGGAAGTGCTGGACAAGCTGTCGATCTATGATGGGCGACTGGAGGATGACACGCCGTGACCGCTGTTGACAAGGCGTTGAGAACATGTGGAGAAGTTGTCGCTCGCTTGTCGATAGCACTTGCCATTCAACCCTTCTTTTTGGTATCATGCGTAATGCTTGGCTGGGGAGAGAGTCCTCAGAACTTGAGAATATGACAGAGAAGACACGTACGAGGCTGAAGCACGTGCCCCTCATGCTGTGCATGACGGGCGCGTGTCTCCTGTTTGTCGCGGGTTGCGGCAAGGCCGAAAAGGCGGCGGAGAAGGCGGTTGACCCGTCCTCGCCCGAAAGTTACATGAACGATTCGGCGTTTCGGCAGAAGCTCTCGGCCGACCGCAAGGAGCGTCAGCGGCTCTTGCGCTCGCGTGCCGAGATCGTCGGGCAGATGAAGGCGATGATCGACGCGAAGAAGCGCGAACTCCAGACGAACGATTTGGCGGCGGTCAAGGCTGTGCTGGACAAGGATCCCGCGTGGCAGGAATTGTCCAAGAAGTGCGAAGAGGCGAATGCGCAGGTTGAGGCGAGTCGTCAGGCGACGTTGAAGACGGTGCGCGCGCGCATCACCCCCAAGGAATCCATTTCAAAGTGAAGAGGAAAGCAACCATGAAGATCAGCAAACTGTTCTCCGTTCTGACGTTCGGCCTCGCGGCGTTTGCGGCGGCTCCGATCCACGCGGCCACGGGGGGTGACATCGTTGACATTCGCGTGATGGACGACGCGGCCAACCTGATGGTGTTCGGGTCGGCTCGAAACGGCGGCAGCCCCTACCTCTGTTCGGCGGATCGTCCGCTGACGGCGGGCGACAAGCTTTACATTCGTGTCCGCTTGCTGGTGCGCGACTACACGGATGTCCGATTGGGCACATCCGAAAACGTGTGGTCGTTCAAGGCCGGGTCATTGGGTGGCAGTTTGATCAATCTGCCGAAACTGGGTCTCTACATGGGCGAAGACCGCGCGCCGGCATGGGCTGAGTACAGCGAGCAGGGCCCGCAGGCGTGGCAGTTGAGCGGTCGGTTGGAGAGAGATGATCTCGGCAATCTGAGTGATGGCTACAAGTACTACACGGATCTCTATTTCTGCTATACGGTTCGGGCAGGCGATTTGGCCTTGCCGATTCGCCTCCTCAATTCGACGGGCAGCGGCCCGGCCTCCGACGGCGACGTCTCGTCCGATTACTATTTGCTCAATGCGCGTAAGGGGGTTGCTGATTACTGGATTCTTCAGGACAAGGACGGCCGGGTCGCGAATTTCTTTTATGGCGACGACGTGTTGCCGGCTCATGTGGATTGGCCGGCCGGAGACGCTAGCACGGCGGGGCCTGTTCGGAACTTCGATCTCGCGGCCGAAGGCGCGTATGTGAAGACGATCGACTTTGACGCGGCCGACCCGAACGCGGGGGAGGGCTGTTGGCGTGAGGTCTACGAGGGGCTGGGCCCTGACACGATGCCGTCGCTGACGGTGGTCGGCACGAACACCGAGGCGATGGTCGTTTATTTGTGGTCTTCCGACGAGTCGAATGTTGTGCTGGCGGCTTCGGGTGCGAATACGCTGGTCTCGACGACGGACGGGCGAAACCTGCTGAAGGTCCCTGTGCCGGCGGGCGAGACGTCCGTCACCTTCACGATGCGCGGCGCGATGGGCGCGACCGAGGGCGAGGAGGCCGAGATCTTCATGAGCCCGGTCGCGAATGCCGTCTATCGCCCGACGGGCGAGCTGGCGGGCGTGACCGTGAGCCGTCGTGTGCGTGTGGGTCCGCCGAAGGAGCCGACCGTTCGGGTTTACATCAACGCGCAGGACAAGGTGACCGACACGAAGGTCGCCGTGCCGGACTACTCGGACGAAGCGAACGTGAACCGGCTCGTCCTGAGCGTGGTGCCGACGTGTCCCGATCCGATTACGGTGCGCATCAAGGCGGCCGTCAGCACGGATGACACGCTGAGTACGCTCGCCGACATCTTTGACGCGAACATCCTCCGCATCGCCAATCCGGGCTTCGGCGGCGACCCGTCCAACCAGCGCGTGTCGGAGTTCGTGATTCCGGCGAATACGGGAACGGTCTACTTGCCGCTCTACCTGCTGGGTGCCACGTCGAAGACCGATACGCGCGGCGTGACGTTCTCGCTGGAGAAGGTTTCGGGCCCGGCGAGCGCGCAGGTTCCGACCGACTCGAACTGCACGCTGAAGATTCGCAAGACGTCGAAGCCGGAGATCGTGGCGTCGATGCCGGAGTTCACCGTCGGTGAAACGCAGGGTCGCATTGAACTGGGTTCGGGTACGGCGCAGGAGTTCGTGCTGGAACTTCGCGACACCTACAAGAACCTCAATGACACGGCGACCGGCTACACCTTCACGTGGAAGGTCGACGGCGAGGAAATCGACCCGGCCACGGATGTGGTTGCGGATGCCGATGGCCAGTTCGTCGCGTCGGCTACGTTCTACAACGTGACGGAGGGCAAGGAGCTGACCTTGCAGGTCACGGCGCCGAACGGCACGAAGTCGGATGTCGTGAAGTATTGGCTTGTCGTCAACGACGGCAAGTACACGAAGATCACGCGCACGGACGAGCGTCTCGTCTTCTGCGAAGGCGAGTCGACCTATGTCAAGCTTGGCCTTACGCAGCCGTATTCGGGTACGGGCTACATCTTCCTCTCGGCAGACGATCCGACGCAGCTCGCGGTCGTCGAGTCGCCCCTCAAGGACGCGGGCGCCATGCTCAATCGCGGCACGACGGAAGTTGAGACGCCGCGCGTGATTCGCTTCCTTGACGGCGGCAAGGACTTGTCGCTCAAGGCCGTCCTCTGCTCCCAGGATGACATGGGGCATCAGGTCACGACATATGGCACGGGCACGATCGTGTTCTCGGTCACGAACCGTCCGCCGTCGGTGTCGTCGGTGACGGCCGCCGGGCAGTACCTGAGCGCCGACATGAACGACAAGCAGATTCCCGAATCGATTTCGCGCGGCGTCGTGAAGACGTTCTCCGTCGTGGTGGATGACGTGGACGCCGACCTCTATGCGACGGGCGATCAGGCGATGAAGGTGAAGTGGGTCATTGACGGCACGACCTATGAGGCCGATGACATCCATTCCGCTTTTGCCGTTCAGCACACGTTCGCGAACGAGAAGGAGAACGCGCGGATCCAGGTCTTCGTCAAGGACAAGGACATGGTGTCCTATCCGCAGACGCCGAATTTCACGTTTACGGCCAAGATCAAGGACACGCCGCGCGTGGAGATCCTGCCGACGCAGACGACGTATCAGGAGACGGACAAGAACGTTTCGCAGATCGTCGTCGCGCTGACGGAGGCGGCGAGCGAGCCGATCACGGTGCGCTTTACGGTCGGTCAGGTGGCGAACGGCTATCTCAAGTTGCGTCTTCAGGAAGGATCGGTCGCGGCGGCGACCGATACGGAAGGCGATGAGATTCCCGGTGCGTATGACCTGACGTTTGGCGCGGGCGTCCTCCAGAAGATTCTCATCATCTCGGACATGGACGGCACCATCGACACGATGGCGGGGCTTGACCTCAACGCGGCGGTGACGACGGAGAGCGTGAACGCCGACGGCGTCGCCTGGAAGGACTTCTACACGAAAGCCGAGCCGAAAATGGTTCAGGTCTGGAACGCGGCGCCGACGATTCTCCGTCCGACCGACGCGGAGGAGGCCTACACGAACATGAACGCGAGCGCCAATACGCCGTATGCGATTGGCTACGCCGCGTCGGACGTCACGGCTGACTTGGCGGCCGGCGTCACGGTCGAGATCAATGTCGATGGCGTGCTGGCCTTGACGACGACCGTCACGGACAGTGTGCTGCACACCTATTCGGCCGAATTTGACGGCGAGGGCGCGCACGTCGTCGAGATTGTCTTCACCGACAAGGACGGCGATCAGGCGCGCCGGACGCTGAACTACTTCGTCAAGCCGTCGCGTCGTCTGGAACTGCGTGCGCACGGGCCGGCAAACGCAGTCGCGGGGGGGCACTCGGAACGCTACAGCGATGCGCCTGGCCTTGGCGCCGGTTCGGTTTTTGCGGGGAGCGCGGGTCCGCAGAAGATTGAGGAGTTCGTTCACACCTACTCGTTTGGCGAGACGGAGAAGTCCGTGAAGGCCTATGCGCGCGGCTATCGGGCGGACGGGTCGTATGACAACGGTTCGCTGGCGCGGACGAAGGGCATCGACGCAAACGGCAACTGGTCGAAGGACATGGTGATCGCGCCTGAAGGCTTCTACAATTACACGGCGCAGAACATCTGGGGTCGGAAGGGCTATGACAGCTTCGTCTACGCTTGGGTCTGCAACAACAGTCAGCAGTCGTCGGACAGCGGTTCAAGTGGCGGGCAGACGGAGACGCTTCTGCTGAACATCACCGACCGTGGCGAGACGGTGATCGCGTTGCCGGACGGCAGCAACCAGAGCGGTGGCGCTTCCTCGTCGGGCTCCGGGACGGCAACGACGTCCTATCCGATGCAGTATTGGGAAGCGGTCTTCTCCCGCGAGTTCCTCGTCACGGATAATGCGGGCGACATCAACCAGGACGGGATTCCGGACTGCGTCGTGAAGAAGTTTGGCCTGGGCGTTATAGATTCGCAGTCGCTGCGGGTGTCAGGCGATGACCTGACGGATCTTTCGGGCTTTAACGAGGACGAGGACTTCCTTCCTGCCAGTGACAATGCCATCTACGGGACGCTGATTCCTGGCTTGAAGGACGATTGGACGGTTCCGTTCTCGGCCGACCTCGAAATTCGTGGCTATGGCGAGGGCCTCAATGACGCGCTCGTGCAATTGGGCATCAGCGGCGCGACGCCGGATCGCGTCTACGCAGATCCGACGACTTGCCCGACGTCAACGCTCAGCCGTGTCGAATGGCTGGCGTGGAGCGAGTTCAAGGCGGCGAACCCGACTGCGACGGAAGAGGACTGGTCGCCGGAGCGGCCGACCGATCCGACCAAGGAGGACACGGACGGGGATGGCTTCTCGGACGGCTACGAGTACTACTACTGGTATCTCGCGCACGTCGGTTACATTGACGCAAGAGGTAACCACAAATATTTGACGGGTCGTCGCTATGACCCGAAGAATCCGGGCCGCGGCACGGTCATCTCGGCGGAGGAGATTGCCGCGCTTATGGATCCGCGCGTGAAGTATGTGGGGAGCGATGCGGCGACGCGCGACACCGACAACGACGGGTTGCCGGATCTGCTGGAGTTCGAGCTGGGCACGAATCCGTTCGACTTCGACACCGATGGCGACGGGCTTCCGGACGGCTGGGAGATCATGATCGCCGGACTGGATCCGCTGACGGCCCAGAGCTTCACGGACGGCAAGTCCGATACGGAGCGCAACACCGACGGCGACGCGATGGCGATCAGCTCCTACAAGCTCGAGCAGTCCGAGAAGCCGGTGCCCGTCAACATCGAGCACGCCAAGCGCGTCACCTTCGCGGTCATCAGCGCGAACGGCGACACGGACGGCGTGCAGTGGTACGCGACGAAGGCGATGCCGGCGATTGACGTCCTCACGACCTCCGCGAGCGGCTGGAGAATCGTCGCGGACATGGAGCGCGGCGAACCCGTGGTGTTCTACTCCGCGACCGAGCCGAGCGTGGTTACGAATGGCGCGACGACGCGCATCGCCGTCGCCTGCCCTGTCCGTACGCTCGTGAGCTATGCGTCCGAGGGGGCGGGTGAAGAGCATGTGCTGGGCTATCCCTACACGCTGGCGGTCGGCACGACGGTCGTGTCGTGTGAGTCGCTGATCGATTCGGTGAAGTCCTACAAGATTGCGTCGGCGATCGCGGCGAAGGACGCGAACGCCTGCTGGATCTACGGCAAGGGCACGGCACGCGCCGAGATCGGCGAAGTCGCCGAGACGGCGGCGGAGTATGGCTGCCTCGCCCTGGCGCGGCAGCTCGCGGTCGCGGCCGATGCCGAGCTTGTCGTGCTGCCGAGCGACGAACGCGACGTCGCGTTCCTCCACTTCCTCTGCTACCAGGAGTTCGGCTTCGATCCGCGCACGGCGTGGTCGCCGAAGGACCCGCTCGTCAACCGCTGGGGCAAGTCCGTCAATGGCGAAGCCGTCGAGGGCATCACGGTCATCGGCCGTGGCGGCTACACGGGTGCGCCGGCTCGGACGCGCGCCTATACGAACTACGACGAATTCCTCGTGAGCTCCTTCTTCTGGAACAACGAGGGCGGCCAGCCGGCGCTCGTCACGCCGGTCATCTCCGAGAAGGCGCCGGAGTGGGCGCGCATCTGGGGCGCGTTGACGACGAATCCGCAGGGTCCGAACGAGGCGGAGAAGACGGATGGCGACCACTACTACGGCCGCAACTCGACGAACGGCGCCGATACGGACGAGGACGGCGTGCCGGACGGCTGGGAACTCTACGTGATGGCTGGCCCGAAGACGGCGGACGGCGCGTATGTCTTCGCGCCGCCGTATGCGGGCTTCAAGCCGGCGCTCGCCGCCGTGGCGATGGAGAAGAGCTTCTTCTCGCCCTTCGTCGATGGGGCGAAGACGACGGACACGAGCAACCAGATCTACCTCGGCGGTCAGTCGAACGACGACGGGCTCAATCAGTTCCAGGAGTTTGAGGGAACTGACACGATGAACTACTATGCCGACTACTCGACGACCGTCATCCATGACGGCGAGTGGAAGTGGTTCAACAAGTTCTTCCCGACCGATCCGTGGAACGTCGATACGGATGGCGATGGTCTGTCCGATGGCAAGGAGAAGGAGTGCTTTGCCTACGGCCTGCCGGAGGACAACGGAACGAGCCGCTCGATTGCGGGCGGCGGTCTGAACCCCTGCTCGGTCGATACCGACTGCGACGGTCTGCCTGACGGCTGGGAGGCGCAGTTCGCCGGTACGCCCGGCTCGGTCGTCGAGGGCGAGCAGTCGCTCGGCCTCCGCGACGGCATGGACGGCACGGTCGATGATGCCTGCACGCTGCCGCTGAACACGACCGCCGGCGCGTCGGCGGCGGGGCGCGTCAACCGCGACTACGACCACGATGGCCTTGAGAACTGGCAGGAGTACCTGACGGGCACGATGCGCTGCTGGCGCTATGACGACCCCATCAGCCCGCTCACCTACCAGCCGCGTGACTTCTACTTCACGACCGACGCCACGACGGGCGAGGAGACGTTCGACGCGACGGCGGCGGCGCAGAAGTTCCATGCGGCCGGCCTGCTCGACAGCGACGACGTGAACGAGTTCTGGTACAAGACGCTCGTGGATGCGTCGAGCGCGATCTACAACCCGCACCTCGTCATGGACATGGGTTCGGGCGCGCAGTATTTCTCGCGCGTGACGAACGCCTGGGATGCGGCGTATCTGGACGTTGTCCTCTCCGGCGGCAAGTCGACCGGCGCCTACTACTGGTTCTACGACCGCGTGGACGGCAACCTCCTCAAGGACACGTGGGGCGCGGCTTGGGCGGATCTGATCGGCCTTGACGTGAAGAATCTCAGCTTCGTGCCGAAGAAATACGCGAGCTGCTCGCCGATCGACCCCGACTCCGACCATGACGGCATGGACGACTACTACGAGGTCTTCCACGGCATGAACCCGCTTCTCGGCGAATCGGGGCGCGCGGGCCGTTGGTGGTTGGTGAACGGCAGTGGCTTGGTGTCCGATTCGGACATCCTCGACCTCGTCTATGACTCGATGTACACGTCAGACGAATCGAAGAACGTGCCGCAGGCCTGGGGCGAGGGCGACTCGTCGTCGAGCTACAAGAACTTCTGGCAGCGCAAGGTCGCCGATGCCTCGTGGACGGGCAAGCGGCCGCGCGGCAACGGCTATGACTTCGAGATCTTCCCGTGGCTGAACGGCTTGGCGTCGGCCGATCCGGACGGCGACGGCATCCGCAACCAGGAGGAGTCGATCATGGCGCTCGTCTCGCCGTCGACGGTCTGGCATCACACCGACCCGACGCCGCTGTGGATGACGGATTCGAGCTACTCGAACTCGCTCGTGCGGATGAACTACCGTCTGCCGACGCGTGCGGACGTGATTGCGCCGGCGGAGGCGTCCTTCACCTACGGTGGCCAGACGTATCTCTTCAGCGACTTCGATGGCTTTGTCAAGGATGCGTTCCAGGTGTACAATCCGGATGCGTGGAAACTCGTCGGCTCGGCGGACGCGATGAACTGGGCCGTCTCCTTCGAGGAGAACGAGGGCTTCGACACGGATCATGACGGCCTGGGCGACCGCGATGAAATCAGCGGCAAGTACCAGGGAGCGACCGACCCGATTGACGTCGATTCCCCGCAGCGTCGTCAGGCGATGTACTTCCAGGGCGCGGCGAAGCCGTCGATTCTTCAGACGATGCCGTTCGTGCGCGAGTATCATCCGGAGGCGAGATTCGGCGGTCGCTATCCCGACGACCTCTCCTTCCTTCAGTACACGGTCGAATGCTGGGTCAAGGCCGAGTCGTTGGACGATTCGACCGTGATCGAGCGCGCGGTCTACGTGAGCAAGTCGAATCCGGACGACCGCGAGTTCATCCGCTGCAACTTCCGCATCGGCCTGGAGGGCGGAAAGTGGTACACGCTCTTCGACCCGAACGACACGACGAAGGAGTCCGTCAAGGTCTTCTCCGACGACGTGGCGACGACGGCGTGGACGCATCTCGCGGCGACCTACGATGCGCAGGATCTCGTCTTCTACGTGAACGGCAAGGTGGCGGGGCGTAAGGCCTCCGGCCTCCAGCCGACCTACGGCTCGTCGGCGGTCGTCCCCACTGCCGAGAACGCCCTCAACGGGGAGACGGGGCTGAACTACTGGCGCGACCGCGAGTATTCGCTCCATGCGATCGTCCTCGGCGCGAGCGTCAAGACGCTGGCGCAGGGCGGGACGGCTTCGGCGCTGGACGTCACGCGCGGCAGGGGCTTCGACGCCTACACGGGCTTCTTCAAGGGCTTCATCGACGAAGTCCGCGTTTGGGACGGCGCGCGGTCGGCGACCGAGATCGCGTCGGCGCAGAAGAAGCGCTTCACGGCGGCGGACGCGGCGGCCAACCGCGAGGCGTTCTTCGCCGAGTGGAGCAAGTCCGGCGCGACCGACCAGTATCGCGGCCGCTATGCGAAGGACGGCAGCGGCAATCCCTATGCGCTTCCGGCGGAGTTGCGCTTCCACTGGACGTTTGACTCGCTCTTTGGCGCGTCCGAGGAGGGTGCGCTCGCGACGGCCCCGGCCGGGTTCAACTACCTGGGCGAGAACGCCGAGGGCGACGGCGGGCGCGCGCTGCGCTCGCGGCCGGAGGGCTATGGCATCGCGTGGTGGCAGAGTGTGCTCGCGGGCTATGCGGGGACGGTCTACAATGATCCGGCGTGGATTTGCTGGGTGCCGAACACGGTCACGCATTTGCCGCGCTATGACGGCACGACGCTCGACTCCGTCTACTGGAGCGACGATTTCGCGGGCGCGAAGTCTGGCTCGTACAAGTTCGGGCGCACGGCCGAGCCGGTCTCGTTCTGGACGCAGTATCGTCGTCTCGGCCTGAGCGACGGCGAGATTCCGTACGAGACGACGAGCAGCCGCCATCATCTCGTGACCGAGCTGGACGAGACGAGCGGTTCACAGCTCGGCACGCTCTTCGCGTTCACGGGCCGCCACCTCAACCAGTCGGGCGACGACATGCTCGCGCTCGGCGGTGCGTTCGCCAAGCACGTCGATGACCTCTGGGACAGCCAGGGTTCGTCGTCGAACTGGGAAGTCGCGGGCGCGGACGAAGATGGCGACGGGCTTCCCGACTGGTGGGAGGAACTGGCGAACGACCGCTACCGCGTCAACCCGACGGATGTCATCGGCTGGGACACGCTCGTCAAGTGGCCCGACCAGAACGGCATGGTCATGACGGCGGGCGCGGCGTATCTGCGCGATCTGGCGCGCGGCTACCACGGCAATGCCTACGGCGAGGCGGTCACGGACAATTCCGACGGCGACTTCCGTCAGCGGTTCGACTCGGACGGCAACGGTATTCCGGACTGGTGGGAGCGTCTCTACGGAATCGAGGGCGAGTCGGGTCTGGACGACCACGACAACGACGGGTTGCCGAACTACGTCGAGTATCTCCTCTCCGAGGTGTTCTCGAAGTTTGGCGTGAAGTTCGATCCGACACGCGCCGACTCGGTTCAGCCGGGCATTCCCGACTACTTCTTCAAGGTTGGCGACCTCTACGTGGGCGAGATCTTCACGGATCACGACCTTGTGGACGATGCGTGGGAAGACCTCTACAACGACAGCTATGCGTCGCGTCTCAAGTATGATCCGCTTGAGGACGCGGATGGCGACGGCTGGTCGAACCGCAGCGAGAACCGCTACGCGAAGCAGGCGATGCCGATCGTGGCCGACGGTCAGTCGCACTACTCGTCGGCGGACGGCCTCGTCGCCGACTACCCGATTCCGACGATTGACCTGACTGTCTCTTATTCGGGCCAGCGTCGAGCGGCCGTTGAGGCGGCACCGCTCGTCGTCCAGATGTACACGGGCACGGCGCTGAACCGTGGGGCGGACGCCACCTTCAACATCGGCGCGGTCTCGAACGGCTACACGCGCACGTTGGGCAAGTGGTCGAATCGCCATGCGATCGGCACGTTGACGCCGGGGTACATCGACAAGAACTCGATTGAACTCCAGTTCGCCTACAATCCGTCGAGCGAGAGCTACAGCTGGTCGGTTGGCGGCACGACGAACTATGCGTCTACGGTGATTCAGCGCGGCACGTATGCCGAGTACCTCGCCGCCCAGCGCAAGTTCGGGCAGAAGAACGTGGAGCTCCTGTCGCGCGACACGTCGTACATGAAGCTCATCACCCTTGAACTGCGGAGCGATTCGAACGACAAGACCGCAACCTGGGCATCGACCACGACGGGCAAGACTTTCGGCACGATCGACCTCACGACCGGCGCCTATGACCTTGACCTCGGTGTCTTCGCGGGACAGTATGTTGTCAACGCGACGAACGACAGCGACTTCGTCTCGCTCGAAGACCAGACCTTCCGCATCATCTACTCGGCGAACGAGGCCGTGGGTCTGCCGCGCAAGCTCTACCTCGGCCAGCCCGACGTGGGCCATGTCCGCGAGGGTCTGAACACGGTCATCGTGTTTGCCGACCTTGACGGGGATGGCGCGTACACGGCGGGCGAGCCGTATGGCTGCGTGACGGGCGTGGACGTCTCGTGGAAGGGCACGTCGGTTGACCTGGCGCTTACGGACACGTCGCCGATCTTCAACCGCGTCGATCCGATCCAGGGTCTGGACGACCGGACGGTGTTCGCGGGCACGGAGAGCGGCAACTACACGAACATCATCACGTCGTCTCAGCCGAGTGGCGGCCTTGTGAACCGCATCCGCGTTGTCCGCCATATGCTCATCGGCACGAAGGGCAATGCGCTTGTCAGCAGCATCGGTTCAGGTCTGCGTCGCGTGCTCTTTGATCAGCAGGTTGACAAGGACGTCAACCCGTGGATCACGGAGGCCAACTTCTTGGCGACGGGTGCGTTTGACCTGGACTGGGAGACGCTTTACGACGACATCGTCAGCAAGATTGACGCGACGGGGTCGATTCCGAAGGAGGACGCGCCGAACACGAAGTATGTGATCGGTGACCTGACGGGCGTTCTCTACCGCATCGTCATCGGCAACGAGGACATTGATTCGGGCGACGCATCGGGCAACATGTCGGTCGTCGTGCCAGTCCGCCGGTTTGACACGCACCGGAACCGTCCGATTCCGCAGACGGGCAATGGCGTCGTCACGGTCGGTCATCCGACGTTCAAGTGGACGATGCCGTATGGCGCGAACGGCTACACGGCGTTCAAGGTCTCGATCAAGAGCGCGTCGGGTGCGGCGTTCAGCTGGACGAGCGACTTCCTGCGCATGCCAGCGGCGGACGCGAACGGCGTCTACACGTGGTCGGCCCCGGTGTTCGTCGGCGACCGCCCGGCGGGCGCGACGGGTGTCTTCGCGAACCATGCGGCGTACACGTGGTCGATCTCGGCCTACAACGCGAAGTACAAGAACGATGACTTCGTGACGGGCGGGACGTTCCGCATGGACGTTCAGACGAACGGCTACTCGACGGGCAGCATCGCCACGCGCGTTCGCTACTACGGCCCGGCGGCCGTCACGAACGACGCATCGGCGGTCATCCGCGTGCGGGCCTATGCGTCGCCGGACTTCACGGGTGCGCCGGCGGGCGCGGGCCTCGTCGACACGTCCGTTACGGAGGGCGTCAACTGCCGTCTCCTCGGCGTGTCGAAGGGCACGTACTACCTGCAGGCGTTCGTGGACTCGAACAACAACGGCGTCTGCGAGCCGTGGGAGTCGATGGGCTATCTCTGCCAGCGTGACGGCACGACGGCGGATTGGCTCAACCCGGTTGCGCTCACGGTCGGCGAGTCCGTCGGCGCGGGTGACGTGGCGACGATCTACATTGAGGACGCGGACACGGACGGCGACAACCTGCCGGACGCCTGGGAGTACGTGACGGCGACGGCGCAGGAGCGCACGAACGGCACGTTCCTCGCGGCCAAGGGCGTTGACCGTCTGACGACCTCGGGTGCGGGCGAGATTGCGATTGACAGCACGCTCACGCGCGATCTGCTGGGCATCCAGTACGTGAACGACGAGATGGTGCCGACGGCGGGCCTCGCGAGCGAGATCCTGACGACGTTCCGGTCGTCCTCGGCGTTCGCGGCGCTCACGATGGGCGTGGCGCCGAACCTGACGGTTGGGGCGGACGGCGCGCTCTGCCAGAATCCGCTTGTCACGGAGGGCACGTTCGCAATCACGGGGCTGGCGTTTGACGCGGCGGCTGGAACCGTCGAACTGACGGTGGCGGGCGACGTCACGCCGCCGGAGGTGGCGGCGTCCGCGATCTACCAGGTCAAGGTCGGCTCGACGGTGACGGTCAAGGTGCTCCACACCGCGACGCTCGCGGGCGAATGGCAGGAGGTCGCGACGATGCCGCTCACGATTTCGGGCGACCGCCTGGACGGCAACGTCCTGACCGTTCCGATGCCGGACGTCTCGGCGACGGGCGGCTTCTACAAGGTCGTGATCGAGCAGTGAGCGTGGGAGAAATGACCGAATAATCGAATGATTGAATGGTCGAATGATTGGATGTTTGGAAGGGGAAAAATGAAAAAGGAAATTCGGAAGGTTCTCGTCATTAACTCGGGCTCGAGTTCGCTCAAGTACCAGCTCTTCGACATGAAGACGGAGACGCGCCTCGCCAAGGGGCTGGTCGAGCGCATTGGCTGCGGCGGTCCGAAGGATCACGCCGAAGCCTTGAGGCTCGTCGTCGCCGAACTTGGCGACAAGGCCCAGGGCATTGACGCGATTGGCCACCGCATCCTCCATGGCGGCGAAGTCTTCACGGACTCCGCCAAGATGGACAAGGCGGCGATGGCGAAGGCGAAGAAACTCGTGAAGTTCGGGCCGTTGCACATGCCGGCGAACCTCGGCGGCGTCGAGGCGTGCGAGAAGATCTTCAAGGGCGTTCCGAATGTCGGAGTCTTTGACACGGCCTTCCACATCGCGACGATGCCGGACTGCGCGGGCATGTACGCGATCGATCCGAAGTACTACAAGAAGCTCGGCATTCGCAAGTATGGCTTCCACGGAACCTCCCACAAGTTCGTCACGCTTGCGGCGGCGAAGTTCCTCAAGAAGCCGCTGTCGAAGGTGAACCTCGTCACGTGCCACCTCGGCAACGGCAGTTCGCTCGCGGCGATCAAGAACGGGCAGGTCGTTGATACGACGATGGGCTTGACGCCGCTCGCCGGTCTCGTCATGGGCACGCGCTGCGGCAACATTGACGCCGCGGCCGTCCTCTCGATCATGGAGTCCGAGCATCTGACGCCGCACGAGGCGGACACGCTGCTCAACAAGAAGTCGGGCCTTCTCGCGCTCACGGGCTCGAGCGACTGCCGTGACATCTGCGCGAAGGCGGCGAAGGGCGACAAGATGGCCGAGCTCGCGCTGGAGATGCTCGCCTACCGCGTCGCGCTCTACATCGGCGCCTACAACACGGTCGTCGGTGGCGCGGATGCGATCATCATGACGGGCGGCATTGGCGAGAACTCGGAGGAAGTGCGCAAGCGCATCCTCGCGCGCCTCGGCGCGCTGGGCATCAAGCTCGACAAGAAGGCGAACAAGGTGCGCGGCGAGTTGAAGGTGCTCTCCACCAAGGACTCGAAGATTCCGGTCGTCGTCATCCCGACGAACGAGGAGCTGATGATTGCCCGCGACACGGTGCGGATTCTGGGGAAGTAAGCGCATGAACGCCATCAAGAGCATTGTCGAAAAGGCCGCGAAGCTGAACGGCACGGTTGTCCTGCCCGAAGGAAACGATCCGCGCGTCATCACGGCGGCCTGTGCCGTCGTTGACCGCAAGATCTGCACGCCCATCGTGCTGGGCACGGCGGCGGAAATCGCCGACGCCGAGGCGAAGGCGGGGCTGACGCTCGCCGACCGGGGCATCCAGGTCATCGACTACACGGCGGGCGACGCCGAGCTGGAGGCGGCCTATCTCGCCGCCTGGAACGCGAAGGAGGCGAAGAAGCCAGCCGAGAAGCAGAAGCTCATCGACTTGGCGGGGGCCGAGAAGACGCTTCGCACGAAGCGCATCTACTTCGGCGGCATGATGGTGAAGCTGGGGCGCGTGGACGGTCTTGTCGCCGGCTCCCTCGCCTCGACGGGCGACATGCTGCGCGCGGCGTTCCACACGCTCGGCACGCAGAAGGGCGTGAAGACGGCGTCGTCGTGCTTCATTCTCGACCTCAAGAAGCCGACGGCATCGGGCGACGGCGTGCTCGCGTTCGGCGACTGCGCGGTCATTCCCAACCCGACGGCGGAGCAGCTTGTTGACATCGGCCTTGCGACGGCGCAGACGTACCGGGATCTCACGGGCAACGAGCCGAAGGTCGCGTACCTCTCGTTTTCGACGAAAGGCTCGGCGGGCGGCGACCTCGTCGAGAAGGTGCAGAAAGCGGTCGAACTGGCGAAGCCCGTCTTCGCCGAGAAGGGCATCAAGATGGACGGCGAACTCCAGTTCGATGCGGCGATCGTCCCCTCGGTCGGACAGCAGAAGAACAAGGGCGGCGCGATTCAGGGCGATGCGAATGTGTTCATCTTCCCCGACCTCCAGGCGGGCAACATCGGCTACAAGATTGCGCAGCGTCTCGGCGAGGCGGACGCGATCGGTCCGAACTTGCAGGGCCTCGCGAAGGCGATGAACGACCTCTCGCGCGGCTGCTCGGCCGAGGACATCGTCGGCACGATGTGCGTCACGCTCCTCCAGGCGACGACCAAGGAGAAATAATCGAATGTTCGAATGGTCGAATGATCGAATGATTCATTGGAAGGATTGAATAATCGAATGGCCTCTTGCCCCTCCAATTCTTCCTGTCCCTCAACTCCTGCCGCGTCGTGGCTGGCGCGCGCGCGTGAAGTCTTCGACGTTGAAATCGAGGGCTTGAAGCGGACGCGCGATTCGCTGGACGACTCATTCGTCGCGGCGATTCGCCTCATGCTGGACTGCGTGGCGAACGACGGTCTCGTCGTCGTCACGGGCGTCGGCAAGAACCTGCATGTCGCGGAGAAGATGAGCGCGATTTTCGCCTCGACGGGAACGCGCTCGATTGTGCTCAATCCCGTGCAGGCGATGCATGGCGACCTTGGCATGGTCGCGTCGCGCGACCTCCTGATTGCGCTTTCGTTCAGCGGCGAGTCCGAGGAAGTCGTGCGGCTCATTCCGGCGATTCGCCGCCATGGGCTTCGGGTCGTGTCGCTGACGGGCAATCCGGACTCGACGCTCGCGCGGCTGTCCGACCTGCATCTCGCGATTCCCTGCGGCAAGGAGGCGTGTCCGTTCGGCATGGCGCCGACGAACTCCGTCACGGCGACGCTTGCGATGGGCGATGCGCTTGCGATGGTGATGATCGAGGCGCAGAAGTTTTCGCTCGCCGCCTATGCGGCGAATCATCCGGCGGGGGCGATTGGGCGCGCGCTCGTCTTGAAGGTCACGGACATCATGCGCACGGGCGAGCGGCTTGCGAAGGTCGCGCCGACGGCGACGGTGATGGAGTCCGTGATGGCGATGACGAAGGCGCAGGGCGGCGCGGCAGTCGTCGCCGATGCGGCGGGCAAGTTGCTGGGCATTTTCACGGACGGCGACTTCCGGCGCGTGATGAGCCTGGGGGGAAATAATCGAATGGTCGGATGTTCGAATGATCGAATGGGGGCGGTTGTCGATTGTCCGTCGTCCACAGTCCTGTCGAAGCCCGTGTCGGAGGTCATGACGGCGGCGCCGCTCTTCGTGAAGGACGATACCTACGCGGCGGAACTGCTGAAGATCTTCGAGCGGAAGCGCATTGACGACTTGCCCGTCTGCGATGCGGAGGGCCGCGTCGTCGGGATGGTGGACATTCAGGATCTGCCGAAGATGAAGGTCATGTAGAAAATAATCGAATGATCGAATGGTCGAATGATCGAGTGATCGAATGGAAAGCGGGACTTCTAAATTTTATTTCGCAAAATCGAGAACCAACAAAAGGAACACGAACATGAAGAAGTTGATGATTGTGACGGTGGCGATGTTGGCGGTTACGGCGGCGGTGGCGGCCCCCCGCGCCAAGAAGGGCGTGCGTGCAATGGCCGGCAACGAGGACGGTCCCGTGACGACGGGCAAGGAGGCGAAGATTCTCATTGACCAGATGCCGAAGACCGGCCAGTCGAGCTGCCTTCCCGCGCCGTCTCTCCAGGGCGCGACGATGATCGGCAACTGCTACACGAAGCCGCGCAAGTGGATCGTGATCGAGACGAAGTACACGACGTACGCGAAGTTTCTCGACCAGCTCACGTTCAACTGGCACGTGATGCTGGAGACGAAGAGCGCGAAGGAGAACAAGGGCAACAAGATGGGCCTCTCGCCGTACAGCTACTTCAACACGACCGTCACCTACTACAACATCCCGCAGGGTTCGCACGCCGCGTGCGTCTGCTTGCCGCCGTCCTACCTTGAGCTTTATGGCGAGCCCAAGGCGATCGGGTTCACCATCTCGAACCAGAACGGCGACGTCCTCGGCGGTGGCACGGTGAGCGAGATCAAGGGCATCAAGGCCGACGCGCAGTTCTGGGATGACCAGAACATCATGGGCGCGCAGCAGGGCGACAAGCCGATGGTCGAGCGTCGTCAGGGCCTCGTCGATCGCTCGAAGACGATTTGGGCGCTGGTGAACCCGAACGACTACGAGACGACGATGCAGTAATCCCATCCTCCCATTCGACCATTCGTTCATTCGATCATTCGATTATTTCTCATTTCCCCCATGTCTAAGAAATTCCTAACGCTGAACATCGGCGCGGCGAACATTGAGCTCGCCGAGTACGAGGCGGGCGCGAAAGGTGCGCTGACGCTCGTGAACTACGGCACGGCGCCGTTGGCGGCTCCGCTGGACGGCGGCGATGCCTCGGCGATTCTCACGCCCGCGATTCAGGAGATCGTGCGCACGAAGGGCATTCGCCCCGGAAAGATTGCGCTCGCGATTTCGGGCCAGATGGTCTTCCCGCGCTTCGCGTCGATTCCGATGGCGGGCGGCGCCGAGAAGTTCGAGCAGATGGTTCGCTACGAGATCGAGCAGAACATCCCGTTCCCGATCGACGAAATCGTTTGCGACCGTCAGGTGTTGGGCGACACGGAGACGGGCGACAAGTCGGTGATGATCGTGGCCGCGAAGGTCGATCAGGTCGAGGCGTTGACGGCTGCCGTCGCGGCGGCGGGGTTCTCGCCGGAACTCGTCGATGCGGCGCCGCTCGCGCTCACGAACGCCCTGCGCCACGCGATTGGCGACGATGGCTCGTGCAGCGTCCTTCTGGACATCGGCTCGAAGACGACGACGCTCGTCATCGTCGAGGGCGACAAGATCTACAACCGCTCGATTCCCGTTGCCGGCAACGCCGTCACGAAGGAAATCGCCTCGGCGCTCGGCTGTTCGACGGAGGAGGCCGAGCAGCTCAAGCGGGAACGCGGCTATGTCGCGATGGGTGGCGTGACGGAGGACGACGACGAGGTGGCCGACCGCGTCTCGAAGGCGTGCCGCGCGGTGATGACGCGCCTGAACGCCGAGATCTCGCGTTCGATCAACTTCTACCGCAGCCAGCAGGGCGGCACGGCCCCGACGCATCTCTATTTGACGGGCGGCACGGCGCTTCTGCCGCAGCTCGACGTCTTCTTCCAGGAGTCGCTTCAGCTGGAGGTCGTCTTCTTCAATCCGTTCGAGTCCATCGCCGTCGGCCCGAAGGTCGATGCCGCCGCGCTGGAGGCGGACGGCTCGCTCATCGCCGCCACGGCGGGCCTTGCCCTGCATGAGGCGGGCGCGGCGCGCTTTGCGATCAATCTCCTGCCGCCGTCGCTTGTCGAGGCGCGGGCCGAGAAGGCGAAGATTCCGTTTGTCATCGCCGCTGGCGTGACGCTCGTCGCCGCGTTGGCCTGCGTGACGCTGGCGATCAACCGTCAGGCGGAGGTCATCGTCGCCCAGCGCGACGCGGTGCAGGCCCAGGTCGAGACGCTGAACGCCGCCGACCGCAAGGTTCAGGCCGCGACCGAGAAGTTCGCGGCCGCCGAAGCCGAGGCCGAGGCCCTGCGCAAACTGCTTGTCGCGCGTGCGGCGGCCGCGCAGCGCCTGAACGCCGTGCGCGACTCGCTCCTGCCGGGCATGTGGATCGAGCGCTGGGACGACGGACGGCTGACGGTGCGCTATTGGAGCGACCGCGTCAAGGGCGCGTCGGGCAAGACGCCGGGCGAACTCGTCATCGACAAGCTCAAGGGCCGTCCGTGCATTGACGCGGATGCAGTCAAGATTTCGGACATGAGCGTCATCGGCAAGGATGCGCAGGTCGAGCAGTTCACGGTGGAGGTGAAATTCAAATGAGCAAGAACCGCATGATTCTCGCCGTGTCAGGCGGCGTCATCGGCCTCGCCGTTCTGGCGATGGCGTATTTCGCGTGGAGCGCCTACGCGGCGAAGGTCGCGGCCATCGAGGGCGACGACGAGGGCAACGACGGTCTTGAAACCGTCCAGGCGAAGGCTCAGACGCTGTCGCGCAAGCCCGTCTATCCGTGCGCCGCGAGCGTGAAGGCCTTGGAGGCGAACGCCGCGCAGTTGGCGGGCTGGCAGTCTGAGGCGTTGAAGCTCGCCTCGCGCGGCGACCGTCCTGCCCGTGCGATGACGCCCGCGCAGTTCAAGACGGACATCGTGGCGGACGCGAAGCGGCTCGCGGCCCTGCCGGGCGGCGTCGGCGGCGTCCTCATGAAGCCGGACTTCGCGTTCGGGCCGTTCCGCAGCTACATCGCCGAAGGCAAGATGCCGACGGAGGCCGAGTTGCCGGAGTTGCTGCGCCGCTGGGATGACGTTCTGCTCGTCGTCGAGACGCTGGCGGGCTGCGGCATTTCCGAACTCGTGAACGTCGATTTCAAGGCGGCGGCGACGGAGGAGGAGACGGCGAAGAAGGAGGTGAAGAAGGGGAACCGGAAGGCGGCGAAGAAGCGCGCGGCGGCGGAAGCCCCGGCGTTCCAGCCGTCCGCCTGCACCTACGTCTTCACGTTTGCGACGCGCGCGCCGGCGTTCGTCAAGGTCATCAACGCGCTGGGCACGAACGAGCGGTTCATGGTCGTGGACGGGTTCACCGTGGCGCGCACGGCCGATCCGATTGGCGCGGCGTTGGGTGGCGGCGACAAGCGCGAGGCGGCGTCGCGGGCGGCGGGCCGAGGGCGCCGTGGCCGTCGCGGAGCGGCTGTCGAGGAGAAGAAGGAAGACGCGGTCGAAAAGAGCGGCATTGTCACGGATCCGGCGTTGGATGCGCCGTTCACGGTCACGCTCACGCTGACTGTCTATGACTTCAAGACGATGGCGGAGGAGAAGAAGACGGAGGAGGAAGGGAAATGAGAGAGCGGAACTTTTTCGCGGCCTATTACGACCGTATCGCCGCCGCCGTGGGCGTGGTGGCGCTTTTGGGCGGCATCGCGTTCTTCGCCCTGTCGGCGGGGGACGATTCGGATGCGGCGGCGCAGGCGGCCGCCGAGGCCGTGCGGCGGATGAAGCCGTCGGAGACGGGGGTTGCCGACGTGGACTTGACGGCGTATGCAAGCGCGACGCGGCTCGTCAAGAGCCCGACGGCCGTGAACGAGCTGACGGGCACGAGCGCGTCGTTTCTCGCGAGCGAGCGGCGCGTGAAGTGCAAGAAGTGCCAGAAGGTGATTCCCGGCGACGTCAAGGCGTTCCCGAATTGCCCGTTCTGCGGCGAGAAGCAGGAGGAGGAGAAGAAGGTCGTCCTCGATGCGGACGGCGACGGCATGCCCGATGCGTGGGAGAAGCGGTATGGCCTCAATCCGAACGATGCGTCGGACGCGAATGCCGATGCGGACGGCGACGGCTTCACGAACCTGGAGGAATTCCTCGCGAAGACGGATCCGACGGATCCGCGCGACCATCCGGACTACCTCGACTCGGTGAAGGTCATGCTGCCGCTCAAGGAGACGTATCTGCCGTTCCTCTTCACGAAGGCGACGAAGATTCCGTCGGGCTGGCGCTGCGAGTTCTTTGATCCCAAGCAGAAGGACGACTACGGCCGTCTGGGGCGGACGTTCTCGGCCGTCCTCGGCGAGGAGATCGGCAAGGGCACGAAGAATCCGTCGGGCTATGTCCTCAAGAGCTACGAGAAGAAAGAGGAGAAGCGCGCGCGCAAGGGCATGAAGGGACTCTTCGTCACGGTGGACGTGTCGGAGGCGACGGTCACGCGCAAGGCGGACGGCAAGGCAATTACGCTCGTCCTCGCGCAGGGGAAGGGCGAGAAGCCGAAGGCCGTGGACGTGATGGCGACGCTGACCTACGAGCGCGGCACCGTTTCGACGTTCGAGGTCGTGCCGGGCGCGGAGCTCAAGCTCAATGGCGAGACGTTCAAGGTGACGGCGATTCAGCCCGTCGGCAAAGGCGCGAAGGTGACGTTCCAGAACGTCCGCACGGGCAAGAGCCGGACGCTTGAAGCCCTTGAACCGTAAGCGAGATTATTGTATACTACATTTCAATACAAGGAAAAGGTCTATGACGAAGTTCAAAAAGATTGTCGCGTGTGGCGCCGCGTTGGCGATGTCTGTCACGACGTTGAATGTGTCGGCGCAGGACGATCTCGACGATCTCCTGAAGGATCTCGAGGGCGAGACGAAGCCGGCGGCCAAGGCCGAGACGCCGAAGGTCGAGGCGGCGGAAGAGCCGGCGGCGGAAAAGGCCGAGGAGCCGGTTGCCGACGTGGTGGAGTCTGACGAGGAAGAGGCGAAGCCGGCGGAAGAGGCGGAAACGCCGAAGGCCAAAGAGGCGGCGAAGCCGGCGGCGGAAGAGGCCGAACCTGTCTCGAACGACAAGGTTGACGATGTCCTGAATCTGCTGGATCAGCTGGCCGAGGAAACGCCGAAGGCGACGCCGGCCGCCGAGAAGACCGAGGGCGCGAAGCCGGCGGCCGTGGCTGCGAAGCCGAAGGTGGCGCGTCCCGACGAGGAGCTTCTCGTGAACCTCGCGACGACGGAGCGTCTGCGCCGTGAGTCGCTCGACGGGCAGGCGAAGCGCGAGATTGTCGCCGCGCGCGAGAGCATGGCGGCGAAGGAGTTCACGGAGGCCGTGCGCCACTACGGCCTTGCGACGAAGCTCTTGAACGACAGCCCGGCCTCGAAGGCGCTGCGCAAGGAATGCGAGCAGGGGATTGCCGAGGGCCTGTATCGCGCGGCGTTTGAGGAAGAGGAGATTGGCCGTCGCGCGAAGGCCGTCGAGCTGATGGAGAAGGCGTTAGAGATGCGCCACCCGAAGGCGCGCCGCGCGTTGGAGGAGTGGACGGCGAAGAGCGACGTCGATGTGTCGAAGACGGACTTCTCGGAGGGCACGCATCGCCAGGACGATGCGGACTATCAGAAAGACCGCGAGGGCGTTCGCCGCCATCTGCGTCGGGCGCGCCAGTATCTCGCGCTCCGCGACATGTCGCGCGCGCTGGACGAGTGCGAGATCGTCTTGAAGGCCGATCCGTACAATCAGGAGGCGATTCGTGTGCGCCGCGCGATTCAGGGCAAGCGCCAGACGATTTTGGAGCAGGAGCGCAAGGCCGCGCGCGACGGCATGATTGCCGACGTGGACGAGGCGTGGCGGCCGGTCTACGCCGTCAACGCCGCGCAGTTGGCGGAGGCGTCGTCCGAGACGGTGAAGTCCCAGGCGGGCGAAGATCCGGAGCGGACGCAGGAGCAGGACATCGAGAAGCGCATGCGCGAGATGCGTCTGCCGACGATTGAGTTCAAGCCGCCGGCGACGATCATCGAGGCGGTCGAGTTCTTCCGCACGGCGTCGCGCGACTACGACCGTCCCGACATTCCGATCGAGAAGCGCGGCTTCAACTTCGTTTTGCGGACGCCGGTCGGGGCCATCAAGCAGGCGGCGGCGGAAGAGTCGTCGGATGACTTCTCGTCGAACGACGCGGGCGATTCCGAGGCGACGGCGAATGGTCTGCCGCCGATTCCGAAGATTACGGCGAGCGACATCTCCTTCTACGATGCGTTGAAGCTCGTCTGCGATTCGGTTGACTACAAGTTCATCGTCCGTGGCCCGATTGTGATGGTCATGCAGAAGGACATGTCCACGGCCGAGCTCCTTTCGCGCAAGTACAATGTGCCGGAGGCGTTCGTCGAGCGCGTCAACTCCGCCTCGGAGGAAATGAAGGAGTCGGGCGGCTTCGGGTTGTCCAGCAAGCCGAAGAAGGCGGCCGAAGAGGAAGAGGGCGAAGGCCGTGACTGGAAGGCGTTCTTCGAGGAGATGGGCGTCAAGTGGCCGGAGGGTTCGTCGATCAAGCACATTAAGGCACTCGGCAAGCTCTATGTCCGCAACACGCGCGAAAACCTCGCGGAGTTCGAGAAGGTGCTGGACGAGTTGGGCGGTCAGCCGCAGCTCATCGAGATCGAGACGCGCTTCGTCGAAGTCTCGCAGGAAGACCTCAACTCGCTCGGCTTCGAGTGGATTCTCAACAGCAACCTGCCGCTCAGTGACCGCTTCGGCCTTGGCAAGGCGCTCGGACTGAAGAATGGCGTCTACACGACGGAAGGCGGGTCGCAGACGATTACGCTTCCGGATCGCACGATTACCAAGACCGAGGGCGGCGTGACGACGACGGAGACGATTGCGGGCGGAACGCGGACGATTTCGGGTACCACGACAACGTCGTTCTCGCGCGGCGATGGTTCGCGCGGCGGCACGGTCGGCGTGGATGCGTTTGGCGGTTCGTCTAGCTACGGCAATGGCAATCGCTACCTCTCGACGGTCGGCAACCACATTTCGGGCGAGTCGGCGTCGAACAATGACCAGTTCATGCGCGTGAATGCGTTCCTTGGCCAGGCCGACCTGTCGATGATTCTGCATATGCTCTCCCAGCGCAGCGACACCGACCTCCTCTCTGCGCCGAAGGTCGTCACGAAGTCGGGCGAGCAGGCCGTTATCAAGGTCGTCACCGAATACATCTATCCGCAGGACTACGACGTGCAGCTCCAGTCGAGCTCGTCGGGTTCGTCGGGCAGTTCGTCGGGCGGCGGTCAGTCGGCGATTCTGGCGGTCGTCGAGCCGCAGAACTTCACGATGCGTGAAGTCGGTGTCATCCTTGATGTCATCCCGACCTATTCGGAGGCGAACGGCGGAACGATTGACCTCGAGCTCAAGCCGGCGGTCGTGGACGAGCCGATTTGGCACAACTACGGCATGCGCATTCCGTTCACAGGCAACACCTCGTCGGGCACGATGGCCGACATCGGCAACATCTTCACGGGCATGTCGACGGCGTTGGCGCAGATTGGCGCGACCTTGACGCCGGATGAGACGGCGGCGTTGGCGAAGAGCGTTGTCTCGTCGGCGACGGATGCGGCGGCGAATGTGTCGACGTCCTCCTCCTCGACGATGACGTGGTATGACGCGCCGATGGAGCAGCCGTTCTTCCATGTGCGGTCGATTGACTCGAAGGTCTCGATCACGCCGGGTTCGACGGTGGTCATGGGCGGTCTCATCACCGAGGCGCGCAAGGCGATGGATGACAAGGTGCCGTTCTTGGGCGACCTGCCGTTCGTCGGCCGCCTCTTCCGCAGCCATGCGGAGAAGACGACGAAGCGCAACTTGCTCATCTTCGTGACGGGCCGTCTCATCACGCCGTCGGGTCGTGAGCTTTCGATGAACACGGGCCGTGGCGCGGAAGAGGGCGAAGTCAAGCCCGCGCCTACGGCAGACTGAGACCGATGAAAATCTGTCTGACGGGAGGGATTGCCTGTGGCAAGTCCCTCCTTTCTCGTTATCTGAACGAACTTGGTGTCGAGACGATTGATGCCGATGACATTGTTCATGACCTGATTCCCGATCCGGCGGAACGCCGGCGAATCGCCGCTGAGGTCTTCGCCGATCCCGCGAAGCGCCAGGCCCTTGAAGCGCGGTTGCATCCGATCGTGAAGGCGCGAATCGAGGCGTTCTTGGGAAATGTTTGCAACTCTCTTCGCCTCGCCATCATCCCCCTCCTCTTTGAAGCACACTGGGAGAAAAATTTTGATATAATATGTTGCGTTGCATCCGAACGGGAGACGCAAATCTCGCGGATGATGACGACGCGCGGCTATACGCGCGCGGAGGCCGAGGCCCGGCTGGCGGCGCAGATGCCAGTTGCGGAGAAGGCCGCCAAATCCCACTACGTGATTCACAACAACGGCACTTCCGCCGAATTAAAAGACCAAGCAAAACAGTTTTTGAAATGGCTGACACACTCGACGTTTTCGCAGGCGCGCTGAAGGCGGCCGCCAAGCCCCAGAACAAGAACCCCGGCAACGCAGGCGGCGGTGCGTCCGCGCCCCAGCCACAGCAGGAATCGCCGCGCAACGGCGGCGGCAACAAGAAGAAGTTCTTCAACAAGAATCGCGGCAACTTCGGTCGTGGCGGCGGCAACGGCGCGCGCGGGAACGCCTCGCCGATTCGCGGCGCGAATGGCGAAGAGTCGGTGAACCCGCTTCTCAACGCGCCGCTTCCGACGGAGGCGCGTGACGCGGAGCCGGCGGTCGCGAATCCGAACCGCAATCCCGACTTGCCTGAATATCGCCTGGCCGACATTCAGACCTGGCCCGCGCCGGTCATCGTCGAGCGCATGATGCCCGGCGCCGATCCGGAGGAACTCGGCACCTACCGCAAGCACGAGCTGATCTTCGCCGCGATTCGCCGCTATTTGCAGAAAGGCGGCGCGGTGCTGGCGTCGGGCTGTCTGGAGATCGTGCGCGAGGGGCATGGCTTCTTGCGCTCGGCGAAGAACAACTTCCTCGCCTGCCCGGAGGACGTGTTCGTCACGCAGCAGCAGATCCGTCGCCATGCGCTTCGCACGGGCGACCTCATTGAAGGCCCGATTCGCGATCCGCGCGACAAGGATCGCTTTTTCTGCCTGGGCAATGTCCAGACGGTGAACGGCAAGGAGCCGTCCGTCGCGGCGCGCGTCATTCACTTCGAGAACCTGACGGCGACCTTCCCGACGCGGCGCATTCTGCTGGAGACGGATCCGAAGGAGTTCTCGACGCGCGTCATCGACCTCTTCACGCCAATTGGCTTCGGCCAGCGCGGGCTTATCATCGCGCCGCCGCGCGTCGGCAAGACGGTTCTCCTGCAGAAGATGGCGAACGCGATTTCGAAGAACTATCCGGAGGCGATTCTCATCATCCTCCTGATTGACGAGCGGCCGGAGGAAGTGACGGACATGCAGCGCAACACGAAGGCGATGGTGCTGTCCTCGACCTTCGACGAGGAGCCGCAGCACCACGTCAACGTGACGGAGATGGTGCTGGAGTTCTCGAAGCGTCAGGTCGAGAACGGCAAGGACGTCATCATTCTCATGGACTCGATCACGCGCATGGCGCGCGCCTACAACACCGTCCAGCCGCATTCGGGCAAGATCCTGACGGGCGGCGTGGACGCGCTTGCGATGCATCGTCCGAAGCGGTTCTTCGGCGCGGCGCGTAACATCGAGGGCGGCGGCTCGCTGACGATCATTGCGACGGGGCTTGTGGACACGGGTTCGCGCATGGACGAGGTCATCTTCGAGGAGTTCAAGGGCACGGGCAACATGGAGATTCTGCTGGATCGCGGTCTGGCGGACAAGCGCATCTATCCGGCGATTGACATCGAGAAGTCGGGCACGCGCAAGGAAGACCTGCTTCTCGACCCGATGGAACTGGAGAAGACGTGGGGCATGCGGCGCATCCTCGCGGCGGCGGGTCCGGAGTCGGCGATGAAGTCCGTCCTCAATTCGCTGAAGAAGACGAAGTCGAACCCCGAATTCCTGCTGGCCCTCGACTTGAGCAAGAATTTGTAGGCATGGTCTGCTTGCCGCCAGCCGAGGCCGAAGCCCTTCGGGCGCGCGCCGTTGCGCTCGGCGCGAGCGGGTGTTCGTCGGACGCGCGCGAGCTGGAGGCGTTGCTGAAGAGTCCCGCGCCGGCCGTGCGGCGCGCGGCGGCGAGCGCGTTGGGGAAGCTGATTGACCGCGCGTCCGACCTTCGCGGGCTTCTGGTCGTGTCGGTGACGGCGGCGGTCGCGCGGGAGGGTCGTCCGCAAGTTCTGCAGTATCTCCTGAAGACGCTGCGGAAGTGCGCGGATGCGCTGACGGTGCTGCAGCTGGATGTCGTGCGGGACGTCGTGCGCAATCCGCATCATCCCGATTATGTGCGGCACGCGGCCAACGAGGTGCTGGCGGCGGCGGAGACGGCGGAAGAGGCGCGGAAGGCGCGGTTGCGGCATTGGTGTACGCGCTGTCGTCGGATAGTGACGGAAGAGGAGGCGACGCGGAGTCAGGCGCACTATGGCAAGCCTTACTGCTTTCACTGCCTGGAGGAGAAAATGCACGAAGACGCGGCGTTTGAGACGAATGTCGAGGCGGCGAAGCGGTTGCGGACGGTGGACGAGGTGGCGGTTCAGTCGAAGGGGGAGAAGCGCATTGGCGACTGGCTGGCGGCGAAGGGGATTGCCTATCGCTATGACGCGCGCATGCTGATTGCCGGAGGCGAGCGGATTCGGCCGGACTTCTATTTGCCGGAGTTCGATCTCTACATTGAATATTGGGGGATGGACACGCCGGAGTATATGGCGAGCCAGCAGCGGAAGCAAGTTCTCTATCAGCGCGAGCGCAAGAAGTTGATTTCGCTGTCCTTCCGCGACTTGGGGCGGCTTGAGGAGGCTTTGGAAGAAAAGCTGTCGCATCACATCCCGTGTCTTTAGGAAAGAGGAAAAGAGGGAAGCGTTTCCGCGAGAAAGAGGGCAAGAGAAAAGGCGGGGACAGAGGTGAATGATAGTTGAGAAACAGGAGCGGCGATTGAGAGCAAGAGAAGAAGATTGGCGACGCACTTGCTCCCGCTTCGCGTCCGCGCGTACGTCGGGGTGGGTGAGAGATGGGCGCATGAAAGCCGTTGGACGAACGCGGCCAATCGAATGGAGGGTGAAAGTCGTTGGAAGAGTGAGAACAGACGGATGAAGATGGACGAGTGAATGTCAACGAGTGGAAGAAGCCAGACGGACGAATGGACGCGAAGCGGGAATAAGTCCGTCTGAAATCGGCTCTAAATCGTAAAAGGCTCTAAATCGTAAAAGATTCTTAATTGCAAAAGTGCTTCTAAATCATAAAGGAAGGTCTAATCATTCAATACGGCGCTTAACCACAAAAATCGGTTTTGACAATCAAAAGAGACCGTTAACAAAATTCCAAGCGTAACACAAACTTCAAGACATCCTTTAACTTCAAATCTTCAGGCAGCCAATTTTTCATCCTCCTCTTTCTCCTCTCATTTCTCCCCCTCTTTCTTTCCACATTTCCATCCCCAAAAGGCAGTCCCTGAAAATGTCCGACATTGTCATCACTAAGGCGCGGGTACACAACCTGAAAGGAATCGACGTCACGATTCCCCGCAATTCCCTGACGGTCATCACCGGCCTTTCCGGAAGCGGCAAGTCATCCCTCGCGTTCGACACGCTTTACGCCGAAGGCCAGCGCCGCTACGTCGAGTCGCTTTCGGCCTATGCGCGGCAGTTCCTCGACCGCATGGAGAAGCCGGACGTCGAGAAGATCGAGGGTCTGTCCCCGGCCATCTCCATCGAACAGCACACGACAAGCGGCAATCCGCGCTCCATCGTCGCGACCGTCACGGAGATTCACGACTACTTGCGCATCCTCTATGGCTCGCTCGCGACACCGCATTGTCCGAACTGCGGCAAGCCCGTCACGCGCCAGTCCGCCGAGCAGATCGTCGATTCAATCCTCGACTTGCCGCGCGTGCGTCCGACGGAAGCGGGCGCGCCGTTGAAGATCCTTCTTCTGGCCCCCGTCGTGAAGGGAAAGAAAGGTCGTCACGAAGAGGTGTTTGCGACGCTGAAGCGCAACGGCTTTGCGCGCGTCAAGGTCGATGGCGAAACGCATCTGCTCGAAGACGTCCCTGCACTCGACAAGAAGAAGGCGCATTCGATTGCCGTGGTCGTCGATCGCCTCGTCCTGCCCGCTGCCGCGCAGACGGCGGATGCCGCGTTCCGGACGCGCCTGACGGACTCTGTCGAACTGGCCCTGAAGACGGGGCAGGGCATTCTCAACGTGGAGGTGCTGGGGGCCAATCGCGCAGTCGAGCCGTTGCCGGAGCGCATGACCGAACCGTCGCCCGATTGCATGGCTGAATCTTCGCCGAATCGCATGACCGAGCCTTCGTCGGATCGAGTGGAGGGCGACGACCGGGAGAAATCGGGTGCCTCGCGGAAGGCGAATTCGACGATTCGGCGATCGGACGATTCGATCCTCTCTTTTTCCGAGCTCAATGCCTGCACGGACTGCGGCCTTTCCTTTGACGAACTCAAGCCGCGTTCGTTTTCCTTCAACTCGCCGTTCGGGGCGTGTCCGACGTGCGGCGGCCTGGGGCAGCTCTACTATTTTGACGAAGACCTGGTCGTGCCGGACAAGTCGCTGCCGCTCCGCGAGTGCATTCATCCGTGGCGGCGCGCGGGACACAATGCAATCATGTACTACAACGCGCTTCTGGAGGAAATCGCCAAGCAGAACAAGGTCTCGCTTGAAACGCCCTACGAGAAGCTGCCGGCGAAGTTCCGTCACGACCTCATGCACGGCTTCAAGGAGAACCTGGTACTGCCGTGGCGTTCGGTGGATCGTCCGTTTGAGGGCGTCCTGGCCGTGCTGCAGAAGCGGCTCGACGAGGCGGAAGACGACGAGACGCGCGCGAAATACGAGGCCTACCAGAATTATCGCGTCTGCCCGGCCTGCCAGGGGGCGCGCCTCAATGCCTTTGCGCGCGCGGCGACGATTGCGGGCAAGAGCATCGTCGAGGTGATGGCGTTGCCGGTGGGCGAGGCAAAGGCGTTCTTCAACGGATTGAAAAAGGTAAGCGAAGGAACTACAGTCTCCAAGCTCGCCGCCTTGCGCGACATCTTGGACGAGATCACGCGCCGGCTTCAGTTCCTCCTTGACGTGGGGCTGGACTACTTGACGCTGGATCGCGCGGCGGCGACGCTGTCCGGCGGCGAGATGCAGCGCATTCGTCTGGCGACGCAGGTCGGTTCGGGCCTCACGGGCGTTCTCTACGTTCTCGACGAGCCGACGATTGGCCTGCATCCGCGCGACAACGAGCGGCTGATCGCGACGCTGAAGGGGCTTCGCGATCGCGGCAACACGGTTGTGATCGTCGAGCATGACGCGGAGATGATGCGCGCGGCCGACTACATCATCGACTTGGGTCCGGGTGCGGGCCGCGAGGGCGGCGAAGTCATGTACCAGGGCGATTTCGCGGGGCTTCTCAAGGCCAAGAGCCTGACGGGGGAGTATCTGAGAAAGAATCGAATGATCGAATGTTCGAATGTTCGAATGTTACAGGACGAGAAGGGGGACATGCGTGGCGAGAGGGCCTCGCGCGGCACGCCGGTCGCTCGTCCCTCGGCATTTCTCACGCTCGCGGGCGCTTCGGAGCACAACCTCAAGAACGTCACCGCTCATTTCCCGGTCGGCGCGTTCACGGTCGTCACGGGCGTGTCGGGTTCGGGCAAGTCGACGCTCGTTGACGAGACGCTCAAGCGCGCGCTGATGAAACGGTTCTATGGCGCAAAGGCCGTGCCGGGCAAGTACCGCAAGCTGACGGGCGTCGAGCATTTCGACAAGGTGATCGAGATCGACCAGTCGCCAATCGGACGGACGCCGCGCTCGAATCCGGCGACGTACGTCGGCTTCTTCTCGGAGATCCGCGAGCTCTTCGCGCACACCGAGGCGGCCAAGGCGCGCGGCTACACGGCGGGACGCTTCTCGTTCAACGTGAAGGGCGGACGCTGCGAGGTCTGCGGCGGCGACGGCGTGCAGAAGCTGGAGATGAGCTTTCTGCCGGACGTCTACGTGCCGTGCGAGCAGTGCGGCGGTTCGCGCTTCAATGCCGAAACGCTGGAGGTCACGTATGGCGGCAAGACCATCGCCGACGTGCTGGCGATGACGGTCGCCGAAGCCTACGAGTTTTTCGCGAAGGTGCCGTCGCTTGCGCGCAAGATGAAGACCCTCGTTGACGTCGGCCTCGGCTACATCCAGCTGGGGCAGTCCGCGACGACGCTGTCGGGCGGCGAGGCTCAACGCATCAAGCTCGCGACGGAACTCTCGCGCCGTGCGACGGGGAAGACGCTCTATCTTCTCGACGAGCCGACGACGGGCCTGCACTTCGACGACGTCGCGAAGCTGATGAAGATTCTCCTCGCGCTGCGCGACCAGGGGAACACGGTCATCGTCATCGAGCACAACACGGACGTCATGAAATGCGCGGACTGGATCGTCGATCTCGGTCCGGGCGGTGGCGACAAGGGCGGCCGCCTCGTCTGCGAGGGGCCTGTCCCCACGATTCGCGCTTGTCCGGAATCCGTTACGGGGCGGTTTCTGTAGGCGGCGGGCGGACGGAAAATCTTTTGTCAGAAATCGGTTGGACGCGCGCCTATCCCTCTTGTTAACGAAAAGGAAAAGACTCACGAGAAAAGCAAGCAGTTAGACAAAAAGAAAGGAAACGAACATGAACACGAAGAAGACAGCAGTTTTGACTTTTGTCGCGGTTTTGGGCGCGGGCGTGTGCCTGGCGCGGCCCGGCGGCCCGGGGCCTGGCCCGCGCGGCGGCGGTCCCCATGGTGGGCCGGGCATCCATCGTCCCGCGCCGCCGCCGCCCGCGCCGCATCATCGACCTCATGGCAGCGCGTGGGGGCGCGGCGGACGGAACTTCTGGCCGGGGTTTGTGGGCGGCGTCATCGGTGGCGCGGTGGCCCGGACGATCGTCGAGCCGGCGCCGGTCGTCGTCACGACGCCGACCGTTGTCACAACGCCGACGGTCGTCACGACTCCGACCGTCGTCACCCAGCCGGTGGTTGTCCAGCCGACGGTCGTCACGCCGGTCACGCAGGTTCAGAACGTCTGGGTGGAAGGCCGCTATGTGGAGCAGGTTCAGGCGAATGGCGTCGTCATTCGCACCTGGCAGCCTGGCCACTACGAGCAGCGGACGGTCGTCGTGCAGTAGTTCGGTAGGTGCAGTGCGAATCCCCTTGGGCGCGTCGCGACTTTTCGCGGTCGCGGCGCGCTTGACGGTTTTAAGCAAGGTATGGTATACTACGCGCCAATTGCCCGTTGGTGGGATACTCAAGCGGTCAACGAGGGCAGACTGTAAATCTGCTGGCTAACGCCTTCCAAGGTTCGAATCCTTGCCCCACCACCATTCTTTGGGTTGTCTCGGCGATGAAGAAGACAGTTCTCGACTACCGTGTGCCGTATGCCGACACCGATCAGATGGGGGTCGTCTATTACGGCAATTACCTGACGCTGTTCGAGCGGGCGCGCAACGAGTTGATGCGCGAAATGGGCTACACCTACAAGGAATGCGAGGCCGAGGGCTGGATGCTGCCCGTCATCCATGCGGAGGTTGACTACCGCAGTCCCGCGCGTTACGACGACCTTCTAGAGATTTCCGCGTGGGTTCAGGCGTTGAAGGGCGTTCGGCTTGAAATTGCCTGCGAGGTGCGCCGCAAGGGCGAGACGGCCGTGCTGGCGCGCGGCTTTACGCGGCATTGCTTCGTCTCGACCGAGACGTTCCGTCCGATCCCCCCGCCCGAAAGGCTGATGGGCGTGCTATGAACTTCGGCATGATCTTCAAGGTCGCGGTGCTCGCGATTCTGCGCAACAAGACGCGCGCGCTTCTCACGTGCATCGGCATCATCGTCGGCATCGCCGCCGTGATCGCCGTGCTGGCGATCGGCAAGGGCGCCTCGACGATGATGGTTCGGGAAATCTCGTCGATGGGAAACAACCTCATGATGGTCTTTCCGGACCGCCACCGCAAGGGCCAGGTCAAGAGCGGCATGGGCGCGGGGCAGACGATGACGGCGGGCGACGCCGAGGCGATCCGCCGCGAGCTCGGCCATCTCGTTTCGGCCGTCTCGCCGACGGTGAACGTCAATTGCCAGCTCATTCGTGAGAACCGCAACTGGAATACGCGCGTCTCCGGCGTGAGCTTCGACATGCCGGAGATCCGGAACTGGCAGGTCGCGGACGGGCGGTTCTTCGAGGAGACGGAGGAGCGCGCCTCGCGGCGCGTCTGCGTCATCGGCACGACCGTGAAGGCCAACCTCTTCGCCGAGGACGAGGACGCCGTCGGGCAGACGATTCGCATTGGCGCGATGCCGTTCAAGGTCGTGGGCGTGCTGGCGTCGAAGGGCGCCAACGGCTGGGGGCAGGATCAGGACGACACGGTGATGGCGCCGTACACGACGGTCGGGCGCGTGCTTCAACGCTCAAAGTTCCGCTCGATCAACATGATGAACGTTTCCCTCAACTCGATGGACGACGTGGCCGAGGCGAAGCGCGAGGTGACGGCCCTCCTGCGTCAGCGGCACAAGCTCGCGGACTACGAGGACGACGACTTCGAGACACGCGACACGACCGAAATCATGAACACGATCGGCTCGGTGACGGGGCTGATGACAGTCCTCCTCACGGCAGTCGCGGCGATTTCGCTGCTCGTCGGCGGCATCGGCATCATGAACATCATGCTCGTCTCGGTCACGGAGCGCATCAAGGAGATCGGCCTGCGGATGGCGATTGGCGCGACACCCGCGTGCATCCTCTGGCAGTTCATCCTGGAGGCCGTCGTCCTCTCGACGGTCGGCGGCGCGATTGGCGTGGGCGTGGGCATCGGGGTCGCGCAGGCGATTGGCGAAATCAACCACTGGCCGATCGTCATCGAGGTGTCGTCGGCCGTCTGGTCGTTTCTCTTTTCGGCGTTCGTCGGCATGTTCTTCGGCTTCTATCCGGCCTACCGCGCGTCGAAGCTCAATCCGATCGACTGTCTGCGCTACGAATGACGGCGGCGCGGCAGGAGGATCGTTCCGTGAAGGTCTTTGTTCTCAACGGCTGGGCGGCGGGCGACGAGACGTGGGCGCGCTGCACGTTTCCGCGCGCGCGGGTCTTCAGCTACGTCGATCAGCTTGACGGCTTGCCGGAACAGGCGTTGGCGGCGGCGGACGCCGTCTGGCTCGTCGGGTTCTCGATGGGCGGCAATTCCGCGTTGCGGCTGTTGCTGGCTTCTCCCGAAAAGGTGCGCGGACTTGTCCTCGTCTCGACGTCGCCCTTTCTCATGGAAGACAAGTCCGTGGGCTGGAAGGGCCTGAGCGAGCGTCGTCTCGCCGCGCTCCGTCTCGGCACGCGACTGGTCGTTGCGGACGATCCCTCGCCGCTGTTCGCCGATGACAACCTCGACCGGGGGCTGGCGTATTTGCGGACGAGCGACCTGCGCGCGCCCCTACGGGCGTTCGCGCGCACGTTTCGCGGCGCGACCGTTTTGTCGCGTCTTCCTGTTTCCGTCTTTCAGTCCGACCGCGATGGCATCGTGCGTCCGTCGAACGTCGATTTCCTGCGGGAGGTCTTTCCGCGTGCGGTGGTGACGCGGGTGCCCGGTTCGGAACACAGCCTGCCGCGCGTGATTCCCGGCGAGATTGACGCGGCGGTGTGTGCGGGGCTGGCGTCCGCCGCGCGTACGGGTGCGGCGGATGCGTGTGGCACGCCTGCGTGTGCGGGCTTCCTTGACCTCGTGCAGCTGGCGGATCATCCGGGGGATGCGGCGGCCTATCGCCACTTCACGATGACGCCGCTGGCGGCCGTGCTGTATCCGCAGGGCGTGCCGCCGCCGCAGGACGTCGCGTGCGAGATGGCGCGGACGTTGGCGGCGCAGGGGCTTGTCCGCACGTTGCGCGCCTTGCGCGCGCGGCTGCCGTCCGATCCCGTAGAGGCGTGGAGTCCGTTCACGGAAGCGAGCTTTGCCGATCTCCTGCGCGCGGCGGCAGCGTTCGAGTCCGGGCGGGCGCTCGACGTCTGCATGTCCGACTTTGCGGCCTTTCTGCGGACGGGGCGCGCGGGCGCGGAACGGCCTTGAATTCCGATTTCGTGCGCCCCCCTTGCGCTCGACTTCTGAATTATGCTATACTACGCAAGTTTTCGTCTCGAAAGAGGCCACTTTAGCTCAGTAGGTAGAGCACTTCCTTGGTAAGGAAGAGGTCGGCGGTCCGATTCCGCTAGGTGGCTCCATTCGGGACGAAAGACGAAGGAAAAACGAACAACTCACAGGAGTAATTAGCAATGGCTAAGGAAACATTCGATCGCGGCGGCAAGCCGCACGTGAACGTCGGCACCATCGGCCACGTCGACCACGGCAAGACCACGCTGACGGCCGCTATCACCCATGTCCAGGCGCTCAAGGGTCTCTGCGAAGAGATCAAGTACGATCAGGTCGCGAAGGCTTCCGAGTCCGCCGGTCGTCGTGACGCCACGAAGATTCTGACGATTGCCTCCTCGCACGTCGAGTACGCGACGGAGAACCGTCACTACGCGCACGTTGACTGCCCCGGCCACGCCGACTACGTCAAGAACATGATTACCGGCGCGGCGCAGATGGACGGCGCGATTCTCGTCGTCTCGGCCGTTGACGGCCCGATGCCGCAGACCCGTGAGCACGTCCTGCTCGCCCGTCAGGTCGGCGTTCCGAAGATTGTCGTCTTCCTCAACAAGTGCGACCTCGTCGATGATCCGGAGATGCTCGACCTCGTCGAGATGGAAGTCCGCGAGCTCCTTTCCAAGTACGACTACGATGGCGACAACGCGCCGGTGATTCGTGGTGCGGCCTATCCGGCTACGCAGGCGACGTCGAAGGATGACGAGGCGTGCAAGTGCATCACCGAGCTGATGGACGCGCTTGACACCTACATCCCCGAGCCGGAGCGCGAGCTTGACAAGCCGTTCCTCATGCCGATCGAAGACATCTTCTCGATCGAAGGTCGTGGCACGGTCGTGACGGGCCGCGTCGAGCGTGGCTGCATCAAGGTCGGTGAGGACGTCGAGATCGTCGGTCTGAAGCCGACGGCGAAGACGGCCGTCACGGGCGTCGAGATGTTCCGCAAGCTCCTCGATCAGGGTCAGGCGGGCGACAACATCGGCACGCTTCTCCGTGGCACGAAGAAGGAAGACGTCTGCCGTGGCCAGGTTCTCGCGAAGCCGGGTTCGATCACCCCGCACACCGAGTTCAAGGGTCAGGTCTACGTCCTCACGAAGGAAGAGGGCGGCCGCCACACGGCGTTCATGAAGGGCTATCGTCCGCAGTTCTACATCCGCACGACGGACGTGACGGGCGACATCCAGCTCCCCGAGGGCGTCGAGATGGTCATGCCGGGCGACAACGTCGAGATTGCCGTCAAGCTCATCGCGCCGGTCGCGCTTGAGGAGAAGATGCGCTTCGCGATTCGTGAAGGTGGCCGCACGGTCGGCGCCGGCACGGTCTCGTCGATCATCAAGTAAAGACAAGAGAAGTCTTCTGTGAGATGTCTGCCCGCACTCCGACCGCAAGTGGTCGGTCGGGGCGGCGGGCAGACTTGAAGCTCACAAGAGGAAAGGGACAGGAAAATGCGTGATCTCGCGATTTTGGCTTGCGGCGAGTGCAAGCGGCGTAACTACACGACGACTCGGAACAAGAAGACGATGACCGAGCGCCTTGAGAAGGTGAAGTTCTGCCCGCACTGCCGGAAGCGCACGACCCACAAGGAGACGAAGTAATTCGCTCCACACATTGATTTAGGGTAGTAGCACAATGGCAGTGCAGCGGTCTCCAAAACCGCCTATGGGGGTTCGATTCCCTCCTACCCTGCCAATCTGACGAGGAAGACAAGTGAGCATCTTTTCAAAGACGAAGGAATATCTGGCGGGTGTCGGCGCGGAAGCGAAGCGCGTGACGTGGCCGGGTAAGCGTGAACTTTGGGAGTCGACGCTTGTCGTCATTTCGTTCATTTTCATTCTCGCCGCGACGACGCTTGTCTGCGACAAGCTGATCGAGGGCTTCATCAAGGTTGTCCACGCGGGTGCTTGAGTGCGCGCGGTCGGGTAGAGAGGCGGGAGTTGTCATGAACAAGCAGTGGTTTGTCCTTCATACGCTGACGGGTCAGGAGAACAAGGCCCAGCGTTCGATTGAGGCGCGCACGAAGCTGGAGCGCATGGAGGACTATGTCGGGCGTTGCGTCATTCCGACGGAGCGCGTGACGGAGAAGAAGAACGGAACGAAGCACGTGGTGACCAAGAAGTTCTTCCCTGGTTACGTGCTGTGCGAACTCGCGCTCTACGATGAGGCGAAGGGGTTTGACGAAAACGGGAAGAAGGCGATTTACGAGCGGACGTGGCAGTTCCTGCGCGACACCCCTGGCGTGATTGGGTTTGTCGGCGGCGATCGTCCGCAGCCGCTCAAGCAGAGCGAGATTGACGCGATTCTGTTGGACAAGCCTTCGGCGGGTTCGACGGCGGAGCGTCCGAAGGTCACTTTCAGCGTCGATGAGACGGTGAAGATTACTGATGGCGCGTTCTTGGGTTTGACGGGCCCGATCAGCATGGTGGATCCCGACAAGGGCAAGCTCAAGGTCGAAGTGGAAGTCTTCGGCCGCAAGGTCCCTGTCGACGTCGAATATTGGCAGGTCGAGAAGGTCGCTCTTGAAGAGACCTTCGAGCCGCTCCAGTAAACGGCAGGTTTTGCGGTCCGACTGACCGGGCAGGATCCCCGGGAGGAGCCGCACGAAAGAAAAGGAACAAGGAAAATGGCTAAGAAAGTCACTGGAGTCGTCAAGCTCCAGATTCCCGCTGGTGCCGCGAACCCCGCGCCGCCCGTGGGTCCGGCCCTTGGTTCTGCTGGTGTCAACATCATGCAGTTCTGCAAGGAGTTCAATGCGAAGACCGCGAAGGATTCGGGTCTCGTCATCCCCGTGATCATCACGGTCTACCAGGATCGCAGCTTCTCGCTTCAGTTCAAGTCGCCGCCGGCGTCCGTCCTTCTCAAGAAGGAAGCGGGTCTCGCCAAGGGCAGCGGCGTGCCGAACAAGAACAAGGTCGGCAAGGTCACGAAGGCGCAGCTTCTCAAGATTGTCGAGATGAAGAAGGCCGACCTCAACACCGACGACCCCGAGCGGGCGGTCAAGATGATTGCGGGCACGGCGCGCAACATGGGAATCGAGGTGGTTGAATGAGCAAGCACGGCAAGAAGTATTTCAACGCGCTGAAGAAGGCCCCCAAGAAGGCCGTCAAGCTGGAAGAGGCGGTGAAGTTCGTCAAGGACAACGCCGGCGCGAAGTTCGACGAGACCGTTGATGTCTATTTCCACCTCGGCAAGGATCTCACGAAGGGCGACACGGCCGTGCGCGGCACGGTCAAGCTTCCGAACGGTTCGGGCAAGGCCGTCAAGGTCGCCGTCTTCGCGGGCGGCGATGCGGCGGAGGCGGCGCGGGCGGCGGGAGCCGACTACGTGGGCCTCGCCGACCTCATCGAGAAGGTGACGAAGGAAGGCTGGTGCGATTTCGACGTCGCGATCGCGACGGTCGAGGCGATGAAGGAAGTGCGCAAGTGCGCGCGTATCCTCGGCCCGCGCGGCCTCATGCCGAACCCGAAGACGGGCACGGTCACGGACGACACCGCCACCGCCGTCAAGGAGGCGAAGGGCGGCAAGGTCGATTTCCGCATGGACAAGACGGGCAACCTGGCCGTCGTCGCGGGCAAGCGCTCGTTCGAGGCCGACAAGCTCGTCCAGAACATCAAGGCGGTTGTCGCGGCGGTCAACGCGGCGAAGCCGGCTTCGGTGAAGGGCGTCTTCATCAAGTCGATGACGATTGCCACAACCATGGGCGTCGGCGTGCCTGTGATCGCCACGGTGGATGCCGAGTAATCAGGAGGTGACTTAAAATGCATCAGCACAAAGTGCGTCTTGAGAAGGTTGCCATCCTCGACGAGGTCATTGCGCGCGTCAAGGAGTCGGACTACTGCTTCATCCTCAATCACGGCGGCGTGACGGTTGCGCAGCTCGCGAAGCTCCGCAAGGCGCTCCGTGAACTCGACAGCAAGCTTCTCGTCGTCAAGAACACCTACCTCGCGAAGGTCGCCAAGGAAAAGGGCTGGAGCGAAGAGGTCAACGCGATGTTCGCGGGCAACTCCGCGATCGTCACGGGCAAGGGCGAGCCGACGGCTGTCGCCAAGGCCATCATGGAGTTCGTGAAGGACTCCGCCGGCAAGGCGTCCGTCAAGGGCGCGGACTACGACAACAAGATCGTGGACGCGGCGATGGTCGAGGCTCTCTCGAAGATTCCCGGCAAGAACGAGCTTCGCGCGATGTTGCTCATGCTCTTCAAGGAGCCGGCGACGCGTCTGGCGCGCGTCCTCTCCGAGAAGGCGAAGCAGGGCGGCGACGCGGCTCCGGCTGCCGAGGCCCCTGCGCCCGAAGCGGCTCCCGCCGCCTAAGGAAACGACGACACACAAAACATTTCCTCCAGCTGAAACACGCTGGGGGTTGAACTAAAAAGGAACAGAAAAATGACGAACGAAGAAATCATCAAGGAGCTGTCGGGCAAGACGGTTCTCGAAATTAACGATCTCGTGAAGGCTCTCGAGGAAGCGTGGGGCGTCTCCGCCGCCGCTGCCGTGGCCGTTGCCGCGCCGGGCGCGGGTGCTGCCGCCGCCGAGGAGAAGACCGAGTTCGACGTGATCCTCAAGGCCGCCGGCTCGAACAAGATTGCGGTCATCAAGGAGATCCGCGCGATCACGGGCCTCGGCCTCAAGGACGCCAAGGACATGGTCGACGGCGCGCCGAAGAAGGTCAAGGAAGCCATCGCGAAGGACGAGGCCGAGAAGATCGCCGAGCAGCTCAAGAAGGCTGGCGCCGAGGTCGAGGTCAAGTAAGTCTGACTTTGATTTGGCGAAAAAAGGGGACGCGGCACGCCGCGTCCCGCTTTTCGTCTACGAACAGAAATAAATTCACAGTCAACGACACGAAAGGAGTACGACATGAGCAAGTGGGTTTGCCCGGTTTGCGGGTATGTGTATGAAGGCGCGACGCCTCCCGAGAAGTGCCCCCAGTGCGGCGTTCCGGGTTCCAAGTTCGCGAAGCAGGGCGAGGGGCTCAACTTCGTCGCGGAGCACCATGTCGGCGATGGCATCGTCGAGGATGCGGAAGTGACGCAGGGCCTCAAGGATCATTTCAACGGCGAGTGCTGTGAAGTCGGCATGTATCTCGCGATGTCCCGCCAGGCGGATCGTGAGGGCTATCCCGAAGTCGCCGAGGCGTACAAGCGCATCGCGTTCGAGGAGGCCGAGCATGCGGCGAAGTTCGCCGAGCTTCTCGGCAAGACGATTGACGTCGTCACGGATTCGACGAAGGAGAATCTCCGTCGTCGGATGGAGGCCGAATGCGGGGCGACCGCCGGCAAGATGGCCATTGCCAAGCGCGCGAAGGAACTCGGCTACGACGCGATCCACGACACCGTCCACGAGATGGCGAAGGACGAGGCGCGTCACGGCAAGGCGTTTCAGGGCCTCTACAACCGCTACTTCAAGTAAGCGGGTCTACTAGACGGACAGGCCGCGCGCCTGTCAAAGCGGGCCGTCGGCGATCTTCGCCGACGGCCCGTTGGCGTGGTGCGAAGGTGGACTTCGGTTGGCATTTCGCTATCGGCGTCGCGGCGTTGACGCTCGGACAGGCAATAGAGTATACTACTCGCAAAGATGGGGAATGCGGCAGTCATGGATCAACCGGTACGAGAACCTATTCGCAACGCGCGCGAACTTGAATTCGCGGTGTTTTGCATTGAGAATGTGGCGGACGCGGTGGGGCGGCCTTCCGACGCCGTCTATCATGCCCTGACGAGCCAAAGCGACATCCTCAACCAGTACATCGTGCCGAGCTACGATGTGCTTCACACGCAGGGGCGCGACTACATTGTCAATGACATCCGCGAAGTCATGGCGGAAAGGGGCGTTTCCCCATGACAGTCTGGCATGGCGGTGAAGTCGCGGTGCCGTGTCCCGACCTTGTGCATTCACGAAGGGCGGTCGATTTCGGTGCGGGCTTCTATGTGACGCCGATTTTAGGGCAGGCCGAACTCTGGTGTGAGAAGCGCAAGCGTCAACGGGGGCGGGCTTTCCTGTCGCGCTACGAATATGACGAGACGGCGGCCGCCTCGCTGAAGGTCTTGACGTTCGATTCGTATTCAGAGCCTTGGCTCGATTTCATTGTCGCCTGTCGTGCCGAGATGGATTCTTCCGATTGGGATGTCGTGATTGGCGGCGTGGCGAACGATCGCGTGTTTGACACGCTGGAGGCGTTCTTCGACGGGTTCGCGACGAAAGGACAGACGATTGACCGTCTGCGGCTGCAGACGCCGAATCTCCAGATTTGTCTGCGCACGTCGGCGGCGCTTGCGGCATTGACGTTCAAGGGGGGCGAGGCGCGATGACGGCGAACAAGAATTTGCTGCGCATGAAGTTTGCCCGCGTGGTGGAAGCCTATGCGCAGCGCACGGGATGTTCGCTTGACGAGGCCTTGAAAGCGTTTTACGAGTCGCAGACCTATGCGTTCATGCGTGACGGCGTTTCCGACATGCATTGCATGAGCGTTCCCTATCTTGTGGATGAGATCTTGAGTGAACGCGAGACGGCGGGGACGGCTGGTTAGAGCTTTTCCTGCGTGTCGGCGAAGATGTAGTCGGGAAGCGTCGCGTTCCAGATGACGGCCTTGAGTCCTTCGCACCGGGCGCGAATGGACTTCTGGAGCAGGTTAAGGCGCTCCTTGAGCGCGGCGTGCGCGGACGGCGAGGTTTCGTCCATGCCTTCCCAGCAAATCTTGACGCGCGAGTAGTCGCCGAGCGTGGCAACGAGGAAGTCGGGCTTTGACGTGTCAACCTCCAGCAGGCCGAGTTCGGAGAACTCGCTCTCGCGGCAGGTCATCACGAGCTCGAGCGCGGCGCGCACGCGGCCCTTCAGCCGCTGGCCGCTCGCCGTGCCGGGCGCATGCGCCTCGCGAATCGTCGGCAGCGTCTGCGTTCCGCGCAAACGGGAAAAGACCACGCCCTCGGCATCGGTCACGCGCCCCGACGCGGCACGCCGTCCGCAGATATTGAGGCGCGCAATCGGCGTGCGCTCCTCGGCATGGATGGTGACGCGGTTCGGCAGCTGCCGCGTCACGGTGATGGCCCGCAGCGTTGGGATCTTGCGCAGGATTTCCTCGCGCTTCGCCTCGAAGTCGATGCAGGCGAGGTTCGCGCCGACGCGCAGCCCGAAGTTTTCGGCGAGCACGTCGGGCTTGACCATTTTCCCCGAAACGATTTCGACCTGCTCGGTCATGTCGGTGATGACGCAAGGTTCGAGACAGAGCGCGCGCAGCTTCTCGTAGCCGATCGCCAGTCCGACGAGCAGGGCCGTTCCGGCGACGAGTCCAAGAACGAGCCAGAGGCCGCCGCGCTTCCGATGTGCAATCTTGTTTTCTCTCATCGGTCGTAGTCGGCGCAGGCGAGAATGCGGTCGCAGACCTCTGCGAAGGAGGGCCCCGTCTTCATGCCGGCCTTCGGGACGAGCGAATGGGCCGTGAAGCCGGGCGAGGTGTTGAGTTCAAGGACATAGCAGTGCCCCAGGGGCGAAACGCGGAAATCGACGCGCGTCACGCCTCGGCAGCCGACGGCCGCGTAGGCGTCCAAAGCCAGCCGCTGAAGCTTGTGCGCAAGGCTTTCGTCCGCTCCGCCGCCGCCCGTCGGACGCGCCCGCTCGTTTTCGTCAAGGAACGGATAGCGCGTCTCGTTGGACATGTACTTCTCGTCGTATCCGTACCAGCCGCCCTTGGCGACGATTTCGATGACGGGCAGCGGCTTGCCGTCGATGATGCCGACGGTGAACTCGCGGCCGGGGATGAACGCCTCGACAAGGACGATGGGCGTTTGGGAGTTTGGAGGTTTTGGGGTTTGGATGTTTGGGAGTTTGGAGGCTGCGAACGCGGCGTCGCGGGCGGCCGGCCAGTCGGCGGCGGCTGAGACTTTGGAGATGCCGACGGACGAGCCGTCGCACGGCGGCTTCACGACGACCGGCAGCGGCAGGGGCGAGGCGGCCGTGTCGGGATTCGCAAGCCCCCACGCGGCCGTCGGCACGCCCTTCATTTCCAGAACCATCTTCGTCTTCACCTTGTCCATCGCAATCTGCGAGGCGAGGACGCCCGGGCCCGTGTAGGGAATCTTGCGGGCGTTGAGCGCGGCCTGAACGCCGCCGTTCTCGCCCCAGCCGCCGTGAAGCGCGATGTAGACGGCCTCGACGCCCGCCGGGAGCGCGTCAAGATTCTCCTCCGTCAGGTCGATCGGCACGACGTCATATGTTCCGAGCGACGCGAGCGCCTCGGCGATGTTCCGGCCGGAGGCAAGCGAAACCTCGCGTTCGCTCGACCGTCCGCCCATCAGGACTGCGATTTTCTTCATTCGTGCTATTATACCAAAAACGATGTGGTATACTATGCGGAAAATGCGTGGAAAGAAGATTCATCTCATTGGCGTCGGCGGCGTCGGCATGGCGGGGCTGGCCGTCCTCCTGAAGGCGCGCGGGGCGGACGTCTCGGGCTGCGACCTGCACCGGAGCGCGCGGACGCGCTGGCTGGAGGCGCAGGGCATCCGTGTGGACGAGGGACAGGACGCGGCGCACGTGGCGAATGCCGACGAAGTCGTCGTCACGCCGGCCGTGCATTCGGACTGTCCGGAGCGGCGGGCGGCGGCGGGGCGCATCCGCTACCGGGGCGAAGTCTTGGCGGAACTCGTGAGCGCGGCGGCGGATTCGATTGCCGTCTGCGGCTCGCATGGCAAGACGACGACGGCGACGTGGATTGCGCGGCTGCTGCTGAAACTCGGCGAGTCCGTCTCCTGGGCGATTGGCGGCGAGACGGGCGACTTCCCAGTCGCGGGCGTGGGGACAGGCCCCCTGGTCGTGGAGGCGGACGAATCGGACGGGACGCTGGCCGGCTACCACGCGACGACGCTCGTCGTCACGAACTGCGAGTATGACCATCCCGACCATTTCAAGACGCGCGACGCCTACTTCGCCTGCTTCGCGGCGGCCAAGCGGAATGCGGCGCACGTTCTCGACACGCTGGACGGGCTGGAGCCGTTGGCGGATGCGCTTGGACTTGACGCTCTGGGGCTCGCGCCGCACAATCGGCGCAATGCGCTGATGGCGGCCGAAGTCGCGCGGCGGCGGGGGCATGCCGTCGCCGCCATTGCGGCGTCCCTTCCGTCCGTCGTCGCGGCGCGTCCCGACCGTCGCTTCCAGCTGATTGCGCCGGGCGTCTACACCGACTACGCGCATCATCCGACGGAAATGCGGTGCGCCGTCGAGATGGCGCGGCAGGCGTGCCACGGACGGTTGCGCGTCCTGTTCCAGCCGCATCGCTATTCGCGCACGAAAGCGTTGCTCGCGGACTTCCCGGCGGCGTTCGCGGCGGCGGACGAGGTGGTTCTTTGTCCGACCTATGCGGCGTTTGAAGCCCCCTTGGAGGGCGGGGACGTCGCCGACCTCTATGCCGCGTGTCGCGCGGCCTTTGGCGCGGCGGCGTCCGAGGGCGGGCCGCGCGTCTTCCTCGCGCCGAGCTGCGCGGCGGCGTGGGAGCATGCGCGCAATTCGGAACGCGCGGGCGACCTGACGCTGCTCCTCGGCGCCGGGGACATCATTGGCCTCGTGTCGCAGGTGCAGAGAGACAGGTCTGACGCGGCGGCGACCTTCCCCCGGCGGCGCGTCTGGATTGGCGCGGGGACGAACACGTGGCAGTCCGACCTCAACCTCTCCGTGGACTATGTCCGCACGGACGGGCCCGCCGGCGCGCCCGGCGCGTCGCTCGTTGCGGCGCATCCGACGTTGCTGCCGTGGATGGCCGGCATTCCGGGGACAATCGGCGGCTGGATCAAGATGAATGCGGGCGCGTTCGGGCATTCGATCTCGGAAGTCCTGGAAGCCGTCAAGGTCGAGGGTGTCTGGCGACCGGCCGCCGACTGCGGCTTCGGCTATCGGACGAGCGCGCTCGCGGGCGAGATTCAGGACTTTCGGCTCGTTGCCGCGCCTGCGGCGGCGGACGGGACGCCGGCCGATTACATGGCGCGGCGGAAGCGGTTCCCGGCGGGCACCTACGGGAGCTTTTTCAAGAATCCGCCGAGCGATTTCGCCGGCCGGCTTCTCGAGTCCGTGGGCGCGAAAGACCTGCGCGTCGGAGGGGCTTACGTCTGGTCGGAACACGCCAACGTCATTGTCCGGGGGGCGGGCGCGACAGCCTCGGACGTCTTGGCCTTGGCGCGGTTGATGGCCGTGCGTGTCTGGCTTCGGTTGGGCGTCGCGCTTGAGCCGGAGGTCTGCGGCCTGGGCGGACGAGAATTCGTAGCCCCTACGTCGGCTCTTTTTTGATATAATATCTCCCAAATTTTCACAGAAAAGGCGGAACCCATGGGGCAACTCGAAGAATCGACAGAACTGACGCTTGATTTTACGAAACTCGAAAAGGTCGGCAAGCAAGTCGCCGACACGCGCGCGGCGGGCGGCGCGGCGCACGATCCGGGCGTCATTCCCGTCGCCGTGCAGAATGCCGATACGAAGGAGGTCATCCTTGTCGCCTACACGAACGAGTTCGCGATGCGCGAGTCGTTTGCGAAGCGGAAGCTGATCCTCTGGTCGACGTCGCGCAACAAGCTTTGGTTCAAGGGCGAGACGAGCGGCGAGACGTTCGACCTTCTGGAGGCGTACGTCAACTGCGAGCAGAATTCGCTTCTCTACGTCGTGCGGCCCTGCCGGGGCGGCATCTGCCACACGAAGAACGCGGCGGGGCAGCCGCGCAACTGCTACTACCGCAAGATCGACTTCGACACGCTGAAGCTCACGTTCGTCGATCCGTGAGGTGAAATAATCGAATTGAGAATAATCGAATGATCGAATGATGCGAACTTCGGAAGCGGTTTTTAATTACTCAATCCCAACACTCGGCCATTTCCTCGTTCTTCCTTCTCTCATTTGACCATTCGATTATTTCTTACATCTCCTATTCGATTATTCGATCATTCGACCATTCGATTATTTCCTCTTCTTTAAATCAAAACAACTAGGAACTACTATGGCAGTCTTGCTACAAGGTCTCGTTCTGATGGTGGCCGGCATGGGCATCGTCTATTTCTTTCTCACGCTCCTCATCTTCGTGACGAAGGTCGCGATGGGCGGCGTCGCGCGGTTCAATGCGCTGTTGCCTGACGAAGCGCCGAAGAAAAAGCCGCAGGCGCGCGCGGCGAGCGACGACGCGAACATCGCCCTCGCGATTGCCGTGGCGATGAGGGGGTAAGGCTTTGGGCCTCTCGCCCCTCTAACCCTCTCGTCCCTCTTGTCAAAGAGCGCCCGGCGAGGCGTGGAGCGGGTGGCGCGCAAAGCGAATCAAGCATTTCGAAACACAAACCAAACAGAAGGTAATCCACAATGGCCAAGAAAAACGTCAAGTTCATGCTCACGGCGTTCCGCGACGGCTTCCAGTCCGTCGTCGGCGCGCGCGTTCTTTCCAAGGACTTCCTCCCCTGCGTCGAGGAAGCGTACGCGGCGGGTGTCCGCTGGTTCGAGGCGGGCGGCGGTGCGCGTTTCCAGAGCTGCTACTTCTACTGCCAGGAAGACGCCTTTGACGTGATGGACAAGTTCCGCCAGGCGGCGCCGGAGGCGGATCTCCAGACGCTCTCGCGCGGCGTGAACGTCGTCGGCCTCGAGAGCCAGTCGAGCGACATGATCAAGCTCCATGCCCAGATGTTCAAGAAGCACGGCATGAGCTCGATCCGCAACTTCGACGCGCTCAACGACGTCAACAACCTCAAGTGGTCGGGCCAGTGCATCCACGACGCGGGCCTCAAGCACGAAGTCGTCGTCACGATGATGGGTCTGCCGCCCGGCATCGACAACCAGGGCACGCACACGCCGGAGTTCTACCGCGACCGCCTGAAGATGATCATGGACGCGGGCATCCCGTTTGACCGCGTGTGCTTCAAGGACGCCTCCGGCACCTCCACGCCCGCGACCGTCTACAACACGATGAAGCTGGCGCGCAAGCTCCTCGGCGACAAGGTGCACATCCAGTTCCATTCGCACGAGACGGCGGGCAACGGCGTCGCGTGCTACCTCGCGGCCCTCCGGGGCGGTGCGGACGGCCTCGACCTCTCGATGGCCCCGATGAGCGGCGGCACCTGCCAGCCCGACATCATCACGATGTGGCACTGCCTCGACGGCGATCCCGACTTCGGCTTCGACTTCGACGTCAACAAGATCAAGAAGGCCGAGGACGCCTTCAAGAACGCGATGAAGAAGTACTTCCTCCCGCCGGAGGCGATGAACGTGAACCCGCAGATCGTGTGGAGCCCGATGCCGGGCGGCGCGCTCACGGCGAACACGCAGATGCTCCGCGACAACGGCATGATGGACAAGTACGACGACATGATCGCGGAGATGTACGACTGCGTGCGCCTCGGCGGCTTCGGCACGTCCGTGACGCCCGTCTCGCAGTTCTACGCGCAGCAGGCGATTCAGAACGTCATGTTCGGCAAGTTCAAGAAGTTCGCGCCGGGCTATGCGAAGATGGTGCTGGGCTACTTCGGCAAGACGCCGGTCGCGCCCGATCCGGAGATCGTCAAGAAGGCCGCCGAGTTCATGGCGTCGAGCGAGCTCACGAAGCCCTACTCGACCGTCACGACGAAGACCGTCCTCGAGCTGAACGACGCCGACCCGAAGAAGGGCCGTGCCGTCGCCGAAAAGGCGCTCAAGGACGCGGGTCTGCCCGTCACGGACGAGAACGTCTTCATCGCGGCGTCCTGCAAGGAGAAGGGCATCCTCTTCCTCAAGGATCCGTCCAAGGCCCCGATGGGCTGCCGTTTCGCGGAGGACGCGAAGCCGGCCGCCGGCAAGGGCGGCCCGGTCACGGTCACGATCGGCGGCAAGGCCTACGGCGTCGAGATCAAGGGCGACGGCAAGGCGGTCGTCAACGGCAAGCCGGTTGACTTCACGGCCGAGGCGGGCCTCAAGGCGGCCCCGGCTGCGGCGGCGGCCCCGGCGGGCGGCCAGGAGGTGAAGGCCCCTGTGCCCGGCACGGTTCTCCGCGTCACGGCGGCGAACGGCGCGAAGGTCGCCAAGGGCGACGAGATCCTCGTCATGGACGTCATGAAGATGGAGACGCCGGTCACGGCCCCGTGCGACGGCACGGTCACGGTCATGGTCGCCGCGACGGACAAGGTCGCGACGGGCGATGTGCTGGCGGTCATTGGGTAAGGAAATAATCGAATGGTCGAATTCCGAATGATCGAATTGAGGCGAGCTTGAGGCCTTCAACTCCCAAGCACATCACATTCGCTCATTCCATTCGATCATTCGACCATTCGATTATTCGATCATTTCTCAAGATTGTTTCTCAAAGGGTTTTCTCATGAAGAAGTTTCTGATGGCTCTCCTGGTCGCGGCCGGCGCGTGTGCGTCCTTCGCCGGCGACGGTGGCGAGAAGCCGGCGTGGATGGGCACGCTCGGCAAGGTGACGGACATGTGGGCCGACACGGGCCTGTGCTCGTTCGGCAAGCAGGAGGCGCCCGCCTACATCACGGGCAACTTCGCCGAGGCCGACCGGCCGGAGGCGAAGCCCTTCTCGGCGAACCGCAACGGCTACTACGACAAGGACACGAAGTGGCACGGCGGCTACTTCGACGACGGCGGCCGCTTCGTCGAGGGGCATGAGGTTCATGTGCTGGGCGGCATGCGCTATGGCATTGGCCAGCTCATCATGATTCCGATCTGCCTCGTCCTCCTGTACTTGGCGATCGTGAAGGGCTTCGAGCCGCTGCTGCTCCTGCCGATCGGCTTCGGCGGCCTGCTCGCGAACTGCCCGCTGGCAGGCGTGACGGCGCCGGCAATGCTGCACGACGGCGTCATCACCTTCCTGGAGTCGGGCATCCCCGTGATGCAGGGCGGCATCGTCGAGCCGGGCGGCTTCCTCTACTACTTCTTCCGCTTCGGCATCGACACGGGCGTCTTCCCGATCATGATCTTCATGGGCGTCGGCGCGATGACGGACTTCGGCCCGCTGATCGCGAACCCGAAGGCGGCGCTCCTCGGCGGCGCGGCGCAGTTCGGCATCTTCTTCGCGCTCTTCGGCGCGCTTGGGATTGCCGCGATCTTCGGGCAGGACTTCTTCGGCTGCGATCCGCTCAAGGCGGCCGCGTCGATCGGCATCATCGGCGGTGCGGACGGCCCGACGGCGATTTGGCTCACCTCGCGCCTCGCCCCGGACCTCCTCGGCGCGATTGCCGTTGCCGCGTATTCGTACATGGCGCTCGTGCCGATCATCCAGCCGCCGATCATGAACGCGCTGACGACGAAGGCCGAGCGGCTCATCAAGATGCCGCAGCTCCGTCCCGTCAAGAAGATCGAGAAGATCTGCTTCCCGCTGATCGTGCTCCTGCTCTGCGCGCTCCTCCTGCCGTCGGCCGTGCCGCTCATTGGCGCGCTCATGCTCGGCAACCTCGCGAAGGAAGTCGGCCCCTCGGTCTCGCGCATTGCGGATACGATGTCGAACGCGCTCTGCAACATCGTCACGATCATGCTCGGCCTCTCGGTCGGCTCGAAGCTCGCGTGCGAGAAGTTCCTGTCCGGGACGACCCTCGCGATTCTCGCGCTGGGCCTGATCGCGTTCTGCGTCGGCACGGCGGGCGGCGTCCTCATGGCGAAGCTGATGAACGTCTTCTCGAAGACGAAGGTGAATCCGCTCATCGGCTCGGCGGGCGTCTCGGCCGTCCCGATGGCGGCGCGCGTCTCGAACAAGGTCTCGCTTGGCAACGACCCGACGAACTTCATCCTCATGCAGGCGATGGGCCCGAACGTGTCGGGCGTCATTGGCTCGGCTGTCGTCGCGGGCGTCCTCTACACGCTCTGCCGCTGACGCGGCGGGGCGTCGAGTTGCCCGATGGGCTGAAAAATGGTACAATACCTAAAATTATAGTCAAACAAGGCAGTTGCGCATGGCGAAAGAAGAAGATCAGGCGATTGAAGTTACGGGAGTTGTCACGAAAGTCCTCCCGGCGACGATGTACAAGGTTCAGCTCGAGAATGGGCACGAGGTTCTCGCGCACATTTCGGGCAAGATGCGAAAGTTCTTCATCAAGATCGCGATTGGCGACAAGGTCACGGTCGAGATTTCGCCGTACGACCTCGGCAAGGGTCGCATCACCTATCGTCACAAGGTCTAATCGGGGCAACCCACCGAACTGCCACACATTCAAACATCCAAACCCAAAACTTAACGTAAGGAGACACACATGTCAGGTCACAGCCACTGGGCGACAATCAAGCGCGCGAAGGGCGCGGCGGACGCGAAGAAGGGCAAGATCTTCTCGAAGCTCGGCAAGGAAATCACGATCGTCGTGAAGGCGAAGGGCGGCAACCCCGACAACAACCCGACGCTGCGTACGCTCATCGCGAAGGCGAAGGCGGCGCAGATGCCGAACGACAACATCGAGCGCGCGATCAAGAAGGGCACGGGCGAACTCGAGTCGGCCGAAATGGTCGATGCGCAGTACGAGGGCATCAAGAACGGCACGGCCGTCGTCGTGCGCGTCCTCACCGACAACAAGAACCGCGCGGCGGCCGAGGTCTCGAACGTCTTCAAGAAGAACGGCATCGAGCTCGCGAAGCCAGGCAGCGCGTCGCGCCTGTTCGACAAGCTGGGCCAGATCATGATTCCGGCGGCGGACGGCCTGACGGAAGACAAGGTCATGGAAGTCGCGCTGGAAGCGGGTGCCGAGGACGTCGTCGTCGAGGACGGCGGCTTCACGGTCAAGACGCAGCCGAATGACTTCATCGCGGTCACCGACGCCATCAAGGCGGCGGGCATCGCGATCGACGAGGAGAACTCGAACGTCGGCCTCGTGCCGAACATGACGAACCCCGTTGCGGACGTCGCGGTCGCCAAGGCGATCAACAAGTTTGTCGAGATGCTGGAGGATCTTGAGGACACGCAGGACGTCTACCACAACATGGAGACGACGGACGAAGTCGACGCGGCGCTTGAGGCCGAGGGCTGAGCCTAGGCCGACGGCATGGATTGACATGCGCCTCGCCTCCGGTCGCTGTGCGACACGAGGCGAGGCGCGTCGCTTTTCGGGGGCTTGCCGAAATTGCGGCAGTCGCGCGCTGCGGCGCGCTTTGGTTAGCGTCGCGAATCCCGAGCGGCGAAAGCGCGAAGCGCGGAGTCGCCGCGCTCGACGGGCCGCCCGCCCGAAGCCCCGGCAAGCGCGGCGGAAAGAAATTTTAAAAAATTTTCAAATACCCCCTTGCGCGGCGCGCGGAGTTTTTGGTATACTACG
>CAZWQY010000013.1:56705-58611 GCA_964636295.1 uncultured Lentisphaeraceae bacterium | reverse complement strand
GGCGGAGGCGGAGGTGAAGACGAACGAGGGGCGGATCGACATGACGCTCGAGACGTCAGAGCATTGCTACGTCATCGAGTTCAAACTCGACAAGTCGGCCGCCGAGGCGATCGAGCAGATCAAGGCGAACCGCTACGGCGACAAGTTCGCGGGGAACGGCAAGACGCTGACCTTGATCGGCCTCGCGTTCTCGAAGGTGCGCCGCACGATCGTCGATTCGGCGATTGAAGAGGTGTAAGGTCAAGGCTAATTCGTGAGATTCATTGTGGACACCCCGTCTCCCCACAGTTTTTATCCACGAATCACACGAATCGTCACGAATTAATGGGTTTATCTTGAAGGATTCTTGCGAATCTGTGTTAATCCGTGAAATCCGTGGTTAAATAACTGTGACAACTGCGGATAGGGCGGAGGGGTGAGGTCGAGGCGAATTCATGAGATTCGTAGACAACCTCAATTCCGATTCGAGGCTGACGTCGTGGGACGTCAGCCTTTTTTGTTTCATGGCGTGTAATTTGCGTGGGCGCGTTTTTACATCCGTTGCCGGACGGCGCGGCCGTTCGGGCTTGTTGTGGGCGCGTCTGGGTTGCGCCGATTCGTTGGCATGAGGTTTGCACGCCTCTTCGGGAACGGGAGGAGCAAACGGATGACGACGAGCGAATATGCGGCGAAATGGCAGGCGGAGCGCGAACGGAAGGCGTTCCTGGCACTCGCGGACGGAACGGTGTTTCGCGGCGTGGCGTTTGGCGCGCGGGTAGACCGCTGCGGCGAAGTCGTGTTCAACACCGGCATGTGCGGCTATCAGGAGATCTTGACGGATCCCTCTTATGCGGGGCAATTCGTCGCCCTCACCACTGCCGAGGTCGGCAACACGGGCGTGAACCCCGAAGACGTCGAGTCTCGGGGTCTTTTTCTGTCGGGACTGGTGATTGGCGACTTGACCGAGCCGTCGAACTATCGCGCGACGCAGTCGCTTGACGCCTATCTGAAGGCGAATGGCGTCCCCGGCATCTATGGCGTCGACACGCGCGCGCTGACGATTCACCTGCGCGAACACGGAAACCAGAAGGCGTGGCTGGGAAATGGTCGAATGTTCGAATGTTCGATTGATCGAATGTGTGCGGAACGCGCAGGCGTTGAGACGGCCAATCAGTGGGAGGGGCTGGACGGACAGGACTATGCCTCGCGCGTTTCCTGCAAAAAGCCCTACGACTTTACCGTGCCCGAATCCGATCATCCGCCAGTTTCACATTCGATTATTTCTCCCGGCCCTCATTCGACCATTCGATCATTCGACCATTCGATTATTTCTCCTCACGTCATTTGCTACGACTTTGGCGTCAAGACGAACATCCTGAGGAGCTTGGCGTCGTTTGCGCGGGTCACGGTCGTTCCGGCGCAGACCTCGGCGGCGGAGGTGCTGGCGCAGAAGCCGGATGGCGTCTTCCTCTCAAACGGTCCGGCCGATCCGGCGGCGGTTGGCTACGCGGTCGCGAACATTCGGGAACTGCTGGGGAAAGTCCCGCTGTTCGGCATCTGCCTTGGACATCAGCTGCTTTCGCTCGCCTGCTGCGCGCAGACGGGGCGGCTCGCGTTCGGACATCACGGCTGCAATCATCCGGTGAAGAACCTTGCGACGGGAAAGGTCGAGATCACAAGCCAGAACCACAACTTCGCCGTGTTGCCCGAATCGCTGCCGGACTGCCTCGCGGTCACGCACGTCAACCTGAACGATGGCTCCATTGAGGGCGTGCGCCACAAGACGCTCCCCGCGTTTTCGGTGCAGTACCATCCCGAAAGCTGTCCCGGCCCACACGATTCGCGGTATCTGTTCGAGCTGTTTGACAGAGAAATGAGGAAGAAATGATCGAATAATCGAATGATCGAATGGTCGAATGGGCGAATG
>CAZWQY010000013.1:0-56605 GCA_964636295.1 uncultured Lentisphaeraceae bacterium | reverse complement strand
CGAATGGGCGAATGATTGAATGGGTAAGAGATTGACGAGATGTAAATGACGAAATGAAAGGAGGAGCGAAAAAATGAGAAGAGGGACGAAAGAGGCACGCGCCACGAGAGAGGCGAAGAGAGGCCGACAAGTCAAATACGTCTTCATTACCGGCGGGGTCGTGAGTTCCCTGGGGAAGGGCATCACGTCCGCCTCGCTGGCCCTTTTGCTGAAGAGCCGGGGCTACAAGGTCTTCATGCAGAAGCTGGATCCCTACCTCAATGTCGATCCGGGGACGATGAGCCCCTACCAGCATGGCGAGGTGTTCGTGACGGACGACGGCGCCGAGACTGACCTCGACCTCGGCCACTACGAACGCTTCGCGGGCGTGACCTGCTCGAAGGCGTCGAACTACACGTCGGGGCGCATCTACTCGGCCGTCCTCGCCCGCGAGCGCGCGGGCGGCTACCTCGGCGGCACGGTGCAGGTCATCCCGCACGTCACGAACGAGATCAAGGCCGCGATCGCGTCCGCCGGCGAGCAGGACTGCGACGTCGTCCTCTGCGAGATCGGCGGCGTTTCGGGCGACATCGAGTCGTTGCCGTTTCTGGAGGCCGCGCGCCAGTTCCGCTTCGAGCAAGGCGTCGACAACACGTGTTTCGTCCACCTCACGCTCGTCCCCTATCTGAAGGCGGCGGGCGAACTCAAGACGAAGCCCTCGCAGCATTCCGTCGGACAACTCCGCGCAATCGGCATCATCCCCGACATCCTCGTCTGCCGCACGGAGCGGCCGATTCCAAAGGAGCATCTGGAGAAGCTCGCGCTCTTCTGCAACGTCCGTCCCGGGCGTGTCATCGAGGAGCGGGACGTCACGGATTCCGTCTACGCGATTCCGCGCGAGCTGCGCAAGCAGGGGCTGGACGAAGAAGTCCTGAAGCAACTTCATCTTGACGTCCGGCCCATCAAACACACGGTGTGGGACACGCTCGTCAAGAAGGCGACGCGGCCGAAGAAGTCCTGCACGATCGCCCTCGTCGGCAAGTACATCGCGATTCGTGACGCCTACAAGTCCGTCCACGAGGCCCTGCACCACGCGGGCATGGCGCACGACTGCAAGGTGAACGTGGCGTGCATCGAGGCGGAGGAACTGGAGAAGAATCCGTCGCTCCTCGCGGACGTGGACGGCATCCTCGTCCCCGGCGGGTTTGGAAGCCGGGGCGTCGCGGGCAAGTGCCGCGCGATCCGCTTTGCGCGCGAGCGCCAGATCCCGTTCCTCGGCATCTGCCTTGGCCTGCAGTGCGTGGCCATCGAGTACGCGCGCGACATCGTCGGCTGGGCGGACGCGAACTCGACGGAGTTCGATCCGAAGACGGCGCATCCGGTGATCGACCTCATGGAGACGCAGAAGGGCGTCACGCAGAAGGGCGGCACGATGCGGCTGGGCGCGTATCCGTGCGTCGTCCGCAAGGGGACGCTCGCGGCGCGGCTCTACGCGCCGGCCTATGGCGTGAAGGACACGGCGGACTTCACGATTTTCGAGCGTCACCGCCACCGCTACGAGCTCGGCTACGACACGGTGGGACGGGCGGCGTTGGAGGCGGCGGGCCTTAGGGCCTCCGGCGTGTCGCCGGACGGCGCGCTCGTCGAGATCGTCGAGCTGCCGGGCCATCCGTATTTCATCGCCGCGCAGTTCCATCCGGAGTTCAAGTCGCGTCCGACGGCGCCGCATCCGCTCTTCGACGGACTCGTCGCGGCGGCATTGAAAGGAGCGCGCGCATGAAACGCACGGACATCCGGAAGATTCTGATCATCGGCGCGGGCCCGATCGTCATCGGCCAGGGCTGCGAGTTCGACTATTCGGGCGTGCAGGCCGTCAAGGCCCTCAAGAAGGAGGGCTACGAAGTCGTCCTCGTGAACTCGAATCCAGCGACGGTGATGACCGACCCAGAGCGCGCCGACCGCACGTACATCGAGCCGCTGACCGTCGACTCGCTCCACGAGATCATCCGCCGCGAGCGACCGGACGCGGTGCTGCCGACCCTGGGCGGACAGACGGCGCTCAATCTCGCGATGGAACTCGACAAGGCGGGCATCCTGCGCCGCTACCGCGTCGAGCTTCTGGGCGCGTCGGCGGAGGCGATTGCGCGCGCGGAGGATCGCCAGCTTTTCAAGGCGGCGATGCGCTCGCTGGGGCTGGACATGCCGAAGTCGGGCAGTGCCCATTCGCTGGACGAGGCGCGCGCCGTCGCCGAGGCGATCGGCACGTGGCCGCTCATCATCCGTCCCGGCTTCACGCTCGGCGGTACGGGCGGCGGCATTGCGCACGACGCGGACGAGTTCGTGCGCATCGTGTCGGGCGGACTGGAGGCGTCGCTCAACACGGAGGTGCTGATCGAGGAGTCGCTCATCGGCTGGAAGGAGTTTGAGATGGAGGTGATGGCCGACAAGGCCGGGAACGCCGTCATCGTCTGCTCCATCGAGAACATGGACCCGATGGGCGTCCATACGGGCGACTCGATTACGGTCGCGCCCGTCCAGACGCTCACCGACCGTGAGTACCAGGCGATGCGCGACGACTCGATTGCCGTCCTGCGCAAGATCGGCATCGCGACGGGCGGCTCGAACGTGCAGTGGGCGGTTGACCCGAAGACGGGGCGGCGCATCATCATCGAGATGAATCCGCGCGTCTCGCGCTCGTCCGCGCTCGCCTCGAAGGCGACGGGATTCCCGATCGCGAAGATCGCCGCGCTTCTGGCCGTCGGCTACACGCTTGACGAGATTCCGAACGACATCACGGGCGAGACGCTGGCCGCGTTCGAGCCGACGCTCGACTATGTCGTCGTGAAGATTCCGCGCTTCGCGTTCGAGAAGTTCTCGGGCGCGTCCACCGCGCTGGGCACGCAGATGAAGGCCGTCGGCGAGGTGATGGCGATCGGGCGCACGTTCAAGCAGGCGTATCTGAAGGCCGTCCGCTCGCTGGAAGCGCCGCTTGCCTACCACGACGAGACGAGCTACGACCCGTGGTTTCGCCGCGAACTCGCGGAACTCGCGGCGTTCCGAAGCTTTTTGGGCGACGCGAGGGGCGAGACGGGCCACACGATTCTTTCTCCCGCGCTTCTGCGTCAGGCAAAGGTGTTCGGGTTCTCCGACCGGGAGATTGCCGAGGCCGTCGGGTGCGCCGAGACCGAGGTTCGTGCGGCGCGGCTCGCGGCGGGCATCCGTCCGCAGTTCGGGGAGGTCGATACGTGCGCGGGCGAGTTCAGGGCGAAGACTCCGTATTATTATTCCTATTATGGGTATAATGATCGAATAACCGAATGTTTGAATAATCGAATGAATGATGGGCGTGACGTGGGCGTTAATCCCATATCCCATTCGACCATTCGATCATTCGACCATTCGATTATTTCTTCCGCTCCTCGTCCGCGCATCATGGTTCTTGGCGGCGGGCCGAACCGCATCGGCCAGGGCATCGAGTTCGACTGGTGCTGCTGCCATGCGGCGTTTGCGCTGAAGCAGCGCGGCTACGAGGTCGTGATGGTGAACTCGAACCCGGAGACCGTCTCGACGGACTACGACACGTCCGACCGCCTTTACTTCGAGCCGCTGACGTTCGAGGACGTGATGGAGATCTACGACCGCGAACGGTGCGACGGCGTCATCGTCCAGTACGGGGGACAGACCCCGCTCAATCTAGCCCAGCGTCTCAAGGCGGCGGGCGCGCGGATTGTCGGCACGTCGCCGGACGACATCGACCGCGCGGAAGACCGCGACTTCTTCAAGCGGCTCGTCGAGGAGGTCGGCGTCCGGCAGCCCGCGAGCGGCATCGCGCATTCCGTCGCGGACGCCCATCGCATTGCGGCGGAAATCGGCTATCCCGTTCTCGTGCGGCCGAGCTTCGTCCTCGGCGGACGCGGCATGGCGATCGTCTCGACGGACGTGGAACTCGACCGGTACGTCGCCGAGGCCGTCGCGGCGGCGGAGGGAAAGCCGATTCTCATCGACAAGTTCCTCGAACACGCCATCGAGCTGGACGTCGATTGCGTCTCCGACGGCGAGACGACGGTCGTCGGCGCCATCCTTGAGCACGTCGAGGCGGCGGGCTGCCATTCGGGCGACGCGGCCGCCGTCACGCCGCCGCGCGCGCTCGCGCCGGAGACAATCGCCGAGGTGAAGCGGTACGCGCAGGCGTTCGCCACGCGTCTCCACATCGTCGGCCTCATGAACATCCAGCTTGCCGTCACGCGGGAGAAGGGCGTTCCGACTGTCTGGATGATTGAGGTCAATCCGCGCGCGTCGCGCACGGTGCCGTTTGTCTCGAAGGCGATTGGTGTGCCGCTGGCGGACATTGCCGCGCGGTGCATGGTCGGCGAGACGCTGGCCGACATCGGCTTCACCCAGGAGGTCGTTCCGCCCTACACGTCCGTGAAGGAGGCCGTCTTCCCGTTTGCGAAGTTTCCGGGCGCGGACGTCGCGCTTACGCCGGAGATGAAGTCGACGGGCGAGGTGATGGCGATTGACGACGATCCGGAAATCGCCTACTTCAAGAGCCAGTTGGCGGCGGGCAGCCCACTTCCGAAGACGGGCGAGGTGTTCGTCTCGCTGCGCGACGAGGACAAGGCGGCCGGCGTTGAACTTGTGCGCGAACTCGTGCGGCTCGGCTACGGCGTCTACGCGACGCGCGGCACGTCGACGCGGCTCTGGGAGGCGGGCGTTGCGGCCAAGGCGGTCTTCCGCATCTCGCGCGGACGGCCGAATGCGCTCGACCTCCTCAAGGCGGGACGGGTGGCGTGGGTCGTCTGCACGACCGAGGCCGGTTGCGAGGCGACGGCGGACAATGCGCGCCTCCGCTCCGGCGCGGTGGCAGCGGGCGTGCCGCTGACGACGACGCTTGACGGCTTCCGGGCGGCCGTGCGCGGCCTTGCCGAGGACGAGGCGTTCGGCGGCACGGGTGTGCGGACGCTCCAGGAGTACCACGCGCGCGCGGCGCGGCCTTCGGCGTAAGGCGCGTGGGCGGCTTGATTTCACGACGGAAACCATGATATAATTCTCCGCACTATGACTATCAAGAAGCCCATGTCAGTCAAGCGGCCGACCGTGAAGGCCGACCCGATGTCCGCAACCGAGGGCGTTGCCGAGATGCCGGCCGCGCCGGCGGCCGCCACGATTGCCGACCGCTTCAAGCTCGATGCGCCCGACCCGAATGTGAAGAAGGCCGCATCGGGCGTCAGTGGAACGGCGGCCGCCGTCGCGGGCCTTGTGGCCCTCGTCGTGGCCGGCGTCCTGACGTTCATCCTCTTCCAGCATTGGGAATTCCTCAAGGGCGCCTGAGCATGAGAGACGTCATGCTCTCGCCGCGAGCCAAGGCGGCGGTGCGTCTGGCGCTGGACGAGGATCTCGCGAGCGTGGATCGTCTCGTCGCGTCTCCGTGGTGCGACGCGACGAGCCTGGCGCTCGTCGATCCCGACGCCGTCGCGACGGGCGAGATCCACGCGAAGGGCGCGGGGTGCGTCGTCGCGGGCGCGACGGTCGCGAAGGCCGTCATGCGGGCGGTCGATCCGAAGGTCAAGGTGACGATCCTGAAGCCCGACGGCAGCGTCGTGAAGCCGGGCGAGCCGATTCTCACGTTTCGCGGCAAGGCGCGGTCGATTCTCGCGGCGGAGCGCACGGCCCTCAACTTCATGCAGCGGCTCTGCGCGACGGCGACGCTGACGCGGAAGTTCGTCGAGGCGACGAAGCGGTGGGGGACGCTCATCCTCGACACGCGCAAGACGACGCCGGGCCTTCGCGTGTTCGAGAAGTACGCCGTCCTTTGCGGCGGCGGGACGAACCACCGCATGGGGATGTACGACCGCGTGCTGATGAAGGACAACCATCGTCGGCTGTGGCGCGGCGGCGATCCCGATGCGCTCGACCAGGCGGTCGCGGCGGCGCGCAAGGCGTTCCCGAAGCTGGCCGTCGAGGTCGAGGTCGAGAGCCTGCGCGAGTGCGCGAGCGCGCTCAAGGCGAAGCCGGAGTGGATCATGCTCGACAACATGTCCGTCGCGGACATGAAGAAGTGCGTGAAGATGTGCCGAGGCATCTCGAAGACGGAGGCGTCGGGCGGCATCACGCTCGACCGCGCGAAGGAAGTCGCGGCGACGGGCGTGACGGCGATTTCGCTCGGCTGCCTCACGCATTCGGCCGGGTCGGTCGATCTGAGCCTCGAATGGGAGGCCGTCTGAACGGCTCGCGCCGATTGTTGAACTGTTGAAAAGAAAGGAAGTACGACAAGATGAAGAAGATCATGGTGTTGGCGGCGGGTGCCGCGCTGGTCGGCGGCTGTTGCTGCCTGTTCAAGAATGACGCGCCGTATCCGTCGATGGTGGAGGAGGGCTTCGTCAGCCTCTTCAACGGACAGGATCTGACGGGCTGGTTCGGCTCGAAGATGTACGGGGTCGAGACGGTTCAGACCAAGCTCAACAATGGCCTCGTCAAGAACGAGCGCGTGCTGGCGTGCTTCCCCGACCGCAAGGTCGAGGGCGACCGCGGCAACCTCCTGACCGTGCGCGAGTACCGCAACTTCATCCTCCGCTTCGAGTTCCTGATGCCCGAAAACGGGAACAATGGCCTGGGCATCCGGACGCCTGGCCCGGACGTCGACGCGGCCTACGACGGCATGTGCGAGCTTCAGCTCCTGGACGACGGCGGCAGCGCCTATTACGACGCGGCGGCGAAGCGCGACAAGCTCAAGCCCTATCAGTACACGGGTTCGGTCTACGGCATCGTGCCGAGCCGCCGTGACAACTTCGACAAGCAGATCTGGGGCAAGGACAAGAACTTCACAGGCGGCGGCTCCTACGTGGCGAAGCCGGGCATGTGGAACTTCGAGGAGATCAAGGTCATCGGCGAGGAAATCGAGGTCTACCTCAACGGCCAGCTGATCACGAAGGCGAACCTCGCCGAGTTCGCGCCGGACGGCACGACGCCGGACGGGCGCAAGCACCCCGGCCTCCGCAACAAGAGGGGTCACATCGGCTGGCTTGGCCATGGCCATGCGGTCAAGTGGAAAAACATCCGCATCAAGGAACTTCCGGATGATGCGAAGATGGGTGAGATCTGCCCGTTCCAGACGATGAAGGCCCCGGCCGGGTTCACGACGTACTTCGACGGCTGCCCGCAGCAGCTCAAGACGATGTGGAAGGGCGTGACGACGGCGGAGAACTTCGACAACCCGAAGGTCCGCCAGGCGGCGACGCCGGCGAAGCGCGCCGAGATGCAGAAGAAGGCTGACGCCGGGCGCGACGCGCACTGGCACATCCGCAACGGCAACCTCTTCTTCGACGGCTTCAAGGGCGGCTATTCGCTCGCGACGCACAAGGATCTGAAGGACTTCGAGCTTTGGGCCGATTGGCGCATCATGTCCATCACGGGCGATTCGGGCCTCTATCTGCGCGGCACGCCGCAGGTTCAGATCTGGGATGCGCACAACCAGTGGGGCATCGGCTCCGGCGGTCTCTACAACAACGGGAAGAATCCGTCGAAGGCGCTCAAGATCGCGGATCGTCAGGTCGGCGACTGGAACCGCTTCCACGTCATCATGCGCGGCGAGAAGGTGACGGTCTGGCTGAACGGCGAACTGGTCGTCGACAACGTCACGCTGGAGAACTTCTGGGATCGCAAGAGCGCGATCTTCCCCGTGGAGCAGCTGGAGCTCCAGTGCCACGGCGACCCGACCGAATGGCGCAACATCTTCATCAAGGAACTGTAAAATGAAAAGCTCAAGAAGAGAATTTCTGAAGGCGTCGGCCGCGTTCGGCGCGCTCAACATCATTCCGGCGAACGTCCTGTGGGGCGCGACGGCGCCCTCGAACCAGCTGACGCGCGCGCTCATCGGCTTCGGCTGCATCGCGCACAGCGGCAACCACTTGGGGTTCAAGGGGTCGCGTCTCGTTGGCCTGACCGACTGCTATGCGCCGCGCGTCGCGGCCGGGCTGGCGGCCGCCGAGAAGGCGGGCTGGGGCAAGGTCAAGGGCTACCGGAACTTCCTTGACCTCCTGGCGGACAAGGACGTCGACATCGTCCACATCTGCACGCCGCCGCACTGGCACGGCGTCCAGAGCGTGATGGCCGCAAAGGCGGGCAAGGACATCTGGTGCGAAAAGCCCATGACGCGCACGGTCGGCGAAGGCAAGCGCGTGATGGAGGTCGTCCGGGCCGAGAAGCGGATGTTCCGCCTCAACACGTGGTTCCGCTTCACGGGCGGTTTCTACGGGTTCGGCACGCCGGTCGAGCCGATCCGCCAGATCGTCGAGAACGGACTCCTCGGCAAGGGCCCCGTCAAGTGCGTCTTCGGCGAGGGGCAGGGCTTCTCGTGGAAGTTCGGCTGGTCGGGCCGCGTGCAGGATCGCGTGCAGGTCGTGCCGGAAGGTCTCGACTGGGACATGTGGCTCGGCCCGGCGCCGTGGAAGCCCTACACGGATCACCGCTTCGGCACGTCGTTCCGCGGCTACTGGGACTACGATTCGGGCGGGCTGGGGGACATGGCGCAGCACTACCTCGATCCGCTGCAGTACCTCCTCTGCAAGGACGAGACGTCGCCCGTGCGGATCGACTACAAGGGGCTGCCGCAGCACCCGGAGTCGGTTGGCAGCTTCGACCGCTTCACGCTGACGTACGATGACGGGACGGAGGTCATTCTCGACGGCGACGTCTCGCTGCGTGACGAGCCGCTGCTGCGTGGCTCGAACGGCCTGTGCGTCTACAAGCGGGCGGGGGGCAAGACCCTGCGCATCAAGGACGCGAACGGCTGGTGGAGCGAGGAGAAGGTCTTGAAGACCCTCGCCGACCTGCCGAAGCCGGCGCCGCAGCAGACGGACTTCATGGACAGCTGCCGGAACCGGAAGACCTTTGCGCTCAACGAGTCGAACGGCTTCCGCTCGTCGTCGATGTTCAACCTCGCGATCGTCGCCTGGCGTCTCGGACGCGGCTTCGACTTCGACCCCGTCACGCTTCATGCCAAGAACGACGCGGCGGCAGAGCGGCTGCTCTATCAGGACGACATGATGCGCGAACCATGGCGCACGGAAATGTTCGGGTGAAAAGGGTGAACGCTAAAATGAGGAGATTGGAAATGAAGAAACTTGTCCCTGCAGGTTCCGCTGTCGGTTGTCTGCTGTCGTCAGTCCTTCGTCTGACGGCGGCTCTCGCGTTCGCCGTCTGCGTGGCGGGGTGCGCGACGGAGCCGAAGTACGGCGCGTTCACGCCCAAGACGACGCCGCAGCCCTCGACGGTTGCGTTCGCCGACTACGGCGCGGCGATGGCTCATCAGGACGGCTACCAGATGGCCTACGAATGGCAGCGCGCGAACGACGCCGCCGTGCGCGCGGCGACGACGCCGGAGACGCTCAAGGCGTTTGTCGCGTCGGATGCGGCGGCCGATGCGCTGCTCGCGAAGATCGGCACGTCGTATGACGGCGATCCGATTGCGCTCACGCAGATCGCGGCCGTGACGCAGCTCGTCATGTGCCCGAAGTGCCCCAAGGCGCCGGCGCGCCGGAAGGTCTGGGTCGCGGCGCTCGAACGGCGTCGCGCGGCGACGGACGACGGCTACGTCCGCACGTTCTGCGACCAGCAGCTGCGCCTTTGTGCGTGTTGCAAGTGAGGCTTCTCGTCGTTGACGTTGGCAACACCTCCACGGCCGTGGGTCTTTGGACCGACGGCCGCGTGAGTTCTGTTGGTCACTATGACGAGGGCGTGGAGTCCCTGGACGACTTGGACGCCTGGGGAAACGGACGCCTGAACGCCCGGAAGCCCGGCGGCGTGGATGGCGTGGCGTATGTTTCCGTCGTGCCGAAGCGGGATGCCAAGTGGAAACGCTCGGCCCGTGCGCAGGGTCTTCCCTTCCACCAGCTGTCCTTCCGCGACTTTGAAACGACAGCCACCAAAGTCGTCAACTCACGCAATCGCCCAAGCCCCCAAGCCGCCAAACATTCAAGCCTTCGCCTCGACTACCCCCGTCCGGAGACGATTGGCGCGGATCGGCTGGCGGATGCAGCGGGCGCGGTGGCACGCTACGGTGCGCCCGTCCTCGTCATGGACTTCGGGACGGCGCTCACGGCGGCGGTCGTGACGCGGGATGGGGTCTGGCGCGGCGGCGTGATCGCGCCGGGCTTCCCGCTCATGCGCGACTACCTCTTCGAGCGCACGGCCAAGCTGCCGCGCATGGAGCTGGGGCGCGGACGCGCGCCGAAGATCGGCCGCTCGACGGAGGAGGCGATGCGCTTCGGTGCGCTTGTCGGCTATCGCGGCATGGTGCGCGAGATTGTCGCGACCCTGCGGACGAACTTCCGCGAAGACTTTCGGCTCGTCGCGACGGGCGGTTTCGCGCGCTGGGCCTTGAAGGGCCTTGACCTGCCGTTCGCCATCGATCCGACGCTGACGCTCTACGGCGCCGGATTGGTGTGCGCGCGGCGAATGAACGAGAAGATGGGAGAGAGATGAGAACGTTCAGCTTTTTGTCCTGTGGCGCAACGGCGGGCGTGACGTGGGCACGCGCCGTCTTCGCGGCGTTGGCCGTGCTTTCGCTTGCCGTTTCCGGCTGCGGGCCGTTCTGGGTCGATCCGTACATCACGGTGAAGGAGAGTTCGCTCAACTGGGTCATCATCCACTACTACAACATGAGCCGCGACCCGATTCGCCGCGTGGGCGTCGAGATCTACGGCAATGGACTTGTCCTCGTGAAGAAGGGCACGAGCGAGCTCGTCTCGAACGATTTCGCCAAGCGTCACAAGGAGGCGGACTGGGGCGACATCAAGACGTTTCGCCTGCAGATCGATCCGAAGGAGGCGAACGACATCTTCCAGAATCTCGTGAACTTCGGCGTCCTCGACCGCGAGAAGACGTTCAAGGCGTCGAAGAAGGCGTCTCCGGATCGCTTCATCGCTGTCAAGGCGAACCTCTGCAACAACACCTACTCGGACAACGTGAACCTGTTTGAGGAAGACCCCGATCTCGCCGAGCAGCTGCTGGACGTCATTCGCGAGTTCCAGAATCCGGCGCGGTGATGACGGCGGCGGCGTCCATCAAGGCGGCTCTTCGGGCCGAGATGCGCCGGCGGCGGCGGGCGGTGCCGGCGGCGACGCGCGTCCGCGTGGCGAACGCCATTTGCGAACGACTGCTGGAGTTGCCGCTGGGCGGCGTGGTCGCCGTCTACCTCGCGGGGGCGGACGAGATTGACCTTTCCTCGTTCCTGTCGGCGGCGGCTGCGCGCGGCGTTCGTCTGCTCGCGCCGCGCTGGACGGGCGAGATGTATGCGTTGGCCGACTTGGACGGCCTGACGTCGGCGCATGTGCGCGTCGGGCCACATGGCATCCTCGAACCGCGTCAGCCGTTTCGGGGCGCGAATGCGGCCGAGGCGGCGCGTCTTACGACGGCCTGGCTTGTGCCGGGGCTGGCGTTTGCGCGGGACGGCGGGCGGCTGGGGTATGGCGGCGGCTGGTATGACCGTCTGCTGGCGGCGGCCGATCCTAAGGCGCAGACGCTTGGCATTGCGCATGAGTTTCAGCTGGTGGAAGAGCTGCCGTCCGAGCCGCACGACAGGCGTCTGTCGGGCGTCGTGTGCGCGTCCGGGCTTGTGGCGGCGAAAGGGGACGGCGACCGTGGCTGAAAAGAGGGATTTCCCCCGATACACGGTCTCGACGCTCACGGACGGCATTCGCGCGGCGTTGGAGAAGCCGTTTTCGCGCATCATCGTGGATGGCGAGATCAGCGGTCTGCGGCGTTATCCGTCCGGACATTGCTATTTCACGCTCAAGGACGCGAACGCGCAGATTTCGGCCGTCCTGTTCACGGGCGACTACACGCGGCTGGCGTCGCGGATTGGCGGATTCGAGGGCCTGTTCCGTGATGGCGCGAAGGTCTCCGTCTTTGGGGACGTGTTCGTCTACGGGCCGCGCGGAAACTATCAGCTCACCGTCCGCTCCGTGAAGCTGGCGGGCGTCGGCGACCTGATGCAGCAGTATCTCGCGCTCAAGGCGAAGCTGGAGACGGAGGGGCTTTTCGACGCGGCGCGGAAGCGTCCCCTGCCGAAGATGCCGCGCCGGATCGGACTCGTGACGAGCGAGGCGGGGGCGGTCGTCCATGACATGTGCACGGTGCTGACGCGGCGGTTCCCGAATCTTGAGATCCGCCTCTATCCGTGCCTTGTGCAGGGCGAGACGGCGGCGGCGACGGTCTGCGCGGGGTTAACGTACTTCAACGCGGCAACGGACTGGCGGGCTGACCTCCTCATCGTCGCGCGCGGCGGCGGCTCTTTCGAAGACCTTTTCTGCTTCAATGACGAGGCCCTTGTGCGCGCAATCGCCGCGTCGAAGATTCCGACGATCAGCGCGGTCGGGCACGAGACAGACTTCACGCTCTGCGACTTCGCGGCGGACGTGCGCGCGGGAACGCCCTCGATTGCGGCCGAGATCGCCGTGCCGGTTCTCGCGGATCTTCGCACGCAGGTTGCGGCGTTCGGCGAGCGGTTGGCGGTGGCGTTGCGCGGGCGCGGCGAGTTCTTCGCCCAGCGCATTGACCAGCTGTCGGACGGCCTGGGCGCGGCGTTGTCGCTTGCGCTGGTGCGTGCCGAGCGTCGGCTGGGCGCGCTTGAGCCGCGTCTTCGTCCGGCGTTGACGCTGCGGCTTCAGCAGCTGACGGCGCGTTTCGAGAAGGCGGAGGCCAAGTTGACGGCCTATTCGCCGTATGGCGTCCTTGAACGCGGCTATTCGCTGACGACGACGGCGGATGGGGTGGTCGTGCGGGATGCCGCCCAACTGCATTCCGGCGACTGTCTGCGCACGCGCTTCGCAAAAGGCACGGCGGACGTCCTCGTCCGCTGACCGACATCCTGTCCACAATCCCCTCTACCCGTGGTGAATCCCCACTCCCACTGGGGACAGTCCCCTGTTTTAACCACGGATTTCTCGGATTGGCGCGGATTTTAATTAGCGGAAGGAGCTTGGCTGCGCCGAGTCGGCCGCAGTTTTGGTATAATACGAACCCATGAAAACCTACAACTGCGTTGTCTGCATCAAGCAGGTTCCGGACACCCAGAAGGTGACGGGCGAAGCGATGAAGGCCGACGGGACGATCAACCGTGCGGCTCTGCCCGCGATTTTCAATCCCGAGGACAAGAACGCCCTCGAGGCCGCGCTTTGGGTCAAGGAGACGTATGGCGGCACGGTCACGGTCATCACGATGGGTCTCCCCGCCGCGAAGGCGATCCTGCGCGAGGCGCTCATGTGCGGCGCCGACCGTGCGGTGCTCGTGACCGACCGCAAGGCCGCCGGCTCCGACACGCTCGCGACGAGCTACATCCTCTCGCAGGCGGTGAAGATGTTCAATCCCGACCTCGTCTTCTGCGGCCGTCAGGCGATTGACGGCGACACGGCCCAGGTCGGCCCGCAGATCGGCGAAAAGCTCGACTGTGCGGTCGTCACCTACCTTGAGAAGCTTGAGATGGACGGCGACACGGCGATTGCGACGCGCGACATCGGCACGGGCATCGAGACGTGCCGCGCGAAGCTGCCCGCGCTCTTCACCGTGACGGAGAAGTTCGGCGAGCTGCGTCCGTTCCAGATGCGCCGCGTGATGACGTACAAGAACGCGGAGCCGGAGGTCCTGGACTGTGCGGCGATCGGCTGCGAGGATGCGCGCTGCGGCTTTGCGGGCTCGCCGACGAGCGTCAACAAGATCCAGTCGGTCGTCCTTGCGGGCGGCGCGTTCAAGGAAGTCGCGCCCGACGACGCGGGCATTGGCGGACTGGTCGCGGAACTCATCGCCGACCACACGATTGGCTAAGGAGGACTTGACATGACAGATCGTTCCAAGGGCGAAGTCTGGGTGTTTGCCGAGCAGGAGGAGGGCAAACTCGCCGAAATTCCGTTCGAGCTCCTCGGCAAGGCGCGCGAGCTCGCGGCGAAGCTGGGCGTCAAGGTCGGCACCGTCCTGATGGGCGAGGGCGTCGAGCCGTGCGCGGCGGCCCTCGTCGCGGGCGGCGCGGACGTCGTGCATCTCGTCGACGACCCGGCGCTCAAGGTGTTCCGCAGCAAGGCCTACCGGCACGCGATGGTCGAGCTGATCAAGGAAGAGCAGCCGCAGATCGTCATCTTCGGCGCGACGCACATGGGGCGCGACCTCGCGCCGGCGGTCGCTTCCGCGCTGCGGTGCGGGCTGACGGCGGACTGCACCGACCTGCAGATCGGCGACTACACGGACAGGAAGACGGGCGAGACGTTCGCGAACGTCCTGCACCAGATCCGTCCCGCGTTCGGCGGCAACATCATCGCGACGATCGTCAACGCGCGCAACTGGCCGCAGATGGCGACGGTGCGCGAAGGCGTGATGAAGCCGCTGGACGCCGAGGCGCGCGCGGCGCGGACGCCGGCGTCGGGAACGGTCGTGCGGCATGATTCGCATCTCGCCGGGGTGGAGATTCCCGTCGAGGTCGTCGAGATCGTGCGCAAGGCGTCGAGCGTCAACCTGAAGGGCGCGCGCATCATCGTCGCGGGCGGCGCGGGCGTCGGCTCGAAGGAGAACTTCGCGCTTCTGCACGACCTGGCGGCGGCCCTCGGCGGCGCGGTCGGCGGTTCGCGCGCGGCGGTGGACCTCGGCTACTGCGAACACGAGCGGCAGATCGGCCAGACGGGCGTGACGGTTCGTCCCGCGCTGATGATCAGCTGCGGCATTTCGGGCGCCGTGCAGCACCTCGCGGGCATGCAGGACGCGGCGAAGATCATCGCCATCAACACCGACCGCGACGCGCCGATCTTCCAGGTCGCGCACTACGGCATCGTCGGCGACCTCAACGTCGTCATCCCGAAGCTGATCAAGGCCATCCGCAACAAGGGCTGAAGAGGAGAACGGCATCATGGCTAATTTCTACAAGGACAATCCCGACATCAAGAACGTCCTCGACGTCCTCGACCTCACGGAGGTCGCGACGCTTCTGGAGGAGGACTTCCGCTTCGCGAAGGACTACGCCTTCGCGCCGAAGGACGCGGCGGACGCGCTCGACAACTACGCGCGCGCGCTCGACCTCTGCGGCGACATCATGGCCAACCGCATCGCGCCCCTCGCGGAGGAGACGGATCGGGTCGGCAACACGCTCAACGCGGACGGCTCCGTGACGCGCGCGCCGGGGATGAAGCTCGCCCTCGAGCTCTTCGGCAAGACGGGTCTCATGGGCGTGACGATCCCCTACTATCTCGGCGGACTCAACATGCCCTGCACGATCCTCACGGCGTGCAACGACATCGTCTCGCGCGGCGACGCGGGCCTCATGAACCTCTTCGGCCTCCAGGGCATTGCCGAGACGATCAACCAGTTCGGCGACGAGGAACTGAAGAAGCAGTATGTCCCGAAGCTTGTCACGGGCGAGATGACCGGCGCGATGGTCTTGACGGAGCCGGACGCGGGGTCGGACCTCCAGAGCGTCAAGACGACGGCGCATCAGGATGCGGACGGCAACTGGTTCGTGAACGGCGTCAAGCGCTTCATCACGAACGGCTGCGGCGAGGTGCTGCTCGTCCTTGCGCGCACGGAGCCGGAGTTCACGGACGGACGCGGCCTGAGCTGTCTCCTCGTGGAGAACGGCCCGTGGGTCAAGGTGCGCCGCCTTGAGAACAAGCTCGGCATCCATGGCTCGCCGACGTGCGAGATGGTCTTCACGGAAGCCCCGGCGAAGCTCGTCGGCCTCCGCAAGCGCGGCCTCATCACCTACGTCATGGCGCTCATGAACGGCGCGCGCATGGGCATTGCCGCGCAGGGCACGGGCATCGGCGAGGCGGCCTACCGCGCCGCGCGCGACTATGCCGCGAGCCGTCAGCAGTTCGGCGTCACGATCGACCACTTCCCGGCGTTGCGCGAGATCCTCGCGACGATGAGCGTCGAGCTCCAGGCGAGCCGCCTCCTCACCTACTACTCGGCGAAGAACGTCGATCTGGAGGCGGGCTACGAGCGCAAGTTCAACGCCCTCAAGGGAACGCCGGAGGCGGCGGCCGTGCGCGCGCGCTTCAAGAAGGCGTCCGCGTTCAACAAGATGCTCACGCCCATGGCGAAGTACTACGGTTCGGAGATGTCGATGCGCAATGCGATGAGCTCGATCTCCGTCCTCGGCGGTTCGGGCTACATGAAGGACTATCCGTGCGAGCGTTACCTGCGCGACAGCCGCATCACGACGATCTACGAGGGCACTTCGCAGCTGCAGGTCGTCGCGGCCGTCGCGGGCGTGACGGGCGGGCTTGTCCGCGACGTCCTCGACGACGTCCTTGGCGCGGACTGGAGCTCGGCGCATCCGCGCATGACTGCGTTGCTGGCGGATCTCGACGCGGCCGTCGCCTACGTGAAGGGGCGCGAGGACGCGAAGGCGTACCACGACCTCTCCGCGCGCAAGCTCGTCGATGCGGGCATCGCGCTCGTCGTTGCGGCGCTCTTCGTCAAGGCGGCGGAGAAGATCGACTCCAAGAAGGCCGCGCTCGACCACTGGCTCAACGTCGAGTTCCCGCGCGTGCGCGCCGGGCTTGAGCAGGTCAGGAGCGGCTACGCCGGGTCGGTCGAGGCGTTCGAGACGCTCGCGCCCGCCGTTCCGGTCGTCGACTGAGCGCGGCGGCCGAGGTGCGTTCCGCCCGTTTATCGCAGATATGAATTAAGGATTGTCCATGAGCAAGTTCGTGACGTTTGGCGAGATCATGATGCGTCTCAACCCCGAAGGGTACAATCGCTTCGTGCAGGCGGAGCGTTTCGAGGCGTCCTATTCCGGCGGCGAGGCCAATGTCGCCGTGTCGCTTGCGAACTACGGTTTGGACGCGGGCTTCGTGACGAAGCTTCCCGCGAATCCGCTGGGCGAGGCGGCGCGCAACGCCGTGCGCCACTTCGGCGTCGCGACGGACGGTATCGTCTGGGGCGGTCCGCGCCTCGGCCTCTACTTCGTCGAGAAGGGCGCTTCGCAGCGCGCGTCGAAGGTCGTCTACGACCGCGCGGGTTCGTCGATCGCCCTGGCGGCGCGCCGCGACTTCGACTGGGCGAAGATCCTGAAGGGCGCGAAGTGGTTCCACTTCACGGGCATTACCCCGGCCCTGGGCGGCGAGCTGCCGGCGATCTGCCTGGAGGCGCTCAAGTACTGCAAGGCCCACAAGATCACGGTCAGTTGCGACCTCAACTACCGGGGCAAGCTGTGGACGAAGGCCGAGGCGGGCGCGTGCATGGCGAAGCTCGTCCCGTTCGTCGACGTCCTCATCGCGAACGAGGCGGACGCGGCGGACGTCTTCGGCATCGTCGGGCAGGGGTCTGACGTCGAGAACGGCAAGCTCGACAAGGCGGGCTACGTCTCGGTCGCCGAGCAGCTCGTCTCGCGCTTCGGCTGCAAGAAGGTCGCGATCACGCTGCGGACGTCCCTTTCGGCCTTTGACAACCTCTGGGCCGGCATGCTGTACGACGCGAAGACGAAGAAGGCCGCGTTCTCGACCGAGTACAAGGTGCACATCGTCGACCGCGTGGGCGGCGGCGACAGCTTCGGCGGCGGGCTGATCTACGCGCTCTCGGCCGGCAAGGGCACGCAGGCGGCAATCGACTTCGCCGTCGCGGCTTCGGCCCTGAAGCATTCCATCGAGCACGACTTCAACCTCGTCTCCGTCGCGGAGGTCGAGTCCCTCGCGGCCGGCAACGGCACGGGGCGCGTTCAGCGGTAGGGAACAGGGTCTGGCCATCGTCCCTCGCGGACGCTGGCGGCTGACGGCATGGAACGGACGACGATACGGGCGGCGGAACTGCGGGACGCGGAGGGCCTTTACGCTTTCATCTCGGCGAACAGCGACCAGCTCGTGCCGCGTTCGCTCGGCAACATCGTCGAGACGATCGATCGCTTCGTCCTCGCGGAATGCGCGGGCGAACTGGTCGGGTGCGCGGCGTATCAGATCCATCCGGAAATCGGCAACGCCGAGGCCGCGTCCGTCGAGATCGTCTCTGTCGCGGTGGCGGCGACGTCCCGTCGTCAGGGCATCGGCCGCCGTCTCGTCGAAGCCGTGCTCGCGAAGGTCGCGACGTTCCGCCCGAAGGAAGTCGTCGTCCTCACGTTCGCGCCGGCGTTCTTCCATTCGCTGGGCTTCGTCGAGATCGCGAAGACGGAGATCATGCACAAGCTCTACACGGGCTGCATCAACTGCACGAAGCACGCCAATCCCTACACGTGTCCCGAAATCGCCATGCGGAGACAGGCGTGACGGAATCCGTATTTTGAAGATATGAAAGACAAGTTCTTCACGAAACTCGACTGGGCGGCGTTCTGGGCCGCCACGCTCATCACGTTCGTCGTCTATTTCTTCACGCTCGGGCCGTCCGTCGGCCTTGAGGATTCGGGCGAGCTCGCGACGGCCGCCGCGAACCTCGGCGTGCCGCATCCGCCGGGCTACCCGTTCTGGACGTTCTGCTCGTGGCTCTTCTGCCAGGCCTTCTCCTGGGTCACCTACATGGGCCATCCGACGCCCGCCTGGGCCGTCTCGCTCTGTTCGGCGACGTTCGGCGCGCTCGCCGCCGGCTGTACGGCGATGCTCATCTGCCGCTCGTCGTGCGACTTCATCGGCCGCGACGAGGAGACGCCTGACTTCCACGCGATTCGTCCGTCGGGCCTGCTCGCGTTCGGCGGCGCCGTCGGCGGCGCGCTCACGTTCTCGCTTTCGCCCGTCGAGTGGTCGCAGTCGACGATCGTCGAGATCTACTCGCTCAACGCCCTCTTCCTGATGTGGGTGTTCCTCCTCTCCTATCGCTGGATGCGTCGCCCCTCGGACAAGGTTCTCTGGATGACGGCCTTCGTCTTCGGGCTCGGCCTCACGAACTACCAGGTTCTCCTCTTCGCGATCGTGCCGCTTGCGCTCGTCATCGCGATGCGCAACGTGGGCCTCTTCCGCGACGTCTTCATCTACCTCGTGCCCGTCGGCCTGACGTGGCAGCTCCTGCAGATCGGCCAGCTCGCGCGCGCCGACCGCTACATGCAGGCGAACGTCATCAGCAAGCACGCGCCGCTCGTGGACAAGGCCGTCTCCACGCCGTCCTCGACCGTCCTCGCGCTTGCGCTCGTCGCCCTCGTCGGCGCGCTCGTCGCGGCGGCCGTCCTGAAGCGGCGCGGACAGCCCGAGAAGGCGGCGAAGGCCGTCCTCTACGTGGGCGGCGGCGCGGCTGCGCTCGTCTTTCTCACGACGTTCGTCTTCGTCACGAAGAACACGTGGACGGGCGTGACGGCCGAGATCGCGCCGCTTGTCGCGCCGACGCGCTACGCGCTTGTCGCCGCGCTCTGCGCCGGGTCGGTCGTCGCGGCCGCGCTCGCCGCGCTGAAGGGCGACGATGCGGACGTCGAAGGGCTTTTCCCGCGCCTTGCCGCGCAGTTTGGCCGCGAGCTTCTGGTCTCGGCCGTCCTCGCGCTCGCGGCGGTCGCCGCCGCGTGGGCGGTGCCGGCGGCGGATGCGGCGGGCTATGCCGGCCCGGCGTTTCCGTGGAGCAAGTCGACGGGGATGTTCGCCCTTCTCGTCGCGCTCCTCTTCGTCCTCACGTCGTTCGTCCGGCGCGGCCTCTCGTTCGCGATTCCCGTCGCGGGGCTTCATGTCGCGGCGTTCGTCCTGCTCTCGCGCGGCGCGCTGAATGGGCTCACGCATCCCGCGAGCTGGTGGTTCGCTTGGCCGATCGCGTGGAACTTCGTCCTCCTCGCGCTCGCGTGGCTGACCCTGCCGAACGGCCGCTCCGTCGCGGGCGCGGCGTTCTTCGCGCAGCTCGGCGTCTCGTTCTACGCCTACATGCCGATCGTCTCCGACCTGCGCAACCCGCCGATGAACTGGGGCTATCCGCGCACGTGGGAGGGCTTCAAGCACGCCATCATGCGCGGACAGTACGAGGCGATCGGCGTGCCGAGCTTCCCGTCCGTCGGTGCGTTCCTCTCCTTCTTCTTCAAGCAGATGGGCCACTACTTCGGCGACGTGATGGTGCAGTTCACGGACGTGCTCGTGTTCTTCGCGCTCGTGCCGTTCGCCGTCGGGCACTGGGTCGTCGAGAAGACGCATCGCAAGACGTTCTGGCAGTGGATGGTCGCGGCGGCGGCCTGCTTCCTCATGATGTCGGGGCTGCTCATCCTGCTCGCGAACGTGAAGGGCGATGTGCAGGACGGCTTCATCCAGAAGGTGAAGTTCATCTCCTCGCACGCGATGATCGCGCTTTGGATCGGATACGGCCTCGTCTTCGCGGCGGCGATGGGCCTCCGCCTCTTCCAGCGCAAGGCCGCGCACGTCCTGCCGTCGGCGGACGTCGAGCAGCGGCTCACGAGCCGCCGGATCCGCCGCAGCGGCGGCATCGTGATCGCCGCGTGCGTCGCGGGTCTGACGATCCTCGTCTGCGCCGTCTACCCGATCGTCCAGAACTACACCGACGAGCGGATGGTCTTCGAGCTGGGCGGCAACGAGCAGAACGGACACACCTTCGGCTGGCAGTTCGGTGCCTACCAGCTGGAGGGCGCGAAGGCGATCAACGAGCAGCTTGTCGCGGACGAGGAGCCGCTGCCCGACCCGTCCTATCCGCCGCCGATGGAGAAGTTCGCGATCTTCTTCGGCGGAACGGATCCGGGGCGGTTCGTGCCGACGTACATGATCTACTCGGCGAAGTACCGTCCGGACGTCTACCTCATCACGCAGAACGCCCTCGCCGACGACACGTACATGTCCGTCGAGCGCGACCTCTACGGCGACGAGATCTGGATTCCCTCGAAGGAGGACTCGGCCGAGGCGTTCAACATCTACGTGGACGAAGTCCAGCGCGGCGTCCGCCCGGCGAACGGCGACCTGCAGATCCAGAACGGCCGCGTGCAGGTCACGGGCGCGCTCGGCGTCATGGAGATCAACGGCATCCTCACGAAGATGATGCACGACCACGACCGCCTGCGGCATGCGTTCTACGTCGAGGAGTCGTATGTCATTCCGTGGATGTATCCGTATCTTTCGCCGCACGGACTCATCATGAAGATCAACGCGGAGAAGACGCCCTACGACGCGACGCGGGCCGCGCAGGATCGCGACTTCTGGGACTGGTACACGCGGCGGCTTCTGGACGATCCGATGTATCGCCGCGACTTCGCGGGGCAGAAGAGCTTCTCGAAGCTGCGCGCGGCGATTGCGGGGCTGTACCAGCGGCAGGGTCGCTACCGCGAGTGCGCGCAGGCGTTCCGCGAGGCCCTCCTCCTCTATCCGGCCTCGCCGGAGGCGACCTTCCGCTACGCGCAGGAGTGTCTGCTGCCGTTCCGCCGGTGGGACGTCGTCCTCGAACTGATGGACTACACCGACCGGATCGACCCGAACAACAAGCGAACGGCCGGTCTCCGCAGTTATGTCCAGCGGGTGCGCACGCTGACGGCCGAAGTCGAGCGACTGGAGGCGAAGCGTCGCGCGAAGACTTTTGCGGATGCCGATGCGCTTTCGCTTGGCGGTTGCTACTATGAGCTGGGGCGCGTGGCGGAGGCCGCGTCGCTCGTGCGGGGACTCGTGGACAAGGCGGGCGATGCGCAGACGCTCCAGCTCCTTGTGCGCATTCTCCTCGACGCGCGGCAGGATGCGGATGCCGAGCGGGCGTTGAACCGCTACCTCGCGCTCAATCCGAAGGGCGACGCGAACGCCTGGGCCGACCTCGCGAAGCTCCAGTTCCGCGCGGGCCGCAAGCAGGCGGCGCAGCAGAGCTTCATTCAGGGCTATCGCATTGACGCGCAGGGACTCTTCCAGCGGCTGCAGAAGGAGCAGGAACTCTATGACCTCGCCGCGCCGCTCTTCCAGCAGCGGCGGTGAGACGGTTTCGGCGATGAAGCCCTACGAAATCACGTATCGTGTCCGCAGCTACGAGACGGGCGTCGCGAATCGCGTGACCCTGCCGACGCTCTGCAACTACATGCAGGAGGTGGCCGGCGACCACGCCATCGAATTGGGCTTCGGCATTCTGGAACTCCAGTCGCGCGGCCTTTCCTGGATGATCTCGCGTCTGCACCTCAAGCTGACGCGGGACGTGCCGTGGGGGGAGGACGTGACGCTGGTGACATGGCCGAGCGGACTGAAGGGACGGCTCGTCGCCTTGCGCGATTTCCGTCTTCTTGATGCGCATGGTGTGGAAATCGGTGAGGCCGTGAGCGAATGGCTGACGGTCGATCTTGCCGCGCAGCGGATTGTGCGCCCGTCGGAGGCGTTTCAGTCAATCGTGCCGCCGGACGTCGCGCGCGTGTCGCTGGCTGCGTCGGACGGCGGCGGAAAGTTCGCGGCGTTGGCGAAGGTCGATGCGACGGCGCGCGTTCTCGTGCGCCGCGCTGACCACGACTTCAACGACCACGTCAACAACGTCCACTATGTCGAATGGGTGTTGGAAGCCTTGCCCGCCGCGTTTCGCGCGCGGCCTGTGCGCGAACTGGACATTGTCTTTCGACAGGCGGCGCACGCGGGCGATGAACTGGAGTCGCAGTTGGAAGTCGTTGATGCCGACCACTGCCGTTGTGCAATCGTGCGGCCGTCGGATCGCGCGCTCGTGGCGACGGCGGCGTTGACGTTCTGATTTTGTCTCGCCGACACGCGCAGGCCCAGATGGGCGAATGTCCGCATGTGGCGGCATTCGCTCCCGGTGGCATTGACAGGAAAAAAAAATAAGTATAATTCACAGCCAAAATCTGCGGAAGGTCTACTGCGTCTACTGTGAAGAAAGCGATCTTGGGAGCATTGGTGTTCGTCTCGGCCGTTCTTTCGGCAGAGACGATTGTTGATTTTGCGAAAACGCCGAGGTGGCGGCCGGACTTCGGGCGCTTCGCCAATCCGGCCGAGCGCGCCGAGCAGACGAAGCGGGAGGCGGATGGGTTGCACTATTTCGTCGATCGGTCACGGGATGACGGGCGAGGCTATTGTTCGCTCGTGGTGGACGGCCCGGCGATCGTCTTCACGTGGACGAATCAGATCGTGCGGTTCGTGATGAAGCGTCCTCAGCGAAGTCCGCTAGGATCCTACGTGGCGCTCAAGTTCCGCGATGCGCAGGGCGAGTTCTTCCAGTTCCGCCCCATCGAGGTCCAGACGCTCGTCGATGGCGATGTGGGGCTTTGCTTCCGCATCAAGGAAGGCGCGCAGAGCGGCGTAACGTGGGGAACGAAGAATCTCAACGAAAAATTCGACGGCCCGCTCCGCTTTGTCGAATTCAATTTCAACTGGACGTCCGTGGGGAAGGGCGAAGTCGTCTTCAAGCGACTGGAGACGTGGGTCGAACCCGCGCGCGACTGCCTGACTGTCGATCGTGACATCCTGCCGCGTGTCACGGGGAAGGATCGCTACGTGCCGCACAACTGCGGACTGGTGGCGACGAACGACACGCTTGTCGTGACAATGCCGTCGCACCATGCCTGGCTTGCGCCCGTTGGCCTTCCGCCCGGCCCGAACCGCTGGGACGGTCCGGCGGTAATGAGGCTGCGCCTTTCCCGCGCCGTGGCCGGGGGGCGGGTCGAACTCGGTCTGCGCGACGAGCGGACGAAGCGCGCCCGCTCGTTCTTCGCGCCCTGGGACTCGTCCAACATCGTTTTCAAGACGGACTTGCCCGCGTCGTCCGCCTGCTATTTCTCGCATCTGGCGTTTACGCTGCCGAAGGACGTCGCTGACCGTACGTTCACGATTCGGGGCATGGACGCCATCGTGCGCCGGACGAAGGTCGGGGCGTTCAAGCTCGACGTCGAGACGGGCAACCCCCTGCATCTCGTCACCCGCCCCGAGCATCGTCCCGTGGCGCGGCTGACCAACCGCGCGGTCGAGGCGCTGCCGTTGAAGGGAACGTTGCGCGTGACGGACTTCTGGGGCAAGGGGCAGACGATTCCGCTCGATCGGATGGTGGACGCGGGCGAAACGGTTGAGATTCCGCTGGGCGTCCCCGCGAAGTTCGGCATCTATCGCGTGGACGCGGCGTTGATTGACGGCGACTGCCTTTCGAAGGCGCGCGTCCAGTTCGCCAAGCTCCCGCCGCGCACGGTTACGCCGCAGTGGCCGAAAGGCGTGTTCCGGTTTGGCGTGAACTACCATGTCATGCGCTACTCCGAGAAGGATCGTGCGTTGACGCAGGCCGCGATGGTGGCGATGGGGTGCAAACTGGCGCGAAGCGACATTTTTGCGTTCGCCCAGGTCTGTCCGCAGGAGGGCGTGTACAACTGGGCGGCGTGCGAGCGGTGCTTGGTGGAACTGGAAACCCACGGCATTTCGCTCGACGCGATCATGTACGGGACGCCGTACTGGGCGCGGCCGAAGGAGAAGCAGACGCCGGCGGCGGACAAGTTGGGGCGCACGGACAGCTTCCCTTGTCGTCCCGGTCTCTACGAAGACTACTGCCGTAAACTGGCGGCGCGTTACGGGACGCGGATCGCCTATTACGAAGTCGGGAACGAGTGGGATCTCGTACCGCCTGAATCGCTGTCGATTGACGAAGGCATTCGGATGCAGCGCGAGGCGATGCGCGGCCTTCACGCCGGCTGCGCGGATGTCGTCTGCATTCCGAACGGATGGGCGTGCGCGCTCGAGTCCCGTCATCCGTCGTTTGTCAAGAACTTCCAGCGGCGGATGATGGGCGAGGCGCAGGACGCCTACGACGTCTATCCGATTCACCTGCATGGGTCGTTCCGCGACTATGCTCGGTCGCTGCGCGAGCTGTTCAAGTTCCGCGCGGAGAAGGGCATTCGCCAACCCTGGTATTCAAACGAATCGGCGTGGACGACCGTGCACGGTGGGGAGGATACCGTGGCGAATTGCGTGTGGCAGAAGATTCTGTTCGCGTGGAGCCACGGGTCGACGGACTATATCTGGTACAATTTGCGTGCGACGGGATTCGATCCGTCCGATTCCGAGCAGGGATTTGGCCTGATGACGGGTGACTTCTACCCTCGCGCCAGCATGGCCGCGTTTTCGGCGTTGTCCGACATTTTCGGGCGTCTGTCGTTCAAGGAGATCCTTGCGGACACGGAGCCGCGTTTTGTCGGCCGCTGGGAGGGCGTGCGCGACGGGCGTTCCGTCGCCGTGCTCGCAGGATGGGATCTGGCGGCGCAGACGCCGTGTCCGATTCGCGTGGCGACGGATGCGAAACGAGTCTGGCGCTGCGACGTGATGGGCAACCGCGTGGAGACGCCCGTGGTCGGCGGACAGGTCGTCATGCCGCTGGAGTCGGCGCCGGTTGCGTTCATGTTTGAAGAGGCGACGACGATTGCGCCGCAGGCCGACGATTTGGCCGCCGCCGCAACGTTCATCTTGCCCGATTTGGTCGTGCCGCCCACCTATCCCGCTGCGCCGCAGATCGTGCTGGATCGCTTCAACCAGGTTGTGGAACTCTACCAGGCCGATCCCGCGAATGTCGATCGGACATGGAAGGGCGTGGCGGACGTTTCCGCCAAGGCGTGGTTCGCCCGTCGGGCGGACGGCACTTTGGACGTGAAGGTCGAGGTGGTCGATGACGTGGCGGCGACCGGTGACGGGGCGACGCTCGTCGTCAAGCGTCCCGGGGCGAAAGCCCGTCAGGTGGCGTTGACGGCCGTGCGCCGCGTCGGCACGACGACCGTCTACAAAAATGCGCTCGACTTGTCCGCGCCTGGCGGCGGAACGGATCTGCGCGTCGGGCTGGTTGTCTACGACGACGATGGTCGTGGGCGCGACGGTTGGCTGGAATCGTCCGTGGGGCTGGGCGAATTGCCCGACACGGCTGTCCTGTTCAATTGCCGTGATGGCGCGGCGAAATAAAGGCGGCAACAAGAAAAAGGAGGCAGTAGATGAAAACAGTGGTAGCGAAGGCGGGTATCTGTTGCGCGGCGGTCTGTTGCGCGGCGGTGCTTTGGGGCGAAACCCGGACATGGACGGGCGCGGCGGGCGACAGCGCCTGGATGACGCCCGCGAACTGGTCGTCGGCGTCCGTTCCAAACCCAGGCGACACGGTCGCCTTCACGAATACCGTCACCGTCACGCCGCCGGCCGATTTTGCCGGTGTCCTCTACGCCAAGAACGCCACGGTGACGCTCGTCGTGGACGACGACGCGGCGGCCGCGCGGGCGTTCTCCACCGCGCTGGACACCGGCGCGAAGCTCGTGAAGGATGGCGCGGGCGCGTTGACCCTCCGCGCCGCGCCCGGCTACTATCCGGGCGGCATTCAGGTGAAGGCGGGTTCGGTGACGTTCGCCGGGAACGGCGCCTTCGCCGCGCCCGGCATGTTCGGGTCGCTGTCCGTCGCGAATGGCGCCGTCGTCACGGTTTCCAGCAGTCCCGCCGCCGACCGGCATGGCGTCGTCGTCCGCGCGCAGAAGTGGGAGAAGACATTTGATGAGGCGGCGGACGAATTTAAAAACCGCGTCTCCACGGCGACGGCGTATGCGGAAACCTGGGACGCGCTGGGCGCGTCCGATATGGAACGCGATCGCTGGATTCATCGGCCGGACGGCGTGTCCACGTTCCACTTGAAGGGCAACCAGACGGTTGCTGAGCCGTTCTATGTGACAAATACGTGCTACATCGCCCTTTCCCGTGCGCTCGTTGCCTTTCCGGAAACCGCCCGCGTGAAGCCGTGGTTTTCCGTGGACAACTTCGGGCGGCTTGCCTGCGACGGCACGAATTGGAAAACGTCTTATTCAGTCTGTAGTGACTGGCTGGGTGCGCGCAAGCTGGCGGCGGGTTGGCATGCATTGGACACGGCGTTCTACGAACATACGGGTAGTCACTGGCTGGACGTCCGTCTGATATCGCCGGTGTTGCCGAAACACACCTACCTCGGTCCGGATCTCCTCTGGAAGGGCGTCTGCTTCACGGATCTCAAATTGGAGGCGGGCGCGACGTTCACGGTGGAGGACAAGCAGGCCGTCGCGTTCGTCTGCGGGAGCGGCACGTCCGTCGCGGGCGAAGTCAAAGGCGGCGCGGATGCCGTCTTCGCGGTCATGGGCGGAAAACTGACGGTCGATGCGGCGGCGTTTGCGTCCTTTGGGGGCAACGTCGAAGTCGCGGCCTACGGCACGCTGGCACTGTCGAACATACCGGCCAAACCGTCGTTCAAATGCACAGGAAAGGGGACGTTCACGGCGGCGAGCGGTTTGCCGCTCGACTCGTCGTTCGCGTGGACGATCGACGTGCCGGCGGGGACGGTCTACACGAATGAACTGGGTGCGGCGGCCTCCTTCACGGGGACAGGGACGCTCATAACGGACACGCTGGACGGCACGGCCGATTTTGGCGGCACGGTCGTCCTGCGCGAAAACAAGGCGGGCGACATGGCGGACGTGGCGGGTTCCGCGCCGCAGACTCTGCGTTTGTCCGACGGCGCGTCGCTCACGGTCGCTGGGGGCGTTGCGTGGAAAAGTTTTGAAGAACCGTTGCCGGACTGGAACGCGGATCGGGAGGCCTGGAGTTTGATTGCCAATCAAGACCAGAAATGTTCCGATCAGAACGAGGTCGGCATGTACGTGAAGGACAACGGCGTTCTCGTGGTGACGGACGCTCCCGGCAGGCAACGAAATGTCGCCGTCTACACGAACCGTTCGTTCGCCGCCGAGGATGTCTGGCGTGTTCGCTTCACTTTCTCGTCCACGATGCTGAAGCGTTGGCCAAGAGAAGAGCGGGCCGAGTCGTTCTCCTTCTTTTTGGCGAAGAGTCCAGCAATCACGGATATCGGCAACGTGAACGCGTTTCCTGACACGGCCTACGGGTTCGACATCTACCAATACCGCCCAAATGGACGGCAAGGCCTGACGTGGATTTTGAACGGTAGCGCGAGGCTCAATCCGGACTATATGCCCGATTACACGGAAAAGGCGATGGGAATTTCACTTGTTGAACCCATTGACATGGACGTGTCCTGCCGTGACGGGATGCTGACGGTCGTGATGACGCAGAACGGGAAGACGTTCTCGTGCCGGTGCGACATCTCGGAAGCGTTCCGAGACGGAACGCGCCGCTATTTCGGCTTTGGCGGTGGGACGGGCTGGTGGGGCGACCCTCAGGAATTCGGCGCCCCTTACTGCTACCAGACGATCAGCAACTTCACGGGGTCTGTGGCGAACACATCCGCCGCAGCGGGCGCGGCGGGGCCAGACGTCTCGTTCACGACGAGCGGCAACTGGACGTTGAAGAATGACATGACGCTTCTCCCAGGTGGAACGAACGGCGTGGAGACGGCGAGTGATAACGGTAAGAACGGAACGGCCGTCTGTCAGACGGCGTTTTCGCCGCATCAGGCGTTCTGGCTGGACTTGGACGAACATTTGGAAAACCCGGTTGGCACTGCGGCGGAAGGGCTGTCGATTTTCTTCCGTCCATCGCCGTCGGGGGATGACTCGTCTACCTCATATTGGGCGACGGGAAATCCATCAATTGCGTTGAAACACTACTTCTTTCGCAACAATTTTGGATTGGAAGAAGAGAGTTGGCGCGCCGATAACAGTGAGAAATATCCCGCCAACAACGCCACGCCAAAGTTGTCGGGGACGAACCACATCCGCATCTTCTACGACGGCGCAGGGCGGTTCACGGCCACGGTGTCGCGGGAATCCTCCTCGAAGACGTTCGCGAAGGACTACGCGAAGATTCTGACGTGGGATAAGTTCTACATGGGACTTAAGTCGCATACACCAGGGTGGGGGTATGTGAAGACGCACGTGCTTGATCCCGTCGTGACGCATCCCGTGCCATGGACGGCGGTCGTGGACACGTCGCTGGAGGTTGCGGCGGGCGCGACGGCCACGCTGGCCGTGGGTGGCTGGGCGACGAACGGCGTGGCGTCCATTGGCTTCAGAGAGGCGACGGTTCAGGACGGCGGCGTGCTGAACGTGGTGTCCGACCTGTCGGGCCGGTCGGCGGTCGCGGCGCTTCGCGACGTGACGGTTAACGGCGCGGCGACGGTCATGGCTGAGAATGGCCACGCCGTGGAGCTGGGGACGGTCGTGGAGGCGTCGGTGTCGGACGTGCTGACGGTGAAGGGGAACTGGACGGCGGCAGATGGGCGCATCGTGTTTCGCGTGGACGCGGCGGCGGCGAAGGGCGGGCGTGTGTTGGCGGACTTCTCGCAGGCGACGTATGTTGGCGTAAGCACTTCGGACATCAGCGCGGGAGAGCCGAAGTTCGTTTGCACGGGGTTGAACGGTGAAGATCTGTCGGCCCGGTGGTGGGTGTCCGTGTCGAAGAATGGCATCGCCCGTCTTCTTCCTCTCGGCTTCATGCTCATCTTGCGCTGACGCCTCGCCGTCCTTCACCCTTCAATCCGTGGTTTCCCCATCCCTGGGGCCTGTCCCCAGGGTGTCCACCGTTTTTAACCACGGATTTCACAGATTAGCACGGATTTGCAGAAATTTTCCTAATCTTTCTATTGAGTCGTGGCCATTCGTGAGATTCGTGGATAAGAATATCGGGGCCTGTCCCCAGAGGTAGTGGCTTGTTTGGCCACGGATTAGCACGGATTTTCACGGATAGGGCGATTCGTGTTCATTCGTGAGATTCGTGGATAAGAATGGCGGGGCTGTCCCTAGGGCAGGGGTGGGGTGGGGAAGGGAATCCACGAATTTCACGAATTATCACGAATCGCCGAACCAGTCAGTCTGGCGTTCGGGATCAATGGAGGAGTGAAAGGTCAACAGATGACGGAAATAAGAATTCCGCAGGGAATTCTCATTCTTTGCTTCTTGGCAGTCATCTACTTGGCAGATTCCAATTTTTGCGGGCTTCTTTCGCGGGACTCGTGGCCGAGCCGCGTAGCCGCAACTTTCAGCTCGAGCCTCGCAACCCGCGAATTCTTGTCCGTGAGACGCGGACGCGGGCTCCTGCCCGCGAATTGTCCACCAATCGTCGGCGAGTCCATGCGCCTTTTACGTCCGCGAGAATTTTCCGCAGAGAATTCTCATTTGTGGTATAATGTGCGGCGTCGGGCGGGATTCGGCCCGAATGTGGCGGGGAGCGGGCTTTCCCCGGCATCGACCGGGATTCGGCCCGAAAAGGAAAGGAACGGAGCGCCATGGCGAGGGAATACAGGCATTCGGCGTACTGGTACGCGAAGCGGAACGGCTGGTCGTACAGTGAGGGGCGCACGCACGTCGAGCGCTTCGTCGACGGCGTCGCGCGCGACCTGCGCCTCGGAGGCGGGCGCGTCAACGGCTGCCTCTCCTGCGACCCGGCCGGCTTCGTCCTCGGGCTCTCCGCCTGCCTCGCGCTGGACATCGGCTGCGCCGTGCGCGAGACGGCCCGCACGCTCGCCGACCCCGCCGGGCGCGACCGCGTCCGCCGCGAGCTCCTGCGCGACCTGCGGGCCGTCCGCCGCCCCCTCTACTACGCCCGCGAGACGGCCCGCCGCCGCGCGCTCGCCGCCGAGCGTCGCCGGGTCGCGCGCCGTTCGACCCTCGCGCCCGAGCCGACGCCGGAGGCCCTGCTCGCGGCGTGGGGACGCCGGAAGGGGGCGAAGGAGGACATGGTTCGCCTCGGAGGGATGCTCCAGGACCTCGCGTGCTTCGTGGACAGCTCGCTGCGTTTCGACGGGGACGGGAACGTCGTCGGCCGCAACGGCGGCATCCGCGGATGGCTGCGCGAGAACCTGCCGGAGCTCGCGGGGAAGTACAAGACGCTCATGCGGTACAAGGCGATGGCCGTGCGCCTGCGCCAGGCGACGGGGACGCGGAACCCGCAGCCGACGGAGTCGCTTCTCGCGCCGCCGCCGGAGGCGCGGCACGAGGTCGTGCGCGCGGTCCTCTCGGACGCCCGCGCGTCGTTCGCGTCCGTCGAGGACGTCCTTGGTCGGTGGCTCGACCCGGAGCGCGTGTTCCTCGACCCGGCGCGTCCGCGCGCCGCGCTGCGCACGCGGCGGAAGGCGAAGAACAAGAACGAGAATTCCCTGCGGAAAAGTCGGGGAGGGGCTTGTCCGCGAATTTCACGAAGGGGGACGGAGTGAGGTGGGGGCCTGTCCCCTGGGGCGGGTTGTCCACGAATTGACACGAATAACACGAATCTATTGAAAGTCGATGAAATTCGAGCGACTTCATGAAGATTGATGGATAGCCCTTTGGGGTCTGTCCCCAAGGTTGTCTCTCTACCGTAATCCGTGAAATCCGTGGTTGAAAACAGGGGCCTGTCCCCACGAGTACCCACGGGTAGAGGTTTGTTTGGCCACGGATTAGCACGGATTTTCACGGATGCAGTAATTCGTGTTCATTCGTGAGATTCGTGGATAAGAATGGCGGGGCCTGTCCCCAGGATGGGGCCTGTCCCCACGGGTGGGGAGGTGGGGCCACGAATTTCACGAATTGGCACGAATTGAGGTGGGGTGGGGGAGGCGAAGGTGGAGAGTGGATGGGGGGTGATTCCATTTGAGGCGGAGGGAAAAGAGTGTGGCGGGGTGATTTTTATCGGGGAGGGGGAGGCAAAAAATGAGGCGGGCCACTTGAAAAAAAAAATAAAATATATAATTGCTCATCAGGTTGTCCAAAGGTAAACTGCGTGGCTGGGTCGAACGGCGTGCCGATTGGCCCGAAAGCGTGGTAAAAACAACAAGAAAATGGAGCATCTGATGAGAAACTGCAGGTTCCGTGCGGTGGTTGAGGCGGTTGGAACTACAGCGCGGCGGCTGGCCTTCGCGGTCGGCAGCATGACTGCGGCGCGGGACTCTCGCGGCGGGCGGCGTGACGGCGGCGGGGCGGCTGGCCCTTGCGGTCGGTGGCGTGGTCGTCGCGGCGCGTGCGGCCCAAGCGGCGGCTGACCTGAGCGCGCCGCTCGACAAGATCGCCGTCCGTGACGTGGCGGCTGGCGCGACCGTGACGGAGACGGAATCCGTCGGGGCGGTTTCGGAGACGGGAATTCTCGTCAAGAAGGGCGAGGGCGCGTATGTTCTCCCCGCGAACCGGATTCTCGACAACGCCACGGTGAAGATGGTCGCTGGGGCAGGCTCTTTCACCTATGCGTTCACGTCGGGGGTCGAGACGGTCTCCGAGCCGACGGCCGTTTTGAACCGTGCGAACATGTGGCTCGACGCCTCGAATGCGGGCAGTCTCACGTTCGAGGACGACGACGCGGTCAAGGTCGGCACCTGGCGCGACGTCCGTGATGTCCGCGACGGAACGGACGTCCATCCCCGTGCGGTGACAAGCCACCGTTATTACGTGAGCCGTTCGCCGATGAAGACGGTCTACGAGGGGCGCAACGCAATCGACTTTGGTGGCGCAAAGTCGGGTCGCTACATGGTCTGGCGAAAGCCGGATGACTCCACGAATGCGGTCAATGCCGCGCATGTCTTTCTCGTCGCGAGCATCACGAATAAGGCCGAGAATGCAAGTTGGGATCAAGTTTGGATTGTTGGAAACGCGGTTAAAAGTGAGTTCGACATGAAGAATGGGTTGTGGAACTCCTCTACATCCGTATCGCAGTTTGGGCGCGTGTGGGTGAATGGAGAAATTGCCGAAATTCTCGATTCTCGCCTGACGAAGGGCTGCCAGCTTCTTGAAATGGACATGGGCAACCAAAAGACGACGGAGGAAATGAATGCCTTCTTTGTTTGTGCCAACTACCAGGACCGTGCCGGCGGCGACCTCCTGCACGAAGTCATCGTCTTCACCGAACCTCTGACCGACCGCGAGCGGCTGGCGGTGGAGGCGTATCTGTTCCAGAAGTGGAATCTCGCGTATCGTCGCCAGTCTGTTGCCAGCGCACAGGCGGCGTCGGCGGTTCTTCGTGTGGACGAGACGACGGGCGATGCCGTCGAGTTGAACGGCACGGGCGTGGTGGTCAAGCAGGGCGCGTCCGACGCCTATGTGATGCCGTCGCTCCATGGCGGCGTCGCGCTCTCGCCCAAACCGGCGACACCGAAGGGTGGCATGGACGCGACGCGCGCGCGCATCAACTCGTTCGACGGACAGGGGCGGACGTTCCAAGGCAAGGTCAAGGTGGCTGCGGGCGGACTTTACGTCAACGCACCTGTCGCGCTCGACGTGAACGCGGGTGACGCGATCACGGTGACACCCAACAATCAAGGCAACAAGGTGACGGTGGCGCCTGGCACGGCCGGGACGGTCGTCAAGAAGGGGGCGGGCGAGGCCGTGCTACAGGATCTGCCGACAGCGGCGGAGCGACTGACCGTAGACGCGGGACGGCTCGTTTTGAAGGCCCCGGCGAAAGCGGACTTCGGTCTTGGCGTCAATCCGAATGTGGGTGCGAAGGTCGCTCTCGCGAACGCCGGGTTTGAGGACGTTACGTTCCCGGCCGACAAGAACTACCTCAACCTCACGACGAACAGCAGTCTCTGCGCGGGTTGGACGGTGACCGCTGGCCGTGGGGTGAACAATATTCAGGCGGGCATCTCCGGCAAGAAGAGCGACACGCAGGGCGAGTCTGCAGACGATGAGCACAAGCTGCCGCCGCCCCACAGTGGCAACGCCCAGCTTGTTCTTCAGGTTTCGGCGACGGCCGAGACACCGGTGGCGATTCCCGCCAACGGGTTCTATGACCTCTCGTTCTGGATGGCGGGCAGCGAATGGTCGATCGGCGACAACGTTTTCGGCGTTGATGTCTCGCTCGTCGCGCCTGGCGGAACGACAACGACGGTCGGTCGCGCCTATGTGCCGCGTGTCAGTTCTTCGGATGCCAAGACGTATCGCCTTGTGCGGTTCCGGACACCCTACCTGACGGCCGGGGCGGGCTGGACGCTGCGCTTTGCGACGACAGCGGCCCGACAGGTTGGCGTCGTCATCGACGACATCGACATGACATGCCTCCCCGATTTGCCCGATAGCCGCGTCATCCCGCTCCCGAACGGCGACTTCGAGACGTATGCGGGTGTCTCCTTCCTCTACTACGACCGCGTCGGCGCCACGAACAACACGGCCGAGGGGTGGACGTTCACGCAGCCGGGCGACTACAGCCCGACCTTGGTGGGGAAGCGCGCGCCGCGCGTGGGCCTCGTCTTCGGCAACCGTCCCTACAAGGATTTCCTGATGGACGGACAGCGCTTTGGCGTGAACTACGGCGAGGCCTCGCTTGTCTTCGCGGGGTCGAACGGCGTCGCGACGAGTTCGTCCATGGTTCTCCCGGCGGGCACCTACCATCTGCGTGGCAAGGTCGCGGCGCGGACGATGTATAACTACGGAAACCCCTGGGACACATGGGACGGGGTCTACGTCTCCGCCCAGGTGACGACGGCGCAGGGCACGGTCGATCTTGGCACGGTCAACTGCATCAAGCAGATCCCAGAGACGCGCCGTTGGCCGAATAGCTTTACGGTCGCGGACGGCGAGACCGTCACGTTCTCGCTGTCGGGCGGCAATCAGCGCATCGCACTTGTCGATGACCTCGTGCTCGTCAAGGCCTCGTCTCCGCTTGTCAATCTCCTGTCCAACGGGGACTTCGAGAAGGCGGAGTGGAGCAATACGGGCACGGCTGGCTGGAAAAGAAACGCAGATGTCTACGTCAAGGAGAAAAAGGAGCCGGCGTCCTTGGTTCGACGGCAGGAATACGGCTACTGGTACGATCAATATTACGCGCCGAGTTATTTCGAGGGGGCGTTTTGGGTCAAGTTGACGGGCACGGCAGCCATTAGCCAGACCGTGACCGTGCCCTCGGCTGGCATCTATCGCTTCACGATGCACGGGCATACTCGCGTGAAGGGAGGCGCGGACAAGTCAGGTCTTCTCGTGACATTGACGGACGCTGACGGTGTCGCCGTCGAGATCCTGCGCATTGAGCAAAAAAATGACATTGTGCGGGAATTCATGCGCTGGACGCGCGACTTCCGGATTGCCCGTGCGGGCGACTACACGCTGCGCATCGCGACGCTGGAAGAGAACAATGCGGACAAGTCGGCGATAATGGACGACATTTCGCTTGTCAAGGTGGACGAGACGGCGACGGAGTCCGCGCCGGTTCTATCCGATCAGACGATCATCGAGGTCAAGGAAGGGGCGACGCTTGCCCTTGACTTCCCGGGTACGCTGACTGTTCGCCGCCTCGTGCTGGGCGGCAAGCGGTACTTTGGCACGATTACGGCCGAGCAGTTCCCGGCGTACCTTTCCGGTCCGGGCGAGATTAACGTCCCCCGGCGCGGCACGGTGCTGATCTACCGCTAGAGTCGTTGCCCATTCGCGAAATCCGTGGTTTCAAACGATGGGGTCTGTCCCCATGTCTAGGGGTTTGTTTGCCCACGAATTTCACGAATAGCAACGAACAGAGGTGGCGGTAAAACATCTTGCAGACCCTACTTGCGTGTAGAGAAAAAAAAATGCTATTATCCGCTCTTGAAGTGCGCTATTGATTCGCCAACACGAAAATGAAAGGGACGAAGATGAAACGAGGATTGCTTTGGGCGGTGCTGGTCGTCTGTGGACTCTCCGCGTGCGCCGAGGAATGGATGTTCGGGGAACCGCGCGTCTGGTCGCGTGACAACGCGTCGACGATGAAGACGCTGGACGGCGAGGCGTTCGAGGTGCGCCACACGGGAAGCCATGATTGGGCCGTGACGGGGACGGGGTGTCCGCGCATCGCCGTGAAGGCGGGCGACACGTTCCGCTTCTCCTGCACGTCCGAAAAACTGGCCGACGCGCCGGACGGCCCCGGCTTCAACCTGAGCGTCGTCGCCTATGACGCGAAGGGCGGCGTGGTCAGCTGGGTCTACGCGCCGGCGCATGGAAAGCCGGGCGACACGCTGAAAGCCGAGTTCGCGATTCTGCCGGACGTCGTCGCCATCGCGCCGCGCATCGTGGGCGACGGGGCGGTGGGCGTTCGCATCCGCGACCTCAAGATCGCGCGGACGGGCAGCCTGTTCGCGAACGGCCGTCCGGCTCCGACGGCGGACGTCTCGTTCGGGAACGGCGTTTTGAAGGGGACGGTCTTCGCCGACGGACGCGGCTTCGCGGTGACGGATGCGCGGACGGGACGGACGTGGGCGCCGATCGCGGCGGAATCCGCGTCCCGCGTGCTGGCGACCGCCGTCGCGGTGCGGCCCGATGGCGCGGTGGACGTGGCGTTCGTCGATTCGCAGACGCTGCGGTCGTGGCGCGCGTCGTTCGCCGTCGACGCAACACGGCCGGAAGTCCTCGTCTCCGTCATGGGCGAGGGGGCGATGTCCTCCGAACTGCGATTCCCCGCCCCGTTCGCGTCGCGTACGGGCGACCGCCTGATTGTCCCGATGAACGAGGGCATCAGCTTCCCCGCCGACGACGCGGCGGATCTGCCGGGGCAGTTGATCGCCTACGGCGGACACGGTCTTTGCATGGCGTTCTTCGGCGTCCAGGACGACGCGACGGGCGCCGGCTGGATGGCCGTCTTCGAAACGCCCGACGACGCGGCGATGCGGACGACCCGTGAAAAGGGAAGCGGCCTCTGGACGATGGGCCCCGCCTGGCACGACCAGAAAAAGGCGTTCGGCTACACGCGCCGGATCCGCTACGTCTTCCTCGACAAGGGCGGCTACGTGGCGATGGCGAAACGCTACCGCGCCTACGCGAAATCGATCGGCCTCTTCAAGCCGTTTTCTGAAAAGGTCAAGGAGCGTCCGCTCGTCGACCGCCTCCTCGGCGCCCCGAACGTGTGGTGCTGGGAGGGCGACAAGCTCGCCGTCGCGAAGAACCTGCAGGATGCCGGCATTGACCGTTTCCTCTGGAGCGCGGGCGGCTCGCCCGAGCAGGTGGCGGCGTTGGCGAAGATGCCCAACGTGCTCGTGAGCCGCTACGACGTCTACCAGGACATCTATCATCCCGACCAGCTGAAGAAGCTCGGCTGGAAGCGCGGTACGAACACGGACGCCTGGCCGCACGACGTTGTCTGGAACGGCCCTTCCTCCAACGACTGGCGTCACGCCTGGCCCGTCAAGGCGAAGGACGGCACATGGACGTACTGCGCGATGATGTGCGACGTCACGGCGCCCAAGTACGAGCGCCGCAACGTGGCGGAGGAGTTGAAGACGAAGCCGTACAACACGCGCTTCATCGACACGACCGTCGCCGCGCCGTGGCAGACGTGCTGGAATCCCGCCCACCCGATGACGCGCTCGGACAGCCGTCACTGGAAGATGGAACTTCTGCGCATCCTCGGCGACGAGTTCAAGCTGGTCGTCGGCAGCGAGACGGGACACGACGCAAGCGTGCCGTTCTGCGACTACTACGAAGGAATGCTCTCGCTGGGGCCGTACCGCGTGCCGGATTCCGGGCGCAACATCTCGCAGATCTGGACGAACGTGCCGCCGCGCGTGGCGAAGTACCAGGTCGGCGAGGCGTACCGTCTGCCGCTCTGGGAACTCGTCTACCACGAGTGCGTCTGCGCCCACTGGTACTGGGGCGACTACAACAACAAACTGCCCGACATCTGGTGGAAGCGCGATCTCTTCAACCGCCTCTACGGCACGATGGGCATGTACATCTTCAACAACCGCCAGTGGGAGGCGGACAAGGACAAGTTCGTGCGCAGCTACAAACTGACCTCGCCCGTTGCGCGCAAGACCGGCTACAGCGAGATGGTCGACCACCGCATCCTCACGGCAGACCGGCGTGTCCAGCAGAGCGTCTTCGCCAATGGCGTGACGGTGACGGCGAACTTCGGCGACGTGCCGTTCACGCTGCTGGACGGCACGGTCGTTGCGCCGCGCGACAGCGTGGCCACCGGTCTCTGACACGAAAGAGGGCGAATCGATGGCGGGATTCGTCATGAGCATCCAATCTGCGTCTCCGAAATCCCGTTCGTGTGCAAGATGGGCAAGACCTTCTCGAACACCTCGCGGCTGGCATATTTGCACGTCGTCTTTGAACTGTGGTATAATTCAGGCAAATGAAGATACTCGCAGGTCTTGGAAATCCTGGCGCGCAGTACGCCAACACGCCCCATTCTGTCGGCTTCGAGGCGGTGGACGCGCTCGCGTCCGCCGCCGGCGTTTCGTGGGAGGCGAAGCGTCAGTTCAAGTGCCTGATGGCGAAGGTCGTTCTCGCGGGCGTGCCGACGCTGCTCGTCAAGCCGCAGACGTTCATGAACCTTTCGGGCGAGTCGGTCGCGCCGGTCGTGAAGTACCACAACGCGACGCCCGCCGATCTCCTCGTCATTCAGGACGACATCGATCTCGCCGTCGGCCGCCTTCGCATCCGCACAGGCGGCAGCTGCGGCGGGCACAACGGCGTCCGGAACATCATCGAGCGGCTGGGAACGCCGAATTTTGCGCGCCTCAAGATCGGCGTCGGCAAGGATCGGTCGAATGTGGTCGCGCACGTTCTCGGCAAGTTCGATCCTGACACGCGCGCGATCATGGATCGCGCGGTCGCCGCCGCCGCCGAGGCGGCCGTTGCGGTCGTGCGGGACGGCGCGGCGCGCGCGATGAACCTCTACAACGGCTTTGACGCGACGCATCCGCCGCAGGCGTGAAAGAGGCAACGATGGCCGACCTGAACGACACGCCGCGCGCCAACCGCATCCACATCGCGTTCTTCGGGCTGAGAAACGCGGGGAAGTCCACGCTCGTCAACGCCTTTACCGGACAGGACATCGCCATTGTGAGCGACGTCGCCGGCACGACGACCGACCCCGTCTCGAAGGCGATGGAGATTCTGCCGCTTGGCCCGTGCCTTGTCACGGACACGGCCGGGCTTGACGACGTCGGCGACCTCGGCGCCCTGCGCGTCCGCAAGACGCTGGACGTCCTCGCGACGACCGACATCGCCGTCTGGGTCACGGCCGCGTCCGCCGAGGCGGGCGATGACCTGCCCGCCGACTTCCGTGCGGCGTGCGCGGCGCGGGCGGTGACGGTGCTGGTCTATCGGCGCGGCGATTCGGTCGAGGAACTGAAGCGGAAGATCGCCGCCGTGCGTCTGTCGGACGATGCGCCGGGGCTGCTGGACGGCCTTGTGTCGGCAGGCGACCGCGTCATCTGCGTCTGTCCGATCGATTCCGCCGCGCCGAAGGGACGGCTGATCCTGCCGCAGGTGCAGGTCGTCCGCGACTGCCTCGACCGCCATCTTGCGTGTACGGTCTGCCAGCCGGCGGAACTCGCGGACTGTCTGGCGGACATTCCCGATTCGGTGCGCACGGTTGTCATTACGGACTCGCAGGCGTTCGCCGCCGTCCGCCAAATCCTCCAAACGTTCCAAGCCCAAACCGCCCAAAACCCCCAAACCTTTCTTCTCACCTCCTTTTCGATTCTCTTCGCGCGGCAGAAGGGCGACTTGGCAGCCTATTGTTTGGGACTTGCGGCGTTGGCGGCGTTGAAGGACGGTGATCGGGTTCTGGTCGCCGAGGGCTGTACGCATCATCGGCAGTGCAACGACATCGGGACGACGAAAATCCCAAAGGCCCTTGCGAAGGTGACGGGCAAGCGTCTGGAGTTCGTTTTTTCGAGCGGCGGTAGCTTTCCGCTTGCGTATCCGGATGGTTCGCGCCTCGCGCTGGTCGTTCATTGTGGCGGGTGCATGCTGACGCGGCGTGAGGTGCTGCGGCGCATTGCGGCCTGTCAGGCGGCGGGCGTGCCGATTGTCAACTATGGGCTTCTGCTGGCGCGGGCGAGCGGCCTGGACGTGGCGGATGTGCGTGTCGGCGACGTTTTTGCTCAGCAGACGAATGGAAAAGGAGAGTCGGTCAAATGAGCCGATGGCGAATCGTTTCTGTTGGACTGGTGTTGGGGTCGCTGGTTGCCGAGGCTCGGGCGACGGCGAGCGACGAAGTCCTTGTCCGAAACGCGGGATTCGAGGAGGGCACGGGCGCGGCGGCGGACGGGTGGCACATCGCGCCGGGGAAATTCGCCTGCGAGGCGCGGGCGGGGCGCAGCGGCACGCGCGCGCTGGCGTATGTGAACGAGAACGACCGAACGGTCTACACGATTCCGAGTTGCGAGGTCAAGCTTGAGGCGGGAGTTTCCTATCGCTTTGGCGCATGGGTGAAGGTCGAGAACCTGACGAGCGGCGGCGACGGGGCGATCGTCTGCGTCGAGTGGTACGAGGGGGCGCGCTATGTGGGCGGGTCCTACGCCGAGGGCGTGAAGGGCACGTCCACCGGTTGGGTGAAGGTCGAAGGCGTCACGCCGCGCATTCCGTCGAACGTGACGCGCGCCATTGTCGCGCCCGTCGTGCGGAAGGGGTCGCTCGGCCGGGCGTGGTTCGATGACGTGTTCGTCGAGCGGTTCGTGCCGCGTCCCGTACGGACGCTGCTCTGCACGGCCTATCGGAACGAGGCGGCGGACGGCGACGTGTCCTTCCGCGCGGCCCTGGATTTGGACGCGGACGGCGTCCGGACGCTTCGGGGCGCGTTTCGCTATGTGGACGCGGACGGTCGGGAGCAGACGGTCGCGGCGACGCTTTCGCCGACCGTCGCCCGCCTCGACGTGCCTGTCCGCGATTTGAAGCTGGGCGTTCAGACCGTGCGCTTTGTCCTGTCGGACGACGCCGGCAAGACGGTCGGCGAGGCTTCGCTGGACTTCACGCGGCGGACGGCGTCGTCCGCGCGCAAAGTCTGGATCGATACGGCCGGGCGGACGATTGTGGATGGCAAGCCGTATTTTCCGATGGGGACGTTCTGGACGGAATTCACGTCCCGCGAAGACGTTGAGCTTTATGCCAAAAGCCCGTTCAACTGCATCATGCCCTACTGGGGGCATCGCAATCCCGACCTGCGCGCGATGCTTGACCTCTGCGCCGCAAAGGGGCTTCGCGTCATCCCCAACCTCAAGGATTTTTGGGACTACGGCAATCCGGCGGCCGCGCCGGCGAAGACGGAGGAATTCGTCAATCGGCTCAAAGACCATCCGGCGCTTCTCGCGTGGTATGTCGTGGACGAGAGTCCGCTTTCCAAGCTGCCGCAGTTGCGCCAGCGGCGCGAGCTCGTCGCGCGTCTCGACCCCGACCATCCGACGTGGGGCTGCTTCTACCAGTTCGACCAGATTTTGGACTATCTGCCGTCCTGTGACGTGATCGGGACAGACCCCTATCCGATCGGACAGTCGCCGATTGACCTGGTCATGGACTCGACGCGCGCGGCGGCGGACGGCACGCGCGGCTGTCGTGCGCTGTGGCAAGTCCCGCAGATGTTCGACTGGGCGGCCTATCGGAAGGACGACCCGAAGGCGCGGCCGCCGACGTTCGCGGAACTGCGCAACATGGGGTGGCAGTGCCTGGCGAATGGCGCAAACGGCCTTATCTGGTATTCGTTCTTCGACGTCAAGTCCGAGCCGCGCGGGGTCTCGTTCGCATCGCGCTGGGCGGACTGCTGCCGCGTCGCCGAGGAGATTCGCCGCCATGAGGAGATTCTGCTCGCGCCCGCGTCGCGTCTGCTGAAGGCGGGCGCGCTCGGCCCGCGCGTGTCGGCGCGCCTGTACACGCTTGCCGACTACGACGCGCTGCTCGTGGTCAATGCGGCGACCGACGCGCGGCCGGTCGAGATTCCGCTGAAGGGGGTGGGCGGGCGCGGCGTGCGGCCGCTCCTGGGGCCTGTTCCCGTCGTTGCGGAGAACCGGCTGAGCCTGACGCTCGGCGGGCTGGACTGTTCCCTCATTCGCATCGACCGTACACGGCATTGAGTAACCACCGAAAGGATGACGCCCATGAAAAGAACGACAGGATGCGCAAAGGCCTTCTTCTCGCTGGCTCTGACGGCCGCCGTCGGATTCGCCGCGACAGCCTCCAAGGGGGGGGGGGGGGGGCTTGACGATGCCGTCCTGTTGCTGCAAGGGGACATGGACGTGAACGGCGATGGACTTGTCACGCAGGACGAAGCCCGGAATGCCCTCAACCGAAACGCCGCCCCGGGAGACGTGATCGATCTCACGGTGCGCGGAAGCTTTGATGGCACGAACGGCGGCATTTCCAATCCCGTGGCGCGTGTTGCCCTGCCGCGTCGCGGGCGGACGGTTTCGAGCCGCGTCCTGCGCTTCAAGACGCAGATGACGCAGTACGCGGATGGCCGAGACGCCGCGTGGGCGAGCGGACTCACGTTGACAAATGGCTTCCCGATGTCGGAGAAGATGGAGATGTCGGCCGTTGTTCGGTTTCGCTGGGACGGGTTTGTGTCGCGCGCCGACGGAACGCGACTTTCCAGTCAGGCGTGCCTCGTTTCCTATGGGCATAAGGACAATGGCATTTCCTGTTGGATTTCGCATCCGCAGCCGGATGGGACGGCGCGGTTGGAGTTCTCGAACTGGCATTTGAATCAGGTCGTGAGCGGAAATGACTTTGTCATCAAGACCAATGTCTGGTATGATCTCGCCTACACGGTGACCAAGGACAGGCTTCATGTCTACCTTTTCCCGGAGGGGCATCGAGACTATGCGAAGATCAGTCACACGTCGTTCGGCGTGACGGTCTTTTCGGGCGAGGCCTTTGCCGCCGACGAGCGCGTCTTTGGCGTCGGGATGGGGCTTGCGTATAAGGCAGGAAACGACTTCTACTATCCGATGGAGAAGTGGGACTCAAAGGACATGGAGGGCTATCAGAACGGTTTCAATGGCGACATCCATGCGCTGGCCGTCTGGAATCGCGTCTTGAGTGCCGAAGAGGTGGAAGAGGCCTTCATGGGCGGCGGCGCGGCGGACTGCCGGATTGGTGTCGCGAATGGGACGAACGCAGAGTTTGCGGCGGCGTCTGCAGCGTCCGACGTGTGGTCGGAGACGGACGGCTGGATGCGCTTCAAGGGCGAACTGACGCAAGTCGGCGCGCGCGCGGCATGGCGGTTGGCGAACCGCGAGCCGCATGCGCACGCCCGGCTCTGCCAGGTCGCGCTGTGCGCGCCGACGGGGCGCGGGCGGCTGGGGCTTGCCGTGAACGGGACGTCGCTGGGCGAGAAGGATGTCGAGGGTACGGGAAGTCTCGTCTTTGACATTCCCGCCGATGCCGTCCGTCCGGGCGAGACGAATGACTTTGCGCTGACGCTGCTCGCGGGCGGCCCTGTGACGATTGACGCGCTGACGATCGGCGGCGGCTTTTCCATTCAGGCCTGGGGCAGCGCGGTTGACAACAAAGGACACTTGCTTGACGAAGATTCGCTGAACTTCAGCACATATCTGACGAGCCGGGCGGGGCATGCGTTTGGGCATCAGCTCGTGTATCGCTTTTCCTTGCCGCGTCTGTTCGCCGCGCGGCGGATGCGCTGGACGGTGTCGCGCCAGTCCGACCACGGTGCGGATGCGGCGGGCTATGCCGCGTTCGTCAACGGGACATGCGTCTACGCAAGCCAATCCCTGATGCCGGCGTCATGGAAGTTCCTCGTTCCGCGGGGGACGCTTCACGAGGGGCTGAACACGCTGATCATCAGCAACGCGACGTCGATTGTCGGAGGCGATTCGGCTTATTACACGCTGGACTCTCTCACGGGCGAGCCGCTTCCCGACCGGGGCGGACTGCTCATCATTCGTTAACAACACAAGAGATAACAACTCACGCAGGAAGGAAACAGGGAAATGGGCAGACGAACGATTGGACTTGGTCTGGGACTGCTGGTCGCGGTCTCCTGTTCGGCGGACGCGCTGGACGAGCTGCTGCCGGTGCCGCGTCAGGTCGAGCGGCGTGCGGGCACGGCAGGCGAATTTGACTTGGCGAACGTCGAGGTGCGGCGCGCGGCCGTGCCGGGCGCGCCCGAACGGACGGCGGACGAGTCCTATGTCCTTGAGGTGTCGCCGTCCAACGTCTGCATCACCGCGCCGTCGCGGCGCGGCGAGCGCTGGGCGCGCGTCACGCTGGATCAGCTGCTGCGCCTGTCGGGCGGCGCGCGCGTCCCCTGCTGCCGGATCGTCGACTGGCCGGACTTGAAATGGCGCGGCTACATGAACGACTGCGGACGCAACTTCTTGGAGATGGACGGGGTCAAGGCGATCATCGACATGATGTCGCGCTACAAGATGAACCTCTTCCACTGGCATCTCTCCGATTACCACGGCTGGCGGCTGGAGTCGAAGAAATATCCGCAGTTGCAGGGCGACCGCGCGTTCGCGCGGCAGATCGGCAAGTACTACACGCAGCGCGATTTCCGCGAGATCGTGCGCTATGCCGCCGAACGCGGCGTGACGGTCATGCCGGAGCTGGACGTGCCGGGCCACACGCTCGCGTTCCGCCGGGGCATGGGCATCGACACGATGAACGTGCCGGAGGTCGAGAAGGTGCTGTCGGACATTTTCGAGGAACTCTGTTCGCTTGCGCCGGCGGACGTAATGCCGTTCGTCCATCTGGGCACGGACGAAGTGCGCGTCGATCCCGAACGCTGTCCGGGCGCGTGGCTGGACACGTGGGTGAACACCGTCACGTCCCGTGGCCGTGCCGCCGTCCTCTGGGCACCGGGCGAGCAGACGAAGGGCCGTGGGCGGATCATCGACATGGTCTGGCATGACAACCATCTCACCAACTCCACGCATGCGGCTTTCGACGCGGCGCGGATGTACAACGGCTCGTGGAGTCCGTTCGAGGTACTGCCGATGGCCGCGTTCGTCAAGCCCTGTCGCTGGGCGATCGACGACGCGCGCAAGCTCGGCGCGATCACCTGCACGTGGCACGACGACAACGTGGGCGAAGACACCTACCGGCTGTTCGTGAACGCGATGGTCTTCCCCACGATCATGCTCTTCGGCGACACCTACTGGCGCGGGCGCGCGACGGACGAACCCGCGTTCCAGCGCCGCCGGATGCCGTCCGTCGGCGATCCGCGCTTCGTGTTCGCGGCCGATCTGGAACGCCGCGCCGTGGCCCAGCGGGACAAGTGTTTGGACGACTTCCGCTTCCCGTTCCCGTTCCTGGCCCAGACCGCGATGCGGTGGCGGCTGTCGGCGCCGGACGGCACGGTGCTGGCGACGGACGTGCCGCAGGGCATCTTGAAGAACGTGAACGCCCTGCTGCCGAAGGAGCGTCACCAGAAGGGGCTTGTCATGGCCGAGACGTGGATTTTCTCGCCGATGCGCCAGGCGGTCGGCGCATGGATCGACTTCACGCACTTCGGCTGCGCCTACGGGCGCGGACGGCTGCCGGACTACGGGCAGTGGCGGGGGGCGGACGAGAAGGTCGAGCTGAACGGCCGCGAACTGCCGCCGCCCGTGTGGAAGCGTCCGGGCGTGAAGGCGCGGACGTCTCGCCGCAACGAGCAGGCCGTGCCGTACTCGGATGACCTGCTGGAGACGCCGTTCACGGACGAGGGGTGCGTCCGGCGCGATCCCTATCCGATTCTGCTGGAAAAAGGGTGGAATCACGTGCGTCTGACGTTCCGTGCCGATGGCGCGGGGGCCACGTTCATGCCGTTCCTCGGTTCGAGCGAACGCCCGCGCGAGATTCCGGGGCTGTCGTTCCGCTCTTCGCCGCGCTGACATGCTTGCGTCCGTTTCGCGTGTCGGGTAGTCCCTTGCCGCGCGAAGCGGAATTTTGGTAAAATACCGCATTCACGGGGGCTATCCCCCGTGTGACGGCAGGGAGACTATGGGCAGGCTGTTCTGGCAGATTTTCAAGTATGGCGTGATCGGCGTCTTGGCGACGCTGATCAACCTCGTTGTGGCGGCGTTTTGCGCGGCGTATGTCTGGCCGTGCCTTGGCGCGGAAGACCTTTTCGTTCGGCACGGCGTCTTTGCGAGCGTGGACGTGCCGGACGCCGTGCGGGCCAATCTGGCGGTTGTGTGCAATTTCGTCGGCTTCTTCGTCGCGAACGTCGTCTGCTGGCTTCTGAACCGGAAGTACGTCTTCACGCCGGGGCGGCACGGCTGGCTGGCCGAGTATGCGCTCTTCCTCGCGGGCAGTGGGTTCGCGATCCTCTGCGGCTCGGCGGCGATCTGGGCGCTTGTGCGTTTTCAGGGGATGCAGACGACGTATTCGTTCGTCGTCAACGTCCTGGTCTCGGTCGCCGTCAATTTCGTCGTCCGCAAGTTTTTCGTTTTCAAGGGCTGAACATGAGAAGGCTGTTTTGTTTCGTGGCCGCCGTTGCGGCGGTCGTCGCCGTCGGCGAGGAGACGCTTGGCGGCGCGTCGTTCCAGGAGATTGCCGAGCGTGCGGTGCGCGCGGCGGCGGAGAAGGCCGCGCTTGAGCGGGTCGGCTGGGAGAAGTCGGCGCGCGAGACGGCCGAGAAGGCGGCGAAGGACGCGACCGAGGCCCTCGTCAAGGCAGCGGCCGAGAAGGCGGCGAAGGACGCGGCGGACGCGGCGGCGAAGGCGGCGGCCGAGAAGGCGGCGCAGGCCCTGACGGACGCCAAGGCGGCGCGGGAGGAGGCGAAGGCCGAGCGCAAGGAGTCGCAGGGGCGTATCGAGACGCGCATCTTCAAGCTCAACCACGCCTCGGCGGCGGAAGTCGCGGCGAACTTCAACGCGATGTGGAACGGCGACTTCGGCGCGAACTGGAAGGTGACGAAGATGGCCGTCGCGTTCCCGGAGTCGAATTCGCTCATGGTCACGGCGCCGCGTCTCATCCTCGACGCCTGCGAGAAGTCGATTTCGGAACTGGACGTCGAGGCGCAGCAGGTCTACATCGAGGCGCGCTTCGTCGAGCTTTCGAACAACGCCTCCCACAAGCTCGGCATCGACTGGTCGATGCTTGACGGGATGAAGGGGACGCTCGGCATCAACGCCGGCTACAACGAGCGCAAGATGGAGGGCGTCAGCTCATACAACAGCGTGGACAACAGCTACACGCTCTCCTCGTCCGCCAACGCGGGCACCCAGAGCGCCAACCTCTCGCACGTGAACGCGACGCTGGGGATGAGCGACCTCTACGTCGTCCTGCGCGCGCTGGAGGCGAGCGAGGACGCGCGGACGTTCTCCAACCCGAAGATCATCGTCTCCTCCGGCAAGAAGGCGACGGTTGACATGACGACGAAGTATCCGAACGTGACGGTCGCCGTCAAGCGCACGATCAACGACTCGACGCAGTCGATCGACCTGGACATGAAGATGGCGACGATTCCGGGCGAGGACTCGCTCATGTTCGCGAAGGAGGCCTTCTTCAGCTGGGGCATTTCGCTTGAGGTCACGCCCCGCATCTCCACGAACGGACTCATCAACGTGACGATCGTGCCGACCATCAGCTCGCTGGACACGAGCATCGAGCGTTCGGGCTTCATCCAGTCGTCCGACACGTCCGGGACGTCGAGCAAGTACCCCGTCATCAACGTCCAGCGCCTTCTGACGGAGTTCAACATGGCGAGCGGCACGACGGCGGTCATCGGCGGCCTTTCCCGCACGGTCGAGAGCCAGATCGACAGCGGCATTCCGTGGCTTCGGGACTGGTGGTGGATCGGCCCGCGCCTCTTCGGCTCCAAGCAGCGCGTCAAGGAGCAGAAGGACATCATCGTCTTCGTGACGGTCGGGCTGGTCGATCCGCGCAAGATCGAGAAGGACGCGGGCTTGCCGAAGAACGCCGTCTTGGGCCGCCAGTACACGGAGGACATCCGTCGCGAGCCGGGCGACCGCCGCCGGCACGTCGAGGGCATCCAGTCTCTTGACCTTCGTCCGCTGGAGGAGCAGTACAGCGACCCGCGTCGGACGAACCGCGTTCATCGTGCCACGATTGACACCTACCTGCCGTTCCAAAAGGATCCGGCGTATCGGAGAAAGTCGAATTAACCCACTGGACGGGAAACACACATCATGAAGAAACTCCTTTCCGCATTCGTTCTTGCCGCCGTCGCGGGCGCGGCATTCGCCGACCGAATCGACCTCAAGTCCGGCTCGTTCCTGACGGGCACGGTTCGGAGCGTCTCGAAGGACGCCGTCGTCTTCGCGTCCGACGACCTGGGCGACGTCACGGTCAAGGTCGCGAACATCGCGCGCCTTGACGTCGGCGAGCGCACGGTTCAGCGCACGGACTTGAGCGAGACGCGCACGGCCCTCGCGGTCACGAACGGCGCGTATGTCGCGGGCGCGGACGCGCTCGACATGGCCGACGTGAAGGCAATCGACCCCGTCGCGGAGAAATGGCACGGCAGCGTGACGGCCGCCTACACCGGCAAGCGCGGCAACACCTACAAGGACTCCGGCGCCGTGCGCGCCGAGACAACGCGCCGCTGGGAGAAGGATCGCTTCCTCGCGCGCTTCGCCTATGACTACGGAATGGACGGAACCTCGACGACCGACCACGAGAAGACGACGGACGAGTGGGAGGCCGAAGTCAAGCACGATCACTTCTGGCTGCCGAAGGCGTACACCTACGAGGACGTCCTCTGGGAGCGCGACTCGATCAAGGACTTGAACGCCCGCTACACGGTCGGCCTCGGCGCGGGCTACCAGTGGCTGGACGGCACGCCGTTCGCGGCGACCGGCACGTGGAGCTTCAACCAGGAGGTCGGCGCGAACTGGATCAAGGAGGAGTGGCGGAACAACGACGACGAGAAGGCGGACGGCTTTGCCGCCGTGCGTTACGCGCACCACCTCGTCTTCCTGCCGAAGTGGGCGGACAACATGAACTTCTTCCACAACCTGCGCTTCCTGCCGGAGGTCGATGACTGGGACAAGTTCCTCGTTCGCGCCGACGTCGGCTTCCAGGTGAAGCTGGTCGGCGACTTCACCTTCGACGCGCGCATCGAGTGGGACTACGACTCGAAGCCCGCCTCGGACATGAAGAAGGACGACTTCCTCTATCTTGTTGGCCTGGGCTACAAGTGGTAAACGCGCGGGAGGGTGGACGGATGCGGGGCTTTCCGGGAAAAGACGTTGCGTGATGAGAGTTGCGATTTGCTATCCGCCGCTCGCGAGCGAGAAGGGCGTGCCGCTCCTTACGCAGAACCGTCAGTTCCAGTGGTTCTCGCGCCCGACCTATATCTTCCCTGTCGTTCCGGCGACGGCCGCGACGATGCTGAAGAAGGCCGGGCATGACGTCCTCTTCCTCGACGGCATCGCCGCCGAGCTGACGGCCGAGGCGTTTGACGCGCAGCTCGCCGCGTTCCGTCCCGATCTCGTCGTCCTTGAGACGAAGACGCCGGTCGTCAAGCGGCATTGGGCGTGGATTGCCGCGCATGCGGCCAGCCGGTCGTTCGGGCAGTCGAAGTTTGTCCTTGTCGGCGACCATGTCACCGCCTTGCCGCAGGAGTCAATCGAGAAGCCGGGCGTCTGGGCGATCATCCCCGGCGGCGACTGGGACTACGGGCTTCTGGACTTCATCGCGGCGGGTTGCCCGCAGGGCGTGCGGCCGTTCGCGCTCCGCGAGTCGCTTGCGGACACGCCGTGGATCGACCGCGACCTCGTCCACTGGGAACTTTACGCGAAGAAGAACGGCAATTTCCGCCGCACGCCGGGGACGTACATCATGTCCGGTCGCGACTGCTGGCACGGCAAGTGCACCTTCTGCAGCTGGACGACGCTCTATCCGAAGTACCGCACGCGCGATCCGATTGATGTCGTGGACGAGATCGAGCATCTCGTGACGACGTACGGTGTAAAGGAGATCATGGACGATTCGGGGTCCTTCCCCGTCGGTTCGTGGCTTACGACATTCTGCGAGGAGATGATTCGGCGCGGCCTTCCGAAGAAGGTGCGGCTCGACTGCAACATGCGCTTCGGGCGGCTCACGCGGGACGACTATCGCCTGATGCGCCGCGCGGGATTCCAGTTCGTCCTTTTCGGCGTCGAGAGCGCGAACCAGGAGACGTTGGATCGCTTCGTGAAGGCGTTGAAGGTCGAGGACGTCGAGAAGGGCGCGCGCTGGGCGACCGAGGCGGGGCTGGACGTCCATGTCACCTTCATGTTCGGCCATGCGTGGGAAGGGCCGAAGGAAATCGCAAACACGGTCGCCCTCGCGCGGCGGCTGCTTGCGAAGGGCTGGGCGAAGACGCTCCAGTGCACGCTCACGATTCCCTATCCGGGCACGCCGCTGTTCAGGGAACTGGACGCGAACGGCGGGCTTCTGACGAAGGACTGGGACGAGTACGACATGCGCCGCGCGATCACGAAGACGCCGCGCGTCACGGAGGACGAGATCAAGCGCGCGATTCGCGACGTCTATCGCGGGTTTCTCCAGCCGGGCGCGCTCTGGCATCGGCTGACCTCGACGCGCACGCTTTTCGACATTGGCTTCTACTATCGCGGCATCCGCTCGCTGATCGGGCATCTCGTCGACTTCCGGGCTTCCTGACCGCGCGGCGCGCATCCGTTTGAGGTCATTGGTCACGCGCCGTTTGCTGTGGACGGGTTGGTTTGTCCCCAGTGGGGGTTGGCCTCCTTCAAAAAATTCCGCTTGGCCTATTGACTTTTAGAAAAAAAAAAAAAAACTATAATAGCCAATCAGTTAGGTGAGTAGTCGGCGTTTCGCCTGAACGGCGAGGCTAGATCGGGTCAACCAACACGTCAAACACGGAGGCGGCGGATGGAAAAGACGGTCTGGAAGATGGTCATCGGGACGGGCGCGCTTTGCGCGGCCGTGGGTTTCAGCGCGGCGGGACGCGCGGACGACATCGTCGTGGGCACGGGCGAACGGCACACGTTCGCGGTGGACGCGGACACGGTGCAGACGTCGCCCGTGCGGCTTTCGTCCCGCGCCACGCTGGAGAAGACGGGCACCGGCCGACTGGAAATCTCGGACGGCGCGTTTACGGAAAATGCGCCCATTGAGATCGACGTCCGCGAGGGGACGGTCGCGTTCACGCCGTCGGCCGCGCCGGCCGCGTACGCGCAGCCGAAGGACGTGATGGACCGCGCCGTGTTCTGGGTGGAGGCGGAGACGAACCTGCGCCCGCGTGCCGGCGGCGCGGACGGCGAGGTCGAATCCTGGCTCGACGTACGCGAGACGGGGACGGGCGAAGCGGACGCGCCGTTCCGCTATCCACGCGCCGTCGCGTTCACGAACGACTGGCTCACGGCGTTCCCGCTGGCGCAGGCCTACGGCGACAAGTCCGGCGTCTATTTCCGCGGATATGGCAAAGGCTGTTTCATGAACTGGGTGAAGCCGGACGGAAAGCAGGCGAATCTCACCGGCCTTCGCCATGTGTTCATCGTCCACGGCGGCGAGACGTCGTACGGCGACGTGCTGGGCCAGCGGGGAAGCGGAACGCCCTATTTCCAACGCGCCGGCGGTTGGGGCATTTGGACAAGCATGAGCGGCGAAAACGGGCCGATACATGCCTCTCGTACGTATTTGAACGGGACGCAGATCGATCCGTTCAACCAGGGATATCCAGCGAAGAGCGTCCACGTGGTGGAGGTCGAGGCGTTGGGGAGTTCGCTGGGCGCGATGTGCTTCTTCAACGACCGCGACATGCAGTTGAAGACGACGGCCGGCACGAACATGGCGGTGACGGCGAAGGGGGAAAAGGTCAACGCGATTCTCGGCACGACGGCGTGGACGGGCGGCGGTAACCGCGCGGGCGGCGAGTACGTGTTCGAGATGCTGCTCTTCACGAACAACCTGACGACGGCCGAACGGCTGGCCGTCTCCGGCTGGCTCAACCAGAAATGGCGCGGGACACCGCCGCCCGCCGTTCGGCCCGCGACGACCGTGCGCCTTGCGACGAACACGGTCGTCGAGACGACGGGTACAACCCCGCTGACGCTGGTCGGCGACGGCTGCCTCCGCAAAGTCGGCGCGGACGCGATGACGATCCGTTCGACTTACGCGCCCTATGCGATGTCGAGCCGCGTCGACGTGCGCGAGGGAACGCTGGCGTTGGGCTATGGACTGCCGCTCGTCTGTGCGGCGGGTGACACGATCACGTGCGAGCAGCGGTTCTGGGGCGCGGAGATTGCGGCGCCCGTCGCGGGGAGCGACCCGACGCGCCTTGTGAAGACGGGGACGGGTGCCGTCATGCTCGACGAAGTGCCGGACGGTGTGTCCCGCATCTCCGTCCAGGCGGGCGGTCTGCGCCTGGCCGCGCCCGAACGCGCGTCGCGCAGGGTCGCCTCCTCCGAAGATACGGTTTCGGCGGAGATTCCGGATGCGGACTTCGAGACATATTCGGCCACGGTGCACACGGATCCGTTTTTCTACATCAGCAATGGCAAAGAGGTGAATGGTTGGCACGCCATCGTGCCGGCGAAACGGGAGAACGAGGCCGACAACGCCGTCTTCTTCTTCGACCAGCGGCTGGAACCTCCGAAAGACTGGGGGTTGGTGTTGCAAGCCGACAAGAGCGGCGTGGTCGTCGTCAAGAACCGCGCCTCCGCGTGGTGCGAGGTGGAAGTTCCGGCCGACGGCGACTACGTGCTGGCATTCCAGGCGTCGCCGCGCCACAGCGGCTACGCTGGCAAGCATCTGGACGTGATGATCGGTCCGGACGCCGATTCGCTCGTTGCGCTTGGGAATTTCTCGGTGGCGGGGACGTCTGGCTGGCTACCGTATTCGCTCGGCCCGATCCGTCTGACGGCGGGCGTGAAGCAGCTGTGGCTGAAGGCGACGGGCGACGGTTCTGATAAATGTACGCAGTTCGACGATTTTTGTCTGGCGCGCGTGGCGGACCGGCCGACGTGGGAGATTCCCAACGGCGGCTTTGAGAACCATGCCGCCAATTTCGTGAACACGTCCACGGTCACGGCGGACAACACGAACCGTGTGCCGGGTTTCGTCGTGGGGCAATACACGGTCTCGGTTGAGAATAAATATGTGGATTTGAATAATAAAACGCGGATGGTGTCCACGTTCACCGTTCCGGGGGCGGATGGCGGACGCCGCTTCAATGCGCCGTGGAACCGAATCGGCAGTCGGACGCAGTTCTTCATGGTCGGCTCCGGGGCGAGCCTGTCCACGACATTCACGCCGCCGGCGGGGACATGGCGTTTCCGCGCCGATTTCGCGTTCGTGCGGACGGACAACAACGCGCCTTATTCGTACACGATTGCGGCGTCGGTGCGCATCGGCGAGACGGATGTCGCGCTGGGTTCGGTGAAGACCAACAGCCGTGCGCTTCTGCCGCGCGACTGGCCGACGGCGTTTTCCGTGGACGGGGCGACGCCCGTTACGCTCACGCTCACGGGCGGGGCGGCGGGCGCGTCCGAGAAACTCGGCCAGGCGCTTGTGGACAATCTTGTCCTCGCCGCCGTTGACCACGTGAATCTTCTGAAGGAGGGCGGGTTCGAGTCGATGACGCCGTGGCACATTGAACAGACTTTCAAGCCGATGGGCAATGGGTTTCGAATTACGGGTTCGCAGTGGGGGTCCTATTCCGACACGTCCCCTGCTGGGTTCACTCACTTTGGTACGGACGTTTTTGAGGGGGACGGTTATTTCAAACTCGTCAATGACGATACGGTGTGGCAGTCCGTCGACGTTCCTGCGCCGGGGCTTTACCGCTTCTCCGCGAATCTTGCGTCGCGGCGTGAAGGAAACGATGGCAACAACAGCTTGAACTGCGGCAGGAATCCGATTGCGTTCTTCGTGGCGCAGGGCGGTGTGACGAACTGGCTCGGCCGCACGGACGAAGTGGCAGTTACGAACTTCAACGAGTATGCGTTCATGGCGTATGTGCCGGCGGCCGGCGTCTACGACGTTGGTTTGAAGGGACAGACTGTTTGGGACGGTGTCAACCTCGTTGATCGCACGACGCTCGTGGATGGGGTACAGTTCTACCGCGTCGAGACGGAACGTCCGTTGGAACTTTCGTCGAACCTGGAAATCGAGGTCGCGCGCGGTGCACGCCTGTCGCTCGACTTTGTGGGCACGAACAAGATCAGTCGTCTGGTGATCGGCGGCAGGAGACGTTCGGGCCTCGTGTCGGCGGAGAGCCGTCCCGATCTCTTCGGCCTGTTGTCCGGTCCTGGCGCGTTGTACGTCCCTCCGAGCGGTTCGGCGTTGATTCTGCGCTGACGTGCAGGGGTGTCCGTGTTCAGGGGCGCGCTCAGAGTCAGATTGCTCGTGTGAAAGAAAGGAAGTCTGCATGAAAACGAAAAGCATTTGGGTTGCGAGTGCGGTGGCGTTCACGCTGTTCGGGCGGGCCGAAGTCCGGACGTTTCCGTCCTGCGAGTGGCGTTCCGTCCGGGCGGCCGTCACCTCCCCGTCGAACGTCACGGTCAAGGATGCCGACGGGCGTCCCGTGCTGTTCTTTAATACCGAGGGCGGGGCGTTCGCCGACAAGGTGGTCGTCTCCGGCGCGGTGGACCGGCTCGTGATCGACGCGCGGGCGGCGTTCAAGGCCGGCATGGGCAAGCTCGTCTTCATGTCGCCCGACATCGGCGCCCGGACGTACCGAGGGGGCGACGGCGCCCTTGTCTCGACGCTGGGCGGTGCCTACGGTTCCGAAGGCAAGGCGTATTTTGAGGGGCACGGGCCGCAGGGACACTACTATCGCAGCCGAAGGGTGCAGACGTTCGGCCAACGCAGGGACTACGCCATGGTGCAGGACATTCCGGGCGACCTCGACACCCTCCATCTGCGATGGGATCTGACGCGCCAGTCGTCGAATGGCCCGTTTGAGTTCTACGGCGCGAAGTACGCGCCGTCGGCGGAACTTCCGTTGAGTCGCGCGAAGGCGCAGGTGAAACCGGAACTGATTTTCCACGCGCCGTTCGACGGCACGGCGGACGCGACGTTCGCGCGGGGCGACGCGAAGCCCTGCCGTGCGCAGGGGCTGTCCTACGCCGACGGCGTGCGCGGTTCGGCCGTGCGCCTTTGCACGGCGTCGAACAGCGTGCTTGAATACCTTGCGAAGGGCAATCTCGTGCAGGCGCGCGGGACGGTGAGCCTGTGGTTCAAGCGCGAATGGCCGGACAACGGCCGGCGGAAGGACGGCGGCGAAATCTGGCGGACGCTTTTCGCCAACCCGGAGCCTCCCGAAGTGCGCATCGGCTCCGGGCAGCTGTGGTTCTGGTGCTGGAGCGACAGGCTGCGCGCCGACAGGGGCGACATCAACGATTCGTACGCCGTCCTCTCGGCCTCCGCGACGGACTACGAATGGAACCATTTCGCCGTGACGTGGGACGAAGACGGCGTGAGGCTGTTCGTCAACGGGCGCGCCAGCGGCGGCGGCGGCGATTCCGAATCGCCCATGCAGTCGGCGCTCCGCACACACGATTCGCTTGAATCCGCCGCGCTCGCGTTCAAGACGTTCTTCGTCGGCTGCAAGGGCACCATCGAACGCTTCGACGGCCTCGTCGACGACCTGCGCATCTACTCTGCGCCGCTTCCCAAGAAGCGGATTTTGGAGATCTACGACCGCGAATCCGTCGTGGACATCCAGGTCGTCGGCCGGTACGCGCTTGAAAACACGCCCTCCACGATCGCCGTTCGGACTCGAAGCCCGTCGGGACGCGACTTGAAGGCCTTCCGCTACTGCATTTTCGACGCCGCCGACAAGAAGATCGCGACGTACGACGAACCCGTCGGGGGCAAGTCCGCGCGGCTCGCGATCAATCTTCCCAAAGGCCGCTACGCGCTTTCCGTCACGGACGGCAACCGGACGTACGGTCGCGTCTCCCTGATGGTCATGGGGAAGGGAAATCCGCAGGAACTGTCGCCCGCGCCGGGCGACGTGCCCGGTCGTCCTCGGAAGATGGAACTCGTCTCCGAACTCCGCATGGACGCCGACCTCCCGGCAGACCGCTTCCGCGCCGTCGGCGCGACGCGGCGCGGAAACCTGGGCGGCGTTCCCTACCTTGAGGCCGGTCCGAACGCAGGCGACCGGTTCGCCGTTCGTTTCAAGATTGACCCCACGTTCCCGCTCTGGTGCTTCGAGATCGACTACCCCGACGACATGAAGCGAACGGCCGACATCATCGTCCAGCACTCGAAACGCGCCGGCGGCGACTACACGCTCCAGACCGGTTATGCCGCCGGCGACGAGTATCCGAACACGGGCCGGACGCTCACGCACCGCTGCCTCTACTGGGCGAGTGTCCCCGACGTCACGCTCGTGGCGATGACGGCGAACATCGGCGCCCCCGCCGCCGTGTCAGCCATCCGCCTCTATCGCGTGGCCGACGCCGCGCTGCCCGTGGCGGCCGTGAATGAACCCGAAGCGTCCGCGTCCGCGCCGCGCGACTGGAAGCGCACGTTCGCGCTCTACTTCGAAGACCCCGCGATCGCCTACGACTTCGGCGTGTCCGCGTCCGGCTGCGCGGCGATGGCGGGGATGGAATCCCTGATCGACCGCACGGCCGCGCTGATGAAGTACACCGGGCAGAACCTGTTCGCCTATCCTGGCGTCTGGTACCACGGCCTGATCGGCGACGCGTGGAATCCGCGCAACCACGCCCCCGACTTCCTGAGCGCCTGGTATGCGAAGTTCGACGCGGAGGGGCTGTCGCTGATGCCGACGGTGAACCCGAACACCCTGCCCGTGCCCGCCGGCCTCGTCACCCGCGCCACGATGTCCAACGGCGCGCTTCACGACACGATGATCGCCATCCACGACACGGGAAAGCCGAACTGGGGCGGGTGGCACGACACGCCGCCGAACTTCAACTTCCACCACCCCGCCGTGCGCAAGAGCATTTCCCGATTCATCGACACGCTGACGGCGCAGGGGCTGCCCTATCCGTCGTTCAAAGGCGTGTGCATGCACATGACGCGCCACTGCATGCTCTGGTTTGGCGACGAGCAGAGCGGCTACAACGACTACACCGTCCAGGCGTTCGCGAAGGCCAAGGGGCTGAAGATCCCCGTGGACAAAAAAGACCCGTTGCGCGGCAAGGCGTACGCCGCATGGCTTCGCGCGAACGCCTGGGAGGACTGGATCCAGTGGCGGTGCGACGTCGTCACGGACTTCTACGTGAAGGAGGCGCGGAAACTCGCGGCGCGGCGGCCCGACCTCAA
>CAZWQY010000012.1:0-60883 GCA_964636295.1 uncultured Lentisphaeraceae bacterium | reverse complement strand
CGAACATCGCCGCGTACTTCGCCTCCTTCTCGTCCGGCCGCGCCTCCGAAGCGCGATAAAGTTCTTTTTCCGCTTCGTCCGTCAGCCATTCGGGCGAAGGGTTCAACGCCTTCGACCTCTTTTCCGGCGAAATGAAATCGAACTCGGCGTACAAGCGATAACGCACGTCGCGCAGGAAAAGCCCGGCACGCTGCTGGCGGACATCCTCGACGCGAATGCCGTCACTGCCCCGACCTGGATTTGCCACGGCACTCACCTCGTTGCGCCGCACGCTCGTCCAGCGAATCGAATTCATCACCTCGATTTTCGTAATCCGCCATCTAATGGCGGGCTTCCAAAAAATGGCTGAGAAGACACCCCGCGCCGCCGACGGCGTGATGACATCATAACTCACGCGCTCGACCTTCATCTCCGGCCGCGTAAAGCAGGCGAATGCCCCCGAAACCTCCAAGCAAAATCCTCTCATTTTCCGATTCCTCTCTTCATTCCGTCATTCCAACAATCCCCGACCTGCGGACAGTTTACAAAATAGTCTCTTCAGAAGTCAAGTCTGCTCGAAAAACATCCAGCCCGAACAACCCGGAATACACCGATGCCAGCGTTTGCACATAGACACCCGGATGCATTTCCTCGACAAAACCTTTTCGCAAAAGTTCACCAATCGTGCCGCGTGGCACATTCACCGTAAAGCGTTGAAGCCGTCGCATAATCATGCGCTTCGGCCCCAGCATCCGCAATTCGTCGACGAGACTCCCATTGTCCCCGTATCGCACGACGACCGAAATCGCCTCATCGCCAATCATTCGAAAGGCTACGGCCGCCTCTCGAAACTGGAACAGTAAGCGCTGCTCATTCTTGACAAGCCAATCGTCAAACACTTCGCCAAGGGAATGAGCACGCGCCCGCAACTTCTGGAAATAGACAGGAAAGATGTCCGGAGACTCAAGCGATGGGCAGGTTTTCACATTCAAAAGCTCGCTCGTCGCATACTCGCCATTGCGCAACTCGCCGCGCGGACTTTCCTTCGGCGGCATGAAGACGACGACACGCCCCAGCCCGCCCAATCGGCCCTCGCGGTTACATCGTCCCGCCGACTGAGCGATGGACGAGAGCCCCGTGAACGCGCGGTAGACAACTGGGAAATCGATGTCGACACCCGCCTCAACCAGTTGCGTGCTAATAACGCGGATGCCCTCGCCGCGCGCCAGGCACTCCTTGATATGCGCAATTACGCGCGAACGGTGCTCACCGCACATTGAAGCCGAGAGATGAATTGTCCCTGACGGCATTCGATCGAACAGGTCTCGACAGTCCTTGCGCGTGTTCACCACGCAGAGAACCTGCCGGAACGCGACGAGTTCTTCCGCGATCTCGTCCCATGTCCGGCGTTTCGACAGATCAGTCGGAAATTCGCATTCCGTACGCCTGAGACGCGCATACAAATTGAGAGACGCGGGAATCATTTCGCGAACGCCGTCGAGTCCAGGCAGTCCCGGCTGTGTCGCCGTCGAGAGAACAACCGTCGTCCCATAACGTTCCGTCAACTGCTTAAGAGCCGCCGAACACGGCTTCAGAAGCGGCGTCGGCAAGAGCTGCACTTCGTCGAGAATCACGACACTCTCCGCGATGTTGTGAAGTTTGCGACACCGACTCGATTTGCAGGCGTACAAGGATTCGAAGAACTGAACCGTTGTCGTCACGATGACGGGCGCATCCCAGTTCTCGGACGCCAAACGCGAAGACTGCGTCTCCTTCGCCGGATCGAAATTGGAATGGTGTTCCAGCACATTCGCATCACCGAGAAACCGCCGCAGCACATCCGCTGTTTGTTCGATGATGGATGTATACGGAATCACATAGATGATTCGCTTCTTGCCGAACTTCCGCGCATGGCGAAATGCGAACGCCATCGCGGACAGCGTCTTGCCGCCGCCCGTCGGAACGGTCAACGAGAAAAGGCCCGAAGGCTCATCCGCCGCAGATTCGCAAGCCGCGCGAATCTCGGCCCGAATTGCGTTCACGTCCGTCGGAGCTGCCGCCCGTTGCTTCGCGTCGAGTTCCGCAAAGAATGAATCTGCAAGAGCGGCAAGCGGCGGATAGCCGCCACGCCCCTCGGCACGATCCACGTCCATGAATGCCTCTGTGTCGAGAAAGTCGGCATCGACAAGACAGGAGTAGAGCATCCGAATCCAAAAGGCGACTTCCCGCTCTTTAAATCCAAACGGCGGCATCGGCAATCGCGACCAGTTTGCGGACAATGCGTTTAACTGAACACGGACTTCCGCCTCTTCCAACACGGCCGCCTCCTCCGACAGCCGGACAGACAGCGCGCCATTCGGAGTCTCGCCTCCAATCCAATCGGGAAGCCCTGCATGATGGCCTGCCACACAGTAAGCGAGAATACGTCCAAGACACCCGAACTGCTTGATGGCCCAACAGGCGCCCGCACCCGAATGGGAATGCTCCGAAGCGTCGTAGTCGGAATCGCCCAGGCCATTCGCATGCGCAAGATATGACTGGAACGAACGCCGCGCCTTGCCGACATCATGGAGTTCACCCAACAGCCGCGCCCACGCCTCCGAACCGAAGGAATGCGCGAACGCGGCGGCCCGTTCCGCCACATTCGCCGCATGCACGTCAAGCGTCTGCCAGGCGTCTTGCGAACGACCCGCAAGACTATGTGCGAAAATGTCCATCATCCGTGACGGTCGCCCCTCGCCCCGGCCCTCAGCTCTGGGAGTAGAGGACCTGGGCGGTGGCGGCGTCGAGAATCGAGAAGGATTCCGGATGGCGATGGAGTTCCGAGACGAACGTCAGGCGCGTGTTGTGCTCCTTCTGGAGCTGCGCGAGGATTTCGCTGTCCTCCGTGCGCAGACGATGCATCACCTGCGGCGCAATCACGATCTTCGGTTCAAACGGCTTCTTCTCCGCCTCCGCCTTCCGCAACAGCGAGACAAGCCGCCGCTGAATCTCGATTGAAATCGCCATCGGCGACTTGACGACGCCATGCCCCTGGCAATACGGGCACTTCGACGTGAGCTGCGAGAGAATCGAGGAATCCTGCCGCTGACGGCTCATCTCCAAAAGCCCCAGTTCGGAAATCTCCAAGACATTCGTCCGCGCACGGTCGCGCCGCAGCGCCTCCTTGAGCGCGCGATACACCTCACGCTGATGCTTGCGCGACTTCATGTCGATGAGATCCAGGACGACCAGGCCGCCGATGTTCCGGAGACGCAGCTGCCGCGCAACCTCGTCCACCGCCTCAAGGTTCACCTCGCGAATCGCCTCCTCCTGGCTTCCCTTGCCCTTGTAGTGGCCCGTGTTCACGTCCACGGCGATCAGAGCCTCCGTCTCGTCGATGACGAGATAGCCGCCCGACTTGAGCGGGACCTGACGCGCAAAGGCGTCCGTGAGCTGACGCTCAATGCCATAGTGCTCGAAGATGCCCGTCACGCCGTCATAGCGGCGAATCTTCGACTTCGCGCGGCGCGAAATGCGCGCGGCGAGATCCCGCATCGACTCGTAGGTCTTCGCGTCGTCGATCACGATCGCGTCCACGTCCTCCGTCAGCCAGTCGCGGATCACGCGCTCGCAAAGATCCGGCTCCTGAAAGATGCAGCACGGCGTGCGCAGGTTCTTGACGTTGCCCTGCATCTCGTTCCAGACGGAGAGGATGTTGCGGAGGTCTCGCGCGAACGCACGCGCCGAGGCGCCGGCGCCGACCGTACGGACGACGAGTCCGACGTTCTCGGGGAGCGGCAACTTGTCGAGAATCTTCTTCAGCCGCTTGCGCTCGGCGGCATCGCCGATCTTCTTCGAGACGCCGCGGATCTTCGTGCCCGGCATCATGACGAGATAGCGGCCGGGAATCGAGAGGTTCGCCGTCACGCGCGGCCCCTTCGTCGAAATCGGCCCCTTCGTGACCTGCACGATGATCTCGGAGCCGGACGGGAACCGCTTGGCGATTTCCTGGTCGGAAAGGCGATTCGCCTTGCGCCCGCCCTTCTGTCCCTTGCGCCGCTCAGTGTCGTCGTCATCGTCAAGAAGCGCGTCCGCGTCCGGCGTCATGTCCCAGTAGTGGAGGAATGCGTTCTTCTTCAGCCCGATGTCGACGAACGCGGCCTGCAGGTCGTTTTCAAGGTTCTGGATGCGGCCCTTGAAGACACTGCCGACGAGCCGCTCTTCCTCCGGGTGCTCGACCATGAACTCCTCCAGGCGACCGTTCTCCATGACGGCGACGCGCGTCTCGAGCTTTTCGACATTGATGATGATCTCGCGCTTCAGTTTGGAGCGCTTGAGCCAATTGAACGGATTGAGACTGATCATTTCTGTTTTCCTCTCTGATTGTAATTGGAATGGTTGTAATTAGTGTGTTGACTGCTACTGAAATTTCATTCGCGGTGAAGGGCGACGCTTTGGATAAGGCCGAGCCCGCACATGACCGTAAGGAGGAACGTGCGGCCCGACGAGACGAACGGCAACGGCAGGCCCGTAATCGGGACGAGGCCAATGGACATCGCGATGTTGACGTAGACGTGCGCGAAGACGAGCGTCGAAAAGCCAAGCGCCAACAGCCGTCCGCGCTCGTCCGCCGCGACGGCGGCTATGCGACAGCCGCTCACAAGCAAGACGCCAAATAACGTCAGCAGAACGAGAGAGCCGATGAACCCCGTCTCCTCGGCATAGACGCAAAAGATGAAGTCGTTCATCGAGATGGACGGCGGCAGGTACTTCAAATGATTGAGTTCGCCCTTGCCGATTCCCTTGCCCGCATAGCCGCCCGAACCGATCGAGAGCTTCGCCTGCCGCAGATTCCAGCCCGCGCCGCGCAAGTCCTCTTCCGGGAAAAGAAAGACGCGCACACGCTTGACCTGGTGCGGCTTCAGCGGCACATAGCGAAGGATCTGCGCGCGCCGTTCCGGCAGAACGCCCGGCTTCTCGGCCTCATAGACCGCGCCCAACACGGCGACCAGCGCGAGGCTCCCCGCCGCCAGCAACGTCACAAGGCCCTTGCGCCAGACGCCCGCGACAAAGAGAATCACGACCGCCGCCGGCACCAGCGTGAGCGTCGTCCCCAAGTCCGGCTCGGCCAGGATCAGCAGCGCCGGCACGCCAATCAGCACGCCCGTCAGGAGAAAGCCCCGAAAGCCGTCCAGCCACGCGAACCAGCGTCCGCCCAGAAGCGACGCGAGGAGCGTGATGACGCCCAATTTCGAAATCTCGCTCGGCTGGAAGAACCAGAGCCACCGCTTGCCGCCATAGACCTCCTCGCCGACGAGCAGGACGGCGACGAGACAGACAAGCGAAAGCGCATACGCCGGAACGGCCAGGAAATCGAGATACTTGCGATAGTCGAACCCGGCGAGGACGAAGTAGAGGACAAGCCCGAATCCGGCCGTCGAGAGGTTGCTCCGCCAGACGCCATGGAAAAAGGCCGCCGCGCGCGCATGCCCCGCCGAGTAGATCGTCACCGTCCCAACGGCGACAAGCGCCAGCATCGCGGCGAAGAGCAGCCAGTCGAAGCGACGAAGGAACTTCATGACGACAGCCCCCCTTCCGCCTCGCCCGCGAAGAAGCACTTCAGCACCTCGGCAACCTTCGGCGCCGCCGTGCCGCCACCCGACTCGCCGTTCTCGACGACCAGCGCGACGGCGATGCGCGGCGCATCCGACGGCGCGTACGCGATGAACCACGTGTTCTTGCGTCGCCGCGCACCCGCGCCGACCTCGGCCGTGCCCGTCTTTCCCGAAACGGGAACCGGCACGTCCAATTCGCCGCGCCAGCCCGTGCCGCGCGAAACGCCATCGCCCGCGACAACCATTCGCATGCCCTCGCGCACGACACGGAGATCCGCCTCCCGGAACGGCAGCTTCTGCCGCTCGGTCGGCGCATCCGCGCGCAGACGCGGCGTGACGAGATAGCCCGTCCCCAGCGCGCCCGCGACACGCGCCATCTGGAGCGGCGAGACGAGCAGCATGCCCTGCCCAATCGACATCTGCACGAGGTCGCCGAAGAACCAGCGTTCGTGATACTGCCGCGCCTTCCAGTCCGCGTCCGGCACAACGCCCGCCATGTCCACACCGAGGTCGAGACCCGTCTTTGCGCCAAGGCCAAACGCACGCGCCGTGCGCAGGAGCGCGTTCGTGCCGATCTCCGTCGCGAGATTGCAGAAATACGGATTGCAGCTCTTCATGAGCGCATGGCGCAAGTCGAGTTCGCCGTGTCCCCAACGGCTCGCGCACCGGAGACGCAGACCGTTGCGCGCATAGACGCCGTCGCACGGATACGTCGCCGTCGGCGGATAGCCGACCGAAAGCCCCGCGAGCGCCGTCAACGGCTTGAACGTCGAGCCAGGCGCGTAGGCACCACCTGACGCCCGGTTCAAGAGCGGCTTCGCCGGATCGTCCGCCAACCGCCGGTAGAGCACCGGATCGAGGCGCGGCACGAAGTCGTTCGGATTGTAGCCCGGCGCGCTCGCAAAGGCCAGAATGTCGCCCGTGCGCGGATCAAGTGCCACGCACGCGCCGGCGAGGCCCGCCAACTGCGCCTCCGCCGCGCGCTGAAGGCGAACGTCGAGCGCAAGCCGCAAATCAAGGCCGCGCTGAGGCTCCTCGACGGTACGCGAGCGAATCGTGTAGCTGTTCGCGTCCACCGTCAGCTCCCGCTCGCCGGGCACGCCGCGCAAGTAGCTGTCATAATACGTCTCGAGCCCGGCGCGTCCGCGCAGCTCCGGCAGATAGAAATGGAACTTCTCGCCGTCCGCCGCCGCGCCCGCCCCGCTGTCACGGCCGACATAGCCCAGGAGCTGCGCCGCAAGCGACCCGCACGGATACGCCCGCACCTCCTCCGTCTCGACGGCAAAGCCAGGATAGTCCGACTCATGCTCGGCAAAGACGGCGAGTTCGCGTTCGTCAAGCCCTCGCCAGACGACGAGCGGCATCGCCCGCAGCTGGTAGATGTGGCGCGCGACCGTGTTGGACGACGGAGCCGTCTCGCGGCCGAGCGCACGGCCGAGCGCCTGCACCGCCTCGCCGATAGCGGCGCACGTCTGCTCGTAGCGACGACGCTGAAACTGCGCGGGATCGCAGACGAGACACGGCGCGAGCCGGCTTTCCGCCAGCGTCTCGCCCCGACGATCGAGGATGCGCCCACGCAGACCCGGCACACGCACGCGCCGCGCGGACTGCTGCGTGGCCGCGCCGCGATAGTCCGCCGCGTCCTCGACCTGGAATTCGCGCAGCTTCACGCCCAGGCGCAGAAGCCCGACGGAGAAGACCGCCGCGAGCGTCCAGCAGCTGACGACGCGCAGGATGGATTCATCCCACTTCATCTAGCGCCGCCCTCCTTTCCGCCCAGGCATAGACGGCCCCCACAAATCCTGCCGTCACGAAACCGACGGGCACGGACACGAGAAGCCGCGCGAAGATCCCGCCATTGCACGCACCCGTCCAGACCGCGAGCCAGACGAGGTAAACGGGATACGTGAACGCCGCCGCCGCACGCGCAAAGCCGAAGCGGTGCACGAGCCATGCGGACGCGAGAAAGAAACTCGCGCTCGCCGCCGGCGGAAGCGCGCCCAGCGCGTCCGCCATCGCGCCAGCGGCAATTGCAAAAGCCGAAAAGGCCATGGGCGCGCCACGCCGCGCGACGAGCTGGGCGAGGACGAGCAGGACGGGAAACCCGACGCCCAGGATTCGCGGCAGCAAGTCCTCCGCACCCGCTCCAAGGACGAGCAGTATCAGGCCAAAGACGAGCTGGAGAAGGCTATTTCGCACGGCGGATGAAGACCTCCTCAAGCGTCGAGAACTCGACGGCCGGCAGCACTTCACCCGTCACCACGCTGTTTGCATTCGTGTTGAGCTGGATCCAAGTGCCGATCACAAGCCCCGGCGGGAAGACACCGCCAAGGCCAGACGTGAAGACGCGGGCGCGCGCAACGGGCGCCGCACCGGAAAGGGATCCCTGAAGCGACCGCAGGACAAGCGCGTCCTCGGTGCCGCCGGAGAGGATGCCGCGCACGCGACCGTCGCCCTCAACGCGGCAGTGCGCTTTCACCGCCGGATCGGTGAGCGGGGCGACGAGGGCCGTGTGGGGCGTGACGGAGACGACGCGACCGACCAGGCCCTCCGGCACGGCGACGACCGCGCCTTTCGCGACGCCCGCAAGCAACCCGCGATCGACGCGCAGACGCAGACCGTCACTCGCGCCCGATGCGCCGCCCACACGCGCGAGAACGCCCGCCGCAAGCCAAGTTCCCGGCGCCTTCTCGACGAGGGAGAGCCCTCGGCGCAGACGCGCGTTCTCGGCCTCCAGCCGCGCGACGTCGCCGCGCAGAATCGCAAGCGCATCGACCTCGCGCCGAAGGCGCACGTTCTCCGCCGCCGCAGACGCGCCGCGAAAGAAGCCCTTGACGCGCGACCAGACGCGCGTCACGAACGCGCGCTTCGCATGCTCGACGGGATAGACGGCCTCAACGGCAACGGCCGGACACGCGACCAGGGCCAACGCCCCAATCGCCGCACACACGCCGACAATAAAAGAACCCGTCGCCCTCGGCTTCACGACGCCCGCCTGTTCCGGGCGAGGAAGTCGATTTCATTCATGACGACACCCGTGCCCTCGGCCACGGCCGAGAGCGGATCGTCGGCCACGGTGACGGGGAGCCCCGTCTGGGCCGCGAGGAGCTTGTCGAGGCCCCGGAGCTGGGAGCTTCCCCCCGAAAGCACCAGGCCGCGATCGACCAGGTCAGCCGACAGTTCCGGCGCACAGCGGTCGAGCGTGGTGCGCACGGCATCCACGATCAGCGCCACCGGATCCTTGAGGGCGTTCCTGATCTCCTCGGAGGTAATCGTCAAAGTCTTCGGCAACCCCGCCACAATGTCTCGGCCGCGCACCTCAAGGGTCTGTTCCTCGCCCGTCGGATAGGCGCTGCCGATCTTGATCTTGATTTCCTCGGCCGTGCGCTCTCCGATGAGGAGGTTGTACACGTCCTTCATATGCTTCATGATCGCGTCGTCCATCGCGTCGCCGCCGGCCTGACGGGCCGAGTAGCTGTGGACGATGCCCGCGAGCGAAATGATCGCGACCTCGCACGTGCCGCCGCCGATGTCGACGATCATCGAGCCTTCCGGCTCGGACACGGGCAGGCCGACGCCAATCGCCGCCGCCATCGGCTCCTCGATGAGGAAGACCTCGCCCGCGCCCGCCGCGTGCGCCGCGTCCTCGACCGCGCGCTTCTCGACTTCGGTGATGCCCGACGGCACGGCGATGACCATGCGCGGCTTCGCGTACTTCGAGTAGAAGCGCGGCGGACAGACCTTCTCGATGAAGTACTTGAGCATCGCCTCGGTGATGTCGAAGTCCGCAATGACCCCCGACTTCATCGGACGAATTGCGACAATGTTGCCCGGCGTCTTTCCGAGCATGCGCTTCGCCTCCTCGCCAACCGCGAGCACGCGCTTGGAGCCGGCCTGAATCGCCACGACCGACGGCTCGCGCATGACGATGCCGCGATCCTTCACGTAGACGAGGCAGTTGGCCGTCCCAAGGTCGATGCCCATGTCGGTCGAGAAGAGCGATTTCAGTTTTCCAAACATAATGTGCGTAGTTTACGCGATTTTCAGAATTCAGTCAAGGGCAAGGGGAAACTTCGTTCAGCCGAAGAACGCCTTGTAGAGCGCACGGACGGCCGCATCACGATCTTGCGTGCGAATCGCGAGCATGAACGAGACCTCCGACGAGCCCTGGTTCACCATCGACATCGAGATGCCCGCCGAGGCGAGCGCCAAGCAGGCCTTCGCGAGCATGCCCGGCGTGTAGCACATGCCCTCGCCCACGACCATCACCATCGTGAGGTCGCGCTCGATGGTCACGTAGTCCGGCTCGAGCCGCGTCTTGATCTCGTTGACGATCTTGCGGTCGCGCTCCTTCGGCAGATACTGCCCCTTGACGACGACGCACTGCGAATCGACGCCCGACGGCATGTGCTCGTAGGAAATGCCGTTCTCCTCGAGGATCTGCAGGAGCTGCCGCCCGAAGCCAATCTGGCGGTTCATGAGATACTTCTCGACGACGATGTTGCAGAAGCCGTCCGCCGACGCGATGCCGACGACCGTGCCCGGCACGACGCGCCGCGACTGCTGGATCATCGTCCCCGGCTCGCTCGGATGGTTCGTGTTGCGGATGTTGATCGGGATGCGCGCCTTGACGGCCGGGATGACGGCGTCGTCGTTGAAGACGCCGAAGCCCGCGTAGGAAAGCTCGCGCATTTCACGATAGGTCATCGTCGGGATGCCCTCGCCGTCCTTCACCTCCGCGACGATGCGCGGGTCGCAGGGATAGACCGAATCGACGTCGGTGAAGTTCTCGTAAACGTCGGCGCAGACGGCCGCCGCGAGAATCGAGCCGGTGATGTCGCTGCCGCCGCGCGGGAAGGTCGCGACGCGGCCCTCGCGCGTGTAGCCGAAGAAGCCAGGGTAGATGACAATGCCGTCGAAGTTCGAGAACGCGCGCGCAAGCCGCGCGTAGCTTTCGGGATCGAGCGTCGCGTCGCCGAAGCTCCCCTTGAGGATCATGCCCGTCTCCTTCGGGCTGGCGTAGCGCGCCTTCTTGCCGCGCGCCTCGAAGGCGACGGCAACGAGCTTGGCGTTGTTATCCTCGCCCGCCGCCTTCAGGAGATCCATGAACTCGTCCTTCGCAAGCGTCGCGACCTGCGCGATGCGGTCGTGGAGATCCATCTCGATCGTGCGGACGATTTCCTCTCCGAGGTTCAGTTCCTGCGCCATCTGGGCGTAGCGCTCGACGACCTCGCCGAACGCGCGGTCGGTGTTCTCGCCCTTAAGCGCCGTCTCCGCGAGCGCGATGAGAAGATCGGTCACCTTCGTGTCGCCGCCATGGCGCTTGCCCGGCGCCGAGACGACGACGATGCGCCGCGCGGGGTCCGCGAGCACGATGTCAATGACCTTGTTGAGCTGCGCCGCATTGGCCAGCGACGACCCGCCGAACTTGCAGACTTTCATTTTTTCCTCAGAATCCCAGACGGTTGTTCGTCTGCTCCTTGCGAATTTCCTGCTCGTCCGCCCAGACGATCTCGCCGGACGAGAGGTCCTTCAGGTTGAGCGTAAACTTGAAATAGCGGTCGGTGACGCCGTTCGTCTGGTCGCGCATCTCCGTCAGCGCCCCGTAGAGATACATCTGCGCCGCGCTCTGCTTCCCGGCGCGGACGGCCTTCGACGCGTCCGTCAGGCCGTTCTGGGCCTGGTCGTTCATGAACTGGATGTCGTCCGCCGACGTCGCACGATCCATGAAGCGGAACTTGCGCGAGCGGACGAGCTTCGTGCGGATCGAGTCCGTGATCGACGCCATGTCGAGGTGCATCGTCGAGCGGTTCTTGATTCCCGTAATGTCGAGGACGGGACGCCGCCCGCCGACGTCCGCGATGAAGTCCCGGTCGGCAAGCATCGAGTCGACCATCTTCTCGACCGTGCGGCGGACGTCCTGCGGCTCCAGGGCGGCCGTCTTCGGCTTCAGGTCCAGCTGCGTCTCGCGTGCCACCGTCGTCGCGCACCCGGCCGCGCTCGCCGCGAGCGCGAGAGCCAGCATCCCGTTTGCGATCAGATTCTTCATGTCGGTTTTCTCCTCATGACAAGGAGTGGGAATTATACCAAAAAACCGCCGCCCCCGCCGCACGCGCACATTTTGGTGGACGTTGAGGGACTCGAACCCCCGACCCATTCCGTGTAAAGGAATTGCTCTAACCAACTGAGCTAAACGTCCAAAATCATCTGCGCCCGAATCAGTCCTGCGTCTTGCGGATGACGCGCTTGGCCTTGCCGTCCGTGCGCGGCAACGCGCCAATCGGGAAGACGTCGCCCTTCGGCAGGAAGCCCAGACGCTCGCGCAAGTGCTTGGCGACCATGTGGCCCGTCACGCCCGGCGCGGCCTCGACATTGACCGTGACGTCCGTCATGCCATGCCGCTCTTCCAGAATGATCTGGAACTCGTCCGCCACGCCCGGAATCTCCTTCAAGGCCTGCTCGACCTGACGCGGATAGAAGTTCACGCCCTTGACGATCAGCATGTCGTCCGTCCGGCCCGTGATGCGGTCGATCCGAAGCGACGTCCGCCCGCACGCGCACGGCTCGCGCGAAAGGATGCGCGTGATGTCATGCGTCCGGTAGCGAATGATCGGCATCGCCTCGCGCGTCAGGGACGTGAAGACGATCTCGCCGTATTCGCCGTCGGGCACGACCTCCCCCGTCACGGGGTCGATGATCTCCGTGATGTACTGGTCTTCCCAGACGTGCAGGCCGCAGTGGCACCGGCAGTCCTGCCCCGTCGTGCCAATGCCGCCCGTCTCCGTCATGCCGTAGATGTCAAAGCACTCGATGCCGAGACGGGACTCGATGCGCCGCCGCGTCTCGTCCGAAAACGTCTCCGACCCGAAGATGCCGACCTTGAGGTACGGCAGGTCGCGCTCGCCCTCCGGACAGGCGTCCAGCTTCTCGATAAGGCGCGGCACATAGGAGACGACGGAGACGAAGCCCTTCGTCCGAAAATCCTTCATCAGCCGAATCTGCCGCTCGGTGTTCCCCGACGAGGCGGGAATCGTGAAGAGCTGCGCCTTGCGCGCGCCGTGGTAGCAGCCGAAGCCGCCGTTGAAAAGCCCGAGCGTCGGCATGATCTGGAGCGCGTCGCCCTTCTCCAGCCCCGCCATCGCATAGCAACGCGCCATGCACTCCGCCCACTGCAGGAGGTCGCCCTTCGTGTAGGCCATGACGACCGGCGTCCCCGTCGAGCCAGACGACATGTGGAATTCCATGAGGTCCTGGCGATCCACGCAGTTCATCTTCAGCGGATACGCCTCGCGGAAGTCTTCCTTCGTGAAGAACGGCAGACGCGCCAAATCGTCCAGCGACTTCACGTCCGCCGGGTCGGCAAGGCCGCCCCGCTGCAGCCGCGTGCGGTAGAAGTCATTCGACCAGACGCGCTGAAGGGACTTCTTCAGCCCCTCCAGCTGACGCTTCGCATATTCGTCGCGCGAAAGCGTCTCCACCGCTCTATTCCACATTGACATGATCGGTCAACTCCGTTGGGGGCGTATTATACCACAATTCCTCGCCGCGCCGTCACGCTCCGGCGACAAAGCCCGCCTCTTCTGAAACACAAAGGCGAACCGTCGTTTGTCACCACGGTTCGCCCAGTCAATCCAAATAAGGATATCTTACTTGGTCTCTTCGACGATCGTCACGAACTTGCCGTCCTTGATGAACTTCACCTTGCCGTCCTTGAGGGCGAAAAGCGTGAAGTCACGGCCAAGGCCGACGTTCTTGCCAGGGTGAATCTTCGTGCCGCGCTGGCGGACGATGATCGAGCCGGTCTTCAGGAACTGGCCATCGTAGGCCTTGACGCCAAGGTACTGCGGGTTCGAGTCGCGACCGTTGCGGGCAGATGCGGAAGTAGCCATTTTTCAGTTTCCTTTCTGCTTAGGCGATGGACTTGACCGTGGCGACGGTCAGCTGCTGACGGTGACCGACGAGGCGACGGCAGCCTTTGCGGCGCTTCGCCTTGAAGTTGAGAACCTTCTTGCCCTTGATGACGCCATCGACCGAGAGGACGACCTTCGCGCCCTCGACATAGGGCTTGCCAACCTTGAGGGTCGTGCCGTCCGAAACCGCGAGAACGGTCGTGAGCTCGGCATCCTGACCCGCCTCGACCGCGATCTTTTCAATCTCGATCTTGTCGCCGACCTTGACAAGCGTCTGCTTGCCGCCGGACTCGAGTACTGCGTATGCTTCCATTTCTTTGTTTCCTTGCTTCTTTCTGCGTCGAAACGGCATGCCCCGACGCCTCTCGCTTTCCTTGTGGCCGTGCCACGAAAAACTGAGATTTTGTATAGTATATCAAAATCGGGCTTCGGCCGTCAAACGCACCCAGCAACAGCCCCAAAAAGACCTTATTTCACCAGTTCTTCCGTTTCATTGCGAAGCATCTCGTCAAAATGCCGTTTGACTTTGAATTCCGCCGGACTTGACACGTCAATGTGCATTCGATTCCAGGCCCCGTCTGACGTGTCGTCCTTCAATGCAGAGTAGAATGCACCGGCATTTCGCACCCGAACGCCTCGCTTCTCCGCACCAAAGAAGCCCGTTGCAATCAACTGCAATCCGGAATTGAGCGGCATCTCGATGTCGATCTCCATGCGCTCCGCGCCAGGGCAGCTGCCCCACAGCACTTCGATGGCTTGAGCCAATTTCTCGTTACGCCGCATTTCTCAGATCCTCTCTTTCGGGCCTTTTGTTGCTGATGTACTTTGTCACTTCAGTTGCTGTCTCGCCGTTGTCGACCGTGTACGAGACTGTAAATCCAGATGGACGAGACGAATCATCGTCATATTCAAGCTCCACCTCAAAATCCTTAATTTCAGACGGCGGCACTTTATTCAGCTCCTTTTCCATGTCGCGTTCCATTTTGCGCCATTCGCCATGTCGATTCACTTCACTGTCCATGGGCACCAGATTCGTTTCTTCACTTGATCCGCCAAATTCATCGGCAACCAAATGACCGCCATCATCCAGCTTGTTCCCGTTTTCGTCTCGACGTCCATCCTTCTTGTCTACTGTCTGCAGCGTCTCGCCCGTGCGTTGGGACTTATCAGACAATTCAATGCGAGGTCTACTTGTCCTGACGATCCGCCCCTTGCCGTCGGTCTCTACCTTGATGTAGTTTCCTCCATCCGCGTCAGAAACATATATGTCGGCATTAGGCGGCGGCGGTACGCTGTTTAATGCTTCTGTATCTTTGCCGGACTGCAGCTCATATTGCTCACGACCGGTTTCGGGGTCGGTAGAATGTGGGACATCATTCCAGCTTTCATACCCGTCTTCCTCCTTTTCCGGATTTTCATTATCGCCAATACGAGAATCGGGATCGACCTCTGCGTTCAGACTCGCCTCCCCACCGAAGCGCTCCGTTTCAATGCGGGCGTCAGGATCGATCTCCGCACCCAAAGACGACTCGGACGCCTCTTTGGCCACTTCGGCCACCTTTGCCAAGACTTCGATCATTTCAAGAAGCCCCCTTTGTACCAAGCATTAAACTCATCCTTTCTGCCCATCTCGTTAAGAAGAACCTCGGTAATTATCGCCTGGTTCATATCTCTGCGCAACTGATCATCAGTGAGACCGTCAACTCCGGTTACGGCGACATTAAGTTCCTCCGTCCATCGCGCCTTGTTCGCCGTCGTCTCGACGGATCTCCGTAGTGCCGAAGTTGCTTCAGGGAACACCTCCGCAACAACCGCACCGGCCTTGGTAAATTGTGGCTTCGCTTGACAATCCTTCAGCCTTTGCGCCACAAGGATCCGGCTTCGCGCCGACAGGCGCACCTTGCCCGCCTTCAGATCGTCGAGAAGCGCCTCGGACGGCATCGCGCCACCGAACATCAACCGCGCAACCTCCAGCCGCTCCAGAGCCGTCAACGGTCTCTGCCGCTCGCCTTTCGGACAGACAGATTGACGCACGTGATCATCCTTGGCGATGTATTGATCGACCTTGCAGAGCACACTCTCCACCCATTCATTCTGATAAACCGCCGCAACGCCACGCGGCAATTTGGCGAGTTCGGAAATCTGATCGTCGTTGAGGTGCATGGCCTTGCCGACAAGCTCCCGATCTCCTTGATCCGGCAACCGCATGACGACCTTCGTGTTTGTGTTGCGAATCGCCGCCATGTCAAGAAGCCCAGGTGCCTGGTCTGCGATGACAACCCCCTCGCCGTATGTGCGCATCTCTGCTATGGAATTGGCGAGCATTTCCACCGACTTGCCGAGGAGGTTGCCAGAATCCTGCGATTGTTCCGCACTCGTCCGCTTGAGGAGGTTGTGCGCTTCCTCGAGAACTGTCACGTGCCGAAGTTTCGCGTTCATGTCACCCTTTGTCATGCGGTGCTCTTGCAGTTTCAGCACGAGCAACCCCATGATGAGCGCCTTTGTCTCAACAGAACCCACTCGGCTTAAATCAACAATCACATTCTCGTCGAACAGATCATTGCCTGAAATCTCGTCCGTCGTGAACACAAGACCGTTTATGCCGTTCGTGAGTGATTTGAGCCGCGTAATCAGACTGCCCTTGTACGCCCCCTTGTTCTCCGCATCATATTCGGACGAATCGATGATCCTGCGAATATTGCGCGTCACGTCTGCGAACGTAGGATAGAGATTCCGCCACTTCCGATCCTCATAGCTATTTGTAGACTCCGCAAGGTTCCAGCCGCAATCCTCATAAGACTTTTCTATCGCCTCCTTAAGAACGGCTGGCATTGCGGCATACATCGGCCAGCACACATTGAATATCTCGACAAGGCGATCAAGGTGTTCGAGCAGGTGGATATTCTTGGCCGGATCTTCATTCCCATGCGGAAAACTAAACGGGTTGATACGCAAAAGCGGGGCAATGCCAGGATTCGTCCCGTAGACGTCAACCGAGGATCGTCCGCCAAACACATGGCGATATTCGCCTTTCGCAGGTTCGACGACAAGGAATTTAACGCCTTGTTTCAGCAGACCGTCAAGAAGCATATACACCGTATTGGACTTGCCGCACCCTGTTGACCCCGTCACGAACACGTGGGACGCGAGGCTCTCCACGTCAAGGCGTACCGGCAGCGCCTCGACTCTGTGCATATTGAATATCTTGCCCAATTCGACGTTGCGCGATTCTCCTTCGCGGCTGTAGGTTGATACCGTGCGTCCAAATTCAGCACATTCCAAGACGGGAATTCCGGGAACAGCCCTATTCGGAAGTCCGGCGCCAATGGCAAGTTCCGCGCTGCTGACAAGCGTTCCAGGTGTCACGGCAAGATCGTTCGCAACTACACGCGGATGCTCCATATGCCTGAGGAACGGGACAATCCGCGCAGACCGTTCCCTATCCCACATCGTCACGCCGCCACACTCTAACGACGAATCTTCGCCACGAATAAGCGCATGGTACACGCTCGCCGCCATCTGCGCAACACATGGCTTGTCTGACAGGAAATATGCCGCGCAATTCCACATGCCAAGATCGCCACATTCGTCATAGCGCTTAAGGGTTCGCTTTATGCGGTCAAGCATTTGCATGACCGTGTGGTTCTCCAGCTTGATCTGGAGACTGGTACTTGTACCCGTCTGACGACCTTCTTGCTCGCCCTCCGTAAAAGCGTGGGATACGCCCGTCCCAAGTTGTAATGCGATACCAGAAGATTCTGCCGTCCCTTCGGTGTCTGTGGCGGTCTTTCCCACTGTAACACTTTTACTTACATTCGCCACAATAATGTTGACGCCCACCTGTGTTGAATCCGATATTGACAAAGAAGTCGATTTTGAGTGACTAATGGTATGTTGCGCGCTTTTTGTGACGCTTTGGTTGATGGATTCTGTTATCCCTTTCGATATGGATTTGCTAACACTTTCTGTAACGTTTGCCCCCGCCATGAACTGCGATTCCCCAAAAGGGACAAGATCGGAGTATAGATTTTCCAACGCTCTACGGCTTGCGGCAAGGTCGCCTGACGAGACGGGATCTGCAATGACGAGGAACGAATACTCTTCACCTCGCATGGCATCAATTAGCTTCTCGACGCCTTGGATGAAACGCCGTTCCCTCGTCTCGTCTTCAAAACGCAACCCCGGCACATCCGTGACGGTGGCCACGCGCGGATTGCCGGCAAAAGACTCTCCGGCAAGAGCGCCCATCGATTTCTCGTCCGCCCTTGAAAATACCGCGCCGGGGAAATTGGCGTTAAGACTGGACGCCAAGACATCCTGGGCGATGTCAAGCCCATCCACATCGCCATCGAATCGCACCCCGACGTGGATCACAACGTTTTCCTTTTTCCCTGATATAAGCAGAATGAACGATGCTCCTACGGCGTGAACGGCTTGGAACACCGTTGCCAATTTGTCGCGCATGTTCTCGCCCTTGTCGAGAACAAGTTGCGTGATGTTGAACAACCGCACATGCCCATTCAGTTCTTGTGCATACGCCGATGCATCGGCCATGACGTTGTGAGGGGCTTCCGTTACCTCTGACTTGTGCATGGCCGAGAGATACGTTTTCCCCAACAACGCATCAGCCCGTCCTACCGCACGAGCGAGTTCCTCTGCATCACGTGTCGCTTCAAGAACTTTAACCTCTTTCGTCATCGTCCACGTCCTTTCTATTGAGAAATATCGGTGCGCTTACGGTTGCCCAGCAGAACGCCTGCAACACCACCGGAGACCCCGCCAACTATCGCACCCGTCAGCGCTCTTCTGAGCAGAAACCCGCCTACAGCGCCACCAACTGCCACGCCAAGAGCAGCCGCAGCACTGAAGACGACGATCTGCCGCACAAGATGCGCGCGCGAGCCGCCAGATGAAGCAGAAACCGTGCCATAACCTTCATCCTGCTTGGGCGGATACAGGGCGCGTCCTATACGCTTTATTGCATTCAAGCGTTCACGAGAAAAGTTCGTGCTCAACTGCCCGCTCAAAGCCGAGAAATTATCGTCTGAAACATTTTCCGACAGAGGACGGCCATCATGCGGCTCGTACAATTCCGCTTCGGTAATCCCGTTGTCAAGACAGTATTTCCAGCTTTCAGGAAAACCCTTTGTAAAATTTGGATCTAGAACGAGACGGGACCAGAGGCAGTCGCGAATCGCGCTTATGTCCCTTGCCTTGACGGACGTCTTTAGTCTTTCGCTTACGCTCATTGCCTTGCCTCCATCACACGGCCAAAACCTTTTCGAGATCGGCCTTGAACTCATTGAGCCAAGCCAACCTGCTCTCGTTTTCTGCTATCGTCTTTTCAAGCGTCGTCTGGTCTGCAATTGCCTTTTTCTTTTCCGCGAGTTTCTTCTTGACTGCACCATCAAGTCCCGCGAGCTTGGCCTTGAAATACTTCTTGAATTCCATCTCCTCGCGCCGCACCCAATCAAATGCCGTCTTCCGTGTAGATTTAACAGCGCATTCAATCTCCGACAACAACTCCGCGTCACGCCAACGCGCAAGATCGACAACCTTCTTTTTTTCGTAATCCGGCACGTCTTCCTCGTCCTCAACAGCATAGCCGAGAACAGCACCCGTCCCGGTTGCCGCCGCCACGATCGCCGCTCCTAAAGGCAAGCCAACACCCGACAAGGCAATTGCCGAACCAATGCCAGCTCCAATTGTACCCAAAACCCATCTCCCAACACCATCCTTTTCTGTGTGGCTTCCTTTCTGCACGTCTTCCTTACGCGAATACTCTTCAAGGGTAGATTCAGGGGTAATCTCAGCCACATCGCCCAAAATAGCCGCTGAAGGCGCACTGTATGGTAAAGCCCCCGTCAGATCCTCAAGATACTTCTGATAGGTCTTGATCGCATCCTGTACTTCTGCGGCAAATGCCTTGTTGAGAGCATCCTGTACGTCGAGACAAAACTTGCGCACCATGTCCTGCAACGCATCCTGTAGGCGTCTTACATAATCCTGCGCTTGGTCGACAGGTAGACGCAGGTCTTGCATTCCCTGCGTCGCCTTCGTAATCGACAATGTGAGTTTACCCCTGATTTTCTCGAACTTCTCGCTCAAGACATCCGTGACGGAAAGCCCGTCAATTTTTGCTCTCACCACATCAGCCTTCTCGCCTTTGGCAAGTGCCGACTCGAGCCAGTCGAGATTCTCACGCAGATTCTTGACGGCTTCACGGTTGCCTTCTAGTCGCTTCGTCTCCTCTGCTTCCACGCCAAGACTGTCGATTTTGCCTTTGAATGAATGCACGCCCTCTGAAAGTTTCGCGGGGAGCGCATACTTCGCCAAATACTCGCTAATCGCGCGTTCAATTGCCGGGACACCCGTGTAGATCAGCGCGGCACGATAATTATCATCTTTCTCCCGCGCATCGTCGAGTTCGGCTTTAAGTTCACGCCTCGCCGCCGAGGACAACGGGGCGAAATCAGAAAAATGCTTCCACTCGCGTTTTACAAACGATTTGTACTTTGGCAGTATCTCGTCTTCCTCTGTCGTTGTAAGCGGCTGATTGTTCAGATGCTGACGGATGACCTTTGCCATGAGTGCCGAAGCGGGGAACACCCGCGCATTCTTTATCCCATGCTTTGCAAGGTACTTCTTTATATCCTCAATCTTTTTCTGGACACTCTCGCCTTTCTCCGGATCAAATTCGTCCGCCTTGTTCAACACGAAAAGAAACCGCTCCTGTGATTGGCGGCCACCAGACTTCATGGCATCCGCGACGTCGTGAAGAAGTCGATTATCATCGTTCGTCTCAAGTTGCGTGCCGTTGAGAACATACAGAATCATCGGCTTATAATCCGCCTTCATCAAAGCATACGTATGCACCTTATGCTCCTCTGTGCGACTGTTGTTCGGCCCCGGCGTGTCCGTAAGCACCAGCTTGATGTCCTTGGACGCAACGCCGACAACATCGCCGTAAATCTCGATTACCGAAGTCTTTTCTTCTTTGTTTAATTCCTCCATGCTGCCACGTGTAAGCGGATCATAGGATGCGAGTTCCTTATGATTGACATCATAACCCGTTCCCTTAAAGCCTTTCCTGCCATCGACATCGTGTATCTTGGCGAGCGTCGCCGTGGTCGCCTCGTTGCGGGCAGGCAAAAGTTCGCATCCAAGCATCGAATTGATGAGCGTGGACTTTCCGCTCGACATTGTGGCGACAACTGCCATTTCAAACTCGCTTGACATCGTCTTGTCAAAGAGGCGTTTCAGTTCTGGTGTCTTGAGCGCTGTAAACGGAGAGTCCGACTGCATCCGATCAAACAGCTTGCGAAGTTCGTCCAGTTTTGCCGTTGTATTTACACATCCTGCATCAATCAAGGCAATTCTGTCCGAAGGATTCTCCGTGCAGTATTTCTCCTTTGCATCTGAAAGAAACTCCCAATCGCGCAAGATGCCCTTGAAGCGCACCTCCATCTCGGAATCGTTAAACTTATCCTTTAGGGCTTGAAAGAAGTCGCCGCACCACTCGGAAAGCGCCTTGGTGTCGCTTTCTCCCCAGCATTTGGGAAGCGTCGCAAACTTCCCGTCTACACGGAAACTCCTTGCGTGTGTAAAAGGGTTGTAAAGCAGCTCGATCTTTTTCATTTGTTCTCCTTGTTGGCAGACATTAAAACCGTTTCAAGCACAGCTTCGATTCTCCTGATTCCCGTATGGGACAACGCGGTGAAAAGCACAGAGGTTTCGTACGCTTCTCCGTCAACGGCAATTTTCGCCGGAGAAGAGCGTGTCTCCTGACGCGGCGTCGCATCGTCAAAGGCAAGCCGTTTTGCGAACCGCTGGACAATCAACGGGAAGTCATCGCGCTCTGCGTCGGAAAAACATTCGCCTCTGCCATTAAGTGCCATTTTCATGAGGCGGGCGGCCTTGGACGATACAGGGCATACAACGGGATTCGCGAATCCGATTTGACGCAAAAAGGCCTTGTACCGTTCCATCAGCCCGGCAAGGCTTTCTTTCTCGGCATCAATGCTGTCGGCCTTATTCAAGACGAAGAGAACGGGAGTGCCATGCGGATGCACAACACCGGAAAACAGTTCTTCAAGGAGGTCTCTCTCGTCTGTCGTACAAAGTTGTTCTGCGTTCGCCACATATACCACAACGTCTGGGGATGACTCTCGCAGAAACATCTTTGTTACAGAATGATGCTTGCGATCTCCGCTGTTGTTCGTGCCAGGGGTGTCATGGACGGCGACCTTAATGCCCTCGTTGGCGATGCCATCAAGATCGCCTTGCAGAAAGATACGTGTAATACGCTTGTCGGCGTTATAGTTGTCAACAACCGATGAATCAATGGCCGCATCAACATCTGAAAAAGCTCCAGAAGAATACTCCACAAAGCCCATCAATCCATCTGCACCATCCCTATCGTAAACGCTCGTCACCTTCGCTGTTGCCGCCCCATGCCGTGCCGGCAGCACCTCCATGCCGAGAAGGGCGTTGACGAATGTTGACTTGCCTGCACTCATGGTCGCGCACACGACGCAGTTCTTCACAGGCAAATGGGCATACTCTGTTTCCGCGTCACGGAAAGCGACAAAAGAAGAATACGCCTTCTCAAGAAAGCGGCACCTCGGCAACTTCTCCTTTACGCCTCTCATGAAACGTTTGTATCTACCGCCGTCAGGATTCATCGGAATCACGGCAAATGGCCAGTTCCAATCATCGGGTTTGGGCATTTTCTGTTTGATGAGTTTGCGGAAGCATTCGGCCTCAGCATAGAACAACCACCCCAAACGACGCATGAGCCTCAACAGAAGAAGCGCAAGCACAATCAACAGGATTGGGGAAAAACAACAGCAAACGCTAGCGAGGACACCCGCAACCAATGGCCGCCGCACGAAACCGAATGTCGCCTTGCGGCGCAATCTCCCAGCCTTCTTGAAATCACCTTTGAGCGCAGCAAGCAACGCCGCGTTGAAAAGCTCCGAGCATTGACTGTTGCGCGTCGCCGTGTTCCACCACAAGTTTATCCGCTGAGAACGGATAAACTGCGTGACGGCATGACGAACGAAACGCACCTGCACAACCTTTTCATCGGTCAGCTGCGACTTCATCTCGTTGTTACCTCTTGGTTCGTCTCCTACGCCACCTTTTTAGAAAGAAAAAGATATGCGTATTGTACGAAATTGCCCCCCCCCCCCGTCAAGTGCAAATTTTGCGCAATTATCGTCGGCGGTATGAAAAAGCCCACGGCATCGGGGGAATCGCGTGTCCTCGAGTCGCCAAAACAGGCACGCGCACAAACGTCCGAGGCCACGGGCCGATGAAGGCACGCCATGGGGAGGCAGCCTCTGCCTGCGATTTACGTCCAACCGCACCTATCGTCTACGCAAATACGTGCGTCAGAGCGGCGCACGGACAGAGGCGATGTCCTTCGCGCCCGTGAGCACCATGACCAGCCGATCAATGCCGAGCGCCACGCCAGCCGCCGACCCGATGCGCGGCAGGGACAAAAGAAAATCCTCGTCCAGCGGATAGTCCGACTCTCCGAGTGCCTGTCGGTTCGCCTTCGCCGCGACGAACCGCGCACGTTGCTCGGCCTCGTCGCACAGCTCCGTAAAGCAATTCGCGAGTTCCATCCCATTCCAGTAGAATTCCCACCGCTCGGCGTATGTGCTCTGTGGGGACAGACCCCCTAGACACCATGGGGACAGGCCCCGCGAATCCTGTGAGGACAGGCCCCGCGAATCGGCCTCTAAATTATCGCTTTTCTCGGATTCTTGCGATATTTTCGCAAGCGATGCCGCTTGCGGCGGATAGTCCGTCAAGAAAACGCCGCCGCCAAGGGCCTTGATTGCAGACTCAATCTTCGTCGCCATGTCAACGTCAAAACGATCCTGACCCCAATTCGTCCACGGATCCCATTCCGCAAACCGGAGATAGGCCTCCCGAACGGACAGCGTCATGAACGACGGCTGCCCCGAACCCTGGGGACAGACCTCGGACGGCTCATCGGCCATCAGCGTCGCCATCAGTTCTTCAAGATCTTTCCGGATGTCGAGATAGGTCGCATTTCGGCGATACCACTCGATCATCGTGAACTCGGGGCTATGGCGCGCACCGCGTTCGCCTTCGCGAAAACACGGTCCGATCTGGTAGATGCGCTCCATTCCGGCCGCCAAGAGCTTCTTCATCTGAAGTTCCGGCGAGGCCCGCAAGTAGCCGCCATCCCGGCAGGGCGGACAATCGATGTGCTCTTCGGGCGCCGGCGCCGGAATCCGCACCGCCGTCTCAACTTCAATGAAACCCTTCGCGTCAAAAAACGCGCGGATCTTTCGAACGATCCGCGCCCGCGCAATCAAAAACTCAACGCCGCCCATCCGTCACGCCCCAACTTTCCGCAAACCCCGACCCGCAGCAACTCCCAAACCAGCAAACGCCCAAACAGCCAAACCCTTACTCATACCGTTGCAGATGCTTCGCAAGGAGAGCCCCCAGGCGCGTCTCCAGCCACGGCGTGACATGCCAGTAGTCGCGCAGATTCAGATACTCGCCAACGGGTCCGGGCTGGCCCGGCTTCACGCCATACTCACATTTGAGCAGGATGTTGCGGGCCGTCGCCTCGGAGGAGACGAACTCGATGACCTGCGTCTTGAATCCGAGAATGCGAAGAATCATCGCACGAAACGAATCCGTCAAGATGTCGCACAGCCGCTCGCGCAGAATCGACTGGCGCAAAAGGCCTCCGAAGTCCGCCCGACAATCCGAACGAGGCATCCCCCTCCGGGCCTCCGACGACTCCGCCTTGCGATCCTTCCCCAGTTCCTTCTGCAGTTCATGCTGGCAGCACGGCGCGGAAAGGATGTAACGCGCCTTCCACTCAACGCCCTTGGCCAACGCCTCGTCCGTCGCCGTGTCGCAGGCATGAAGCGAACAGACGAGATCGACGGACGGGAACTGGGCAAGATCGACGGACGCGAGGTCGGACTCAAGGAAGGAAATCCTGTCGCCCAAGTCCAGCTGCGCCGCCATCTTCCGCGCCGCCGCAACAACGTCGGCGCGACGGTCAATGCCGATCACGCGCACATTCGGGAACTTCAAGGCCTCCGTCAGATAGCAGTAAAGGCTAATCGTGAGGTAGGCCTTTCCGCAACCGCAGTCCACGACCGTGAACGACTCCTCCGGGCGCGCCACCGTTTCGCTGACGACCTTAAGAAACTCGTTCACCTGATCGTACTTGCCGCGCATCGAGGCGCGGACGCGCCCGTCGCCATCCGTCAAGCCGATTGTCCGCAAGAGCGCGGCCGAGTCGAAGCTCGTCAGCGGCAACTTCTTCACGCGGTCATGCGGCGGAATGGTGACGACGCGACTCATCTCGGCGGAACGCGAAACGTGCGCCCGCCCCTTCCGCGTCACGCGCAGATGCAGGTCGCCCGTCGCCGTCATCAAGTGCAAGTCCCGCGCACCCCGCTGGGCGATAATCTCCTCCAGCCCCTCGGCAGCGGCCTGAGGCGAGAGGTTCTTGACCTGAACCTGTCCGTCGTCCGTCATCTCGGCCTGGAACTTCCGCTCGCCGCCAAGCGCCACGGGGCGCAGCGAAATGCGGAACGTCTTCCCGTTGCGGCGAACCGTCTGGACGAGCTTCATGAAGCCCTCGCCCAACACGCGGGCGCGAATTTCCTCCTTCAGCTCCGGCTCAAGGTCAAACCGTTCCATTCCGCCCCTCCCTTATCCGTGACGGCGCATCTGGCGCGTCGGCTGCGGCGGATCGATGACTTCCGGCATCAGGGCCTCCGGCTTCTGCACCGTCTGGCGGCGGATGATCCACATCTGCCCGATCGAGATGAGGTTCGAGAGGAACCAGTAGAGCGACAGGGCGGACGGGAACGAATAGAACATGACGAGCATCATGACCGGCATGAAGACCATCATCATCCGCTGCTGGCTCTTGTCGCCCGTCGAGGGCGTGAACGCGCTCTGGAGACCCGTCGTCAAGGCCATCAGAATCGGCAGGACGTTCAGCCCCCCGAACGGAAGGTACGCCGCGAACAGCCCCTCCGGCTCGGAAAGGTCGGCAATCCAGAGGAAGGGCGCATAGCGAAGCTCGACCGCCGAACGCAGCACGTTGAACAGCGCGATGAACACCGGAATCTGGATCAGCATCGGCAGGCACGAACTCATCGGGTTCACCTTCGCCTCGCGATAGAGCGCCCACGTCTCCTGCTGCAGCCGCTGCGGATTGTCCTTGAACTTCTTCTGGATCTCCTTCATCTTCGGCTGGAGTTCCTGCATCTTCTTCATGCCGACGGTCGACTTGTGCGTCAGCGGCCAAAAGAGGATGCGCACAAGAATCGTGAGAAGGATGATTGCCACGCCGTAGTTCGGAATCCACGAATCGAAGAGATTCAAGACCCAGACGAGCGGATAGCAGAGCCACCGCCACATGCCGAACTCCATGACGTCGCGCATGCCGAGATCCCAGAGGAGGGACTGCTTCTTCGGGCCGACGAAGAACGTCGTCGTCCGCGCCCCCTCGCCCGTCAGGCGCACGCGCGCGGCAACCGATTCGGGACGGTAGTCCGCCGCCCGGAGGTCGCGCGTCACCGTCACGTCAAAGCCCGCGTTCGCCGCCGTCGAGGCGCAGAGCGCCGTCACGAAAAAGCGGTTCTTGACGGCCACCCACGTCTGCGCGCCCGGATAGGCGACATCCGCCGTCTCCGGCATGCCCGCCGCGCTCTTCGAGCCGCTGCATCCGCCCGCGAGGCCGCCGACGAGATAGGGCTTGAGGGGCGAATCGTCGTCGCCGTGGTGAATGACGCCCGGCTTGCCCTTCCCCGCGTCGAGCGCCCACGAATCGACGGACAGAAGATCGTTCTTCGAGTCGCCCATCCGCATCGCGCCCAGCGAAATCGCGCCCGAAAGGCCCTTGTCCTCAAAAACAATGCGATAGTCCGCGCCAAGCGTAATCGTGCGCGTCGCGGCCCCGGCCTTGAACGTCGCCTTCGCGCCGTCTTGCGACACCAGTTCGAACGCCGTGACGGGGCCTGTCCCCGCGCCCAGCGGGGCCTCGGCGAAATCGAGCGCGACCGCTGGATTCGTTTCGGAGACCTCGCCGCAGTCCTTCGCATACCGCTTGAGCGTCACGTTCTTGACGACCGCGCCCCATGTCGAGAGCGTCAGCTTCACGTCGTCGTTCTCAAGCGTGACGAACTTCTCGGGAACGGACGGCAAAACGGGCTTCTTCGGCTCGACGGCCGGGGCCGGGGCTGGCGCGGCGGAAACCGCCGGCGTGGCCGTCGCCGCGACCGCATTCGCCGCCGAGGACTGCTCGGAGACGACCGCCGCCTGTTCGGCCGCCTGCTTCGCGCGCTCCTTGGCCTTGCCCGTTTCACTGAAAATGTACCAGGCAAGCACCGTGCCCAGCAGCAGACAAATGATCTTTTCGGATTTGTTCATGGGATTGTCCTCCTCAACCTTTCTTTCAATTTCTCCACCGCCCCTTTTTCGGCACGGGATCGTAGCCCTTCGCGCCGAACGGATGACACCGCAGAATGCGCCACAGACCCAAGAGCGTCCCTTTTAACGCACCGTGAATCTGCAGGGCTTCGATCATGTAGTTGGAACAACTTGGCGTGAAGCGACAGCAGTCACCGAACAGGGGACTGAGAGTGACCTGATACGCGCGCACAAACAGAACGAAGATCCGCGACAACATCCTGCACCTTCTTGCCTTTCAGGAACGAACGGCCAATCAACACCCATTCCGTCCTTTCGGGCATCGCGTCTTCCTTCACGAGCAACCGATACGCCTCGCGCATCAGCCGCTTGGCGCGATTGCGGTCTACCGCTTCGTGGAAGCTTTTCTTGGAAACAACAACGCCGGCCTTTCGGTCGGCGTCATCTGCCGAAAGATACCACGCGACAAGGAGACGCCCCTTCAAGGAACGTCCCCGGTCGAAGATACGCTTGTATCTCGCACCGGGGAGCCGCGTGGACATCGTTCGTCCTCAGACCTGCGTCAGGCGCTTGCGGCCCTTCGCGCGACGGGCCGCGAGAATCTTGCGCCCGCCCTTCGTCGCCTTGCGCGCACGATAGCCGATTTTCCTTTTCCGCTTGATCTTCGACGGCTGCCAAGTCATCTTCATTGTCTTCAGTTCCTTTCGAGAAAATGGTGGTGGCGAGAAAGGGGATCGAACCCTTGACCTTAGGCTTATGAGTCCTGCGCTCTACCAACTGAGCTATCTCGCCAATGAATCCAACAGGCGTGTAGTTTATCAAAAACCGTCCTCGGAAGTCAATACCCCACCGCGACAAATCGGGACGAGCCGCGAGAGGTCACGCCAGAAGCTCGACCGAGAACGGCCCGTCGTTCACGAGACACACCTTCATGTCCGCCCCGAAGCGGCCCGTCCCAACGCGCGCGGCGCCCAGCGTCTCGCGCACGCGGGCGACGACGCGCTCGTACAGGGGCTGCGCCAACTCAGGACGCGCCGCCGCCGAAAAGCCGGGTCGGCGTCCGTGCGCCGTGTCGGCGTACAGCGTGAACTGCGAGACGATCAGCGCCGCGCCGCCTACGTCCTGCAACGAGAGATTCGTCTTGCCGTTCGCGTCCTCGAAAATGCGGAGCGTCACGAGACGGTCGGCAATCTCGTCCGCCGCCGCCGGCGTGTCCGCGTGCGTGACGCCCAAAAGGACGAGAACCCCCTGCCCAATCGCCGCGACCGTCTCGCCGTCAATCGCAACAGACGCCTCCGTCACCCGCTGAATCCAGGCCTTCATGACAAATGGAAACTCCTCTCAAAACAGACACCGCTTCTCATGTCCGCGCATTATACCATTTTGCCGCCGAACAACGGCCCCGCACTCAAGACTAAACAATCGTTTAGTTCCCTCTTGTTCCGTTTAGCCGATTGTAGTATACTACGCGGCAAATGAACAGACAACTCGCGAGAATTTGTGCGGCAAGCGTGTTGACGCTGCTGGCCGCGTGCCGAAAAGAGGAAGTCGCCTCCGTCGCGGCGGAGCCGATGTCCGTGAGCGTGACGCGGCTGAAGCCGGACACGCCGATGAAAGACGTCATCCGCGTGCAGGGCGCTCTGCGCGTGAAAGCCGCGGCGTCCGTCGCGGCCCGCGTGCCGGGGACGATCGACCGGATCGCCGTCGAGGAAGGTGCGCGCGTCGCGGCGGGAACCGTTCTCTTCGCGATTGACCAGGCGAATCTCTCGAATGCCGTCCGCGCGGCGACCGACGATCTCGCGATCGCGCGGGCGAAGACGGCGGAAGCCGCCGCCGCGCTCGAAAAGGCCGCGACCGACCATGCGCGGCTAGAACGTCTGCTCGCGCACGGCGCCGTCACGAAAGACCAGGTCGAGCGCGCCGCCCTCCAGCACAAAGTGGCGGCCGCGTCCGCCCAAGCCGCGCGCGCCCTCGTCACCAAGGCCGAGGCGGGGCTGGCAGTCGCGGAAAAGAACCTCGCCGATTCGGTCGTCACGGCCCCGTTCGCCGGCGTCCTCACGAAGAAGATGAAGAACGCGGGCGACTATGCCGGGCCCGGCACGCCCGTCTTCCGGCTCGAAAACACGTCCGTCCACGAGATCTCCTGCCAGCTGACATCCGACCGCTACGCCGACGTCACGGTCGGGAAGACGACGCTCGTCGCGAAGAACCCGGCTTCGCTGGCGGGCAAGGCGTTCCCCGTCACCTACAAGGCGGCCGCCGTGAACGGGAAGTCGCGCACGTTCGAGGTGCGGGCGGAAGTCCCGATGGCGAGCGACATGGTCTCCGGCATGATCGTTGACGCCGAAATCGTCACGCGCACGTTTACGGCGGCGACGCTCCCGGACGCCGCCCTCGCCTTTCGCGGCGGGAAGTGGGTCGCCTTCGTCGTCGAGAACGGCACGGTCGCGAGCCAAGACGTCATGCGCGGCACCGCTTCTGACGGGCGCGTCGAGATCCGGAATCCCGAAACGCTCGCGAACCGGGACGTCGTCGCGCGCGGCATCCTCCTCTTGAACGAAGGCGATGCCGTCCGCGTCACGCCAGCGGCGGACGGGAAGCAGGAGGACTGAGCATGTTTCTCGTCAAGGCCTCCATCCGCCGTCCGATCGCGATGTCGACGCTCCTCATCGCGCTGGGCGTCTTCGGCGTTCTCGCGTTCCGCAAGGTTGGCATCGACCTTGTGCCGTCCGTGGACACGCCCTACGTGACGGTCAACGTGATCTATCCCGGCGCGGCGCCGGACGAGATCGAAAGCGCGGTCGCGAAACGGGTCGAGGACGCGGTCGTGCAGGTCGATGGCATCAAGCACATGACGACGACATGCCTCAACAACCTCTGCCAGGTGCTTCTGGAGTTCGAGCTCGACCGCGACGTGGACGACTGCGCGACGGACGTGCGCGAGAAGATCTCGTTGATTCGATCCGACCTGCCGCAGGGCGTGGAGGAGCCGAAGATCCTCAAGTACGACGTCAACGCAACGCCCGTCGTGACCATTGCCCTCACGGGATCGCTCCCCGTGCCCGACCTCTACGACTACGCGGACGACAAGCTCAAGAGCCGCTTCTCGTCGCTTCCGGGCGTTGCCTCAATCGACCTCATCGGCGGCATGAAGCGCGAGGTGATTGTCGAAGTCAACCGCCAGAAGCTCGCCGCGCGTCAACTGTCGCTCTACGCGATCGCCCAGGCGGTCGGCCGCGAGAACATCAAGGTGCCGATGGGCCAGATCGACGACCGGGGGCGCGAATACACGCTGACCTTCGACGCCGAGGCGAAGGAGCTGGACAGGCTCGGCGACATCGAAATCGGCACGGTGTCGGGCGAGCGCATCTATCTGCGGGACGTCGCGACGTTCCGCTACGGCACGGCGCGCGTGAAGTCCATCGCGACCTACGACGGACGCCCGGCGATTCTCATGAAGATCGTCAAGAAAGGCGAAGCGAACGCCGTGGCGGTCGTCAATCGCGTGAAGGAGACGTACGCGACGCTTGCGGAGTCGCTGCCGGGCGGCATGGAGCTGAAGTGGTTCCGCGACGACGGCACGTTCATTGCCGAGCAGGTGAAGGACGGCTTCGGCTCGATCTGGCAGGGGATTCTCCTCACGGGATTCATCCTTCTCCTCTTTCTGGCAGATCTCCGCACGGCGCTCGTCGCGTTTGTCTCGATTCCCGTCACGATGGTCATCGCGCTCGCGTCCTTCTCGTGGTTCGACTACACGATGGACGTCGCGACGATGTCGGCCCTCGGCATCTCGACGGGCATTCTCGTCACGAACTCGATCGTCGTCCTTGAAGCGGTCGCCTCGGCGTTCGCAACGATGAAGAAAGGCGACGACGTCGGTGCGGTCGTCGAAAAGTCGTCCTCGGCCGTCGCGCTCGCCGTCGCGGCCTCCGCGCTCACGAACGTCGTCGTCTTCCTGCCGATTGCGGGCATGACGTGCCTCGCGGGCAAGTTCCTTGCGCCGTTCGCGGTGACGGTCGCCGCCGCGACGTTCGTCTCGCTCCTCGTCTCCTTCACGCTGACGCCGATGCTCGCGAAGCTAACCTACAACTGGTTCGGCGGCGTCAACCGCGTGCTGCAAAAGCTCATCGTCCCCTGGACGTGGTGCTACACCGCGATGGAACGGCTCTACGTGGCATCCGTCGGCAGCGTTCTCCGCCTCCCGAAGACGTTTCTGCTCGTCGTGACGGCGCTCTGCGCGCTCTGCTTCTGGTTCTTGAACGGGAAGATCGCCTCCAACTTCTCGCCGCCCGTAGACCGCGCGGACATCACGGTGAAGCTCGAATTCCCGGCCGACTACGCGCTGACGCACACCCACGAACGCGCCGAGGCGTTGGCGGAGAAAATCCGCCGCGACCCGGCGGTCGAACACGTCACCGTGCAGGCGGGCAAGGTTCAGGGACTCGTCGGACAGGCCTCCGAAGGCTCGTATCTCGCCGAGATCGACGTGCGCCTCGTGGACAAGCGCGTCCGCGCGCCCGGCAGTTCGCTGGACGACGTCATCAACCGCTTCACGGCACTCTGCAACGAGGAACGGGACGTGTCGCCCATCGTCCTCTCCCCGCTTCTCGTCGGCGGCGTCGGCCAGCAGATGCGCTTCAACATCATGGGCGACGACCTCGATGCGCTGACGGAAATCGGCAACGCCTTTACACGTCGCCTCGCCGCCGATCCGACTTCCAGCCAAGTCCAGAACTCGCTCCGGCCGGGTCGCCCCGAAGTGCGCCTCTACCCGAAGCGCGCGGTGCTGCATGACCTGAACGTTCCGGCGGCGGCACTCGGCTACGACCTGCGCGGCACGGTGACGGGCCTCAAGACCTCGACCTTCACGCGGGGCGACCGGTCATTCGACATCCGCGTCCGCTGCGACGCGCGCGACGGCATCGACCAGTTCGACGCGCTGAACCTGCCCGGACCCGACGGCAACCCAATCCCGCTCACCGCGCTCGCCGAACCGCGCCAGCGGCTCGCCCCGACGCAGATCCTGCGTTTCGAGAAGCGGCGCGAGGCCGCCATCTACGCGAACCCGGCGACGGGCAAGGGCAACTCGGTCGTCATCGACCGCACGCGCGAACTGGCCAAGGAAATCGTGCCGGACGGCTACACGACTTCGTTCTCGGGACTTGCCGAACTCATGCAGGAGGCGACGGACGAGTTCTCCCTCGCGATGGTCATCGCGATCATTCTCACCTACCTCCTTTTGGCGGCGATTCTCGAAAGCTGGGCGCAGCCGTTCATCATCCTCCTCACCGTGCCGTTTTCCTACCTCGGTCTCTTCGCCGCGCTCTGGCTGACGGGACAGACGGCGTCAATCTTCTCGCTCCTTGCCGGCATCATGCTCATCGGCGTCGTCGTGAACGCGGCGATTCTCCTCATCGACGACGTCAACGTCCTGCGCCGAACGGAGGGTCTGACGGATCCGCGCACCCTTCTTCTGACGGCGGCCGCGCGCAAGTTCCGTCCGATCCTGATGTCCCTGTTCGCCGCGCTCTTCGGCATGTTCCCGATGGCGTTCGGCACGGGACTCGGATCGGAACTGCGCGCCGGCATCGGCATTGGATCGGTCGGCGGCATCCTTGTCTCGTCGATCCTCTCGCTCTATTTCATCCCGGCGTTCTACCTCGCCGTGAGCCGCCCGCCGAAAACGAACCAGCAGGAGACGACATGAAGAAGACCACGCGCACGACGAAACGGACGACAAAAGAGACGAAAACAGCCGACGCCCCGGCGCCACGCCTCCTCAAGGACGTCTCCCGCGAACCCTACGGACGGCGCGCCCTTCTCGCGGCGGCGACGGAACTCTTCGCCGCCGGCGGCTACGAGGGCGCGTCGCTCCACGACATCTGCGCGCTCGCGGGGACGAACATCGCCCTCGTCAAGTACCACTTCGGCTCAAAGGAAGGGCTTTACGAAGCCGTGGTCGAAGCCATCTACGAGGAGCGGCTCAGCGGCTTCCTCGACATCGCCAAGGACGTCCACGACGCGGCGAGCTGGCAGGCGGCCGTTCGATGCTGGTTCGAGCGGATCATCGACATCACGGGAAATCCCGACTTGCCGCGCAACGTCGCCGCACGCCTGGGCGCACGCGAGTTCGCCACGCCGTCGCCTCTGCACCGGAAGGTCATGCGGCGGTTCTACCATCCGCTCCGCGATGCGTTTGCCGCGCTCGTCCAGATGGCCGTCTCGACGGAAGGGAACGCGCCGCTCGACGAACTGCAGACGCGTCTCTGGAACTCGGCGCTCGGCGCGGTCAGCTTCTCCCACGCCGTCGCCGCATCGACCTGGGCGGAACTCTATGCGCCCAAGGGCGTCACGCACCGCGAGTGGGCCGCCGCCGAAGTCGACTGGCTCTGCCGCCTCGTCTTCTCCCAATTGAAGTACCGGGGATAGGGCACGCGCCTTCAGCGCGTTTCGTCGAGCGGCGCGGGTGCGCGGTCGCGCAGAAGAAGCGACGGATTGCCCTGAACTTCGCGGGCAAAGTCACGCAGCGACGAGGTCGCCTCCAGCACGTTCTCCAACGTCTTCTCGACATCGCCCTGCCGCGTCTCCAGCCCCGTCTGGAGCGTTCGGAGCGTCTGCGACACCGACTCGGCGGAACGGCTCACGTTGCTCCAGACGGACACGAGATCCATCGTGTTGATCTGGTTCATGACGCGCGTTGCCGCATCCGAGAAGTTGTCCAGAAGCGAGCTCTTCGAGGGCACGAACGCATGACGCGGCGTCCAGGAGAGCGGCTTCGGCGGCACGGCGTCCACATGGAGGTCGCTCTCGATCCGCGACAGCCCCGTGATGCCGCTCGCCGTGACGGCCGCCCGAAGGCCGCGCGCCTTCACGAGATACGGAATCGTGTCCGCCAGCGCAATGCCCTCGTCCTGATAGTAGCCCAACTTGCGCGCGTCCAGCGCCATGAGAATGTAGATGCGGAGATTGTCGTCGCCCTTCGCCTCATACTTGTTCCCGACGAAGTCGATCTCGCGCACCTCGCCGACCTTCACGCCCCGGAAGTTGACCGCACTGCCGACCGACAGCCCGCTGACTTCGCGATCCGAATAGGTCTCGACGAGAATCTCCCCGCCGCGTCCCCGAAGGCCGCCGAAGTAGACGAGCGTGACGGCCGTCGCAACGGCCCCGGCGAGAAGCGCGAAGCCGATTCGCGCGTAGCTTGCATGATTGTCACTGGCCATGATATTCTCCTCTGCTGAAGAACTTGCGGACAAACGGGTCGTCCGACGTGTCGCGCAACGCCTGCGGCGTGCCCAGCGCGACCATGCCGTGACGCGCCCGGTCGAACATCGCCGCGCGATCGCCGATCTTGAAGACGCTGGGCAACTCGTGCGTGACGACGACGAACGTCATTCCCTTCTCCGCGCGGAGGCGCAGAATCAGGTCATCCAGCGCCGCCGACGTGATCGGGTCAAGCCCCGCGCTCGGCTCGTCCAGGAAGACGACGGCAGGGTCCAGCGCCATCGCCCGCGCAATCGCGACACGCTTGCGCATGCCACCCGAAATCTCGCTCGGCATCTTGTCCGCCGCGTCCTCCAGCTCGACGTCGCGCAGGAGCTCTCGCGCGCGGGCGCGCCGCGCCGCCTTCGGCAGATCCGAAAACTCGTCGAGCGGCAACTGCACGTTCTCCAGGCAGGTCATCGAACCGAAGAGCGCGCCCGACTGGTACATGACGCCGATCTGGCGACACAGCAACGCGCGCGTCGCGTCGCTCCATTCGCGCCCCGCGACCGTCAGATGCCCCGCGAGAACGGGATTCAGTCCCGTCATGTGCTTCATGACCGTCGATTTGCCGCAGCCCGAACCGCCAAGCAAAATGAAGATCTCGCCCCGCGCAACCGAAAAGGAGACGTCGCGCAGAATCACCGCCCCCGGATACCCGGCATCGACGTGTTCCAAGCGGATGATCGGATCGACCTTTTCCATGGTTCTCCTTCCTACGCCCCCCAGAGGCTGCAGAGAACGGCCAGAAGACCGTCCGCAACGGCGATCGCGACAATCGAGCCGACAACGGCCGAGGTCGCCGCGTGCCCGACGCCATCCGCCGTCGCGCGCGTCTGCATGCCCGACGCACAGCCAATGAGTCCGACGAGGAGACCGAAGCCAAGGCCCTTCGCCAGCCCGAAAAGAATCATGGGCACATCCGAACTCGCCGTGACGTGCTGCCAGTAGACCGCCGACGGCACGCGCAACGTCTCAAGGACGAGCGCGCCGCCGACAAGCCCGGCGATTTCCGCAAAGACCGTGAGAATCGGCATCGCGAGCGCCGCCGCCGTGACGCGCGGCAGAACCAGGAAGCGGACGGGCGGAAGCCCCATCGTCGTCAGCGCGTCAAGTTCCTCGTCAACCTTCATCGTGCCGATCTCCGCCGCGAACGCGCTCCCCGTGCGGCCCGCGAGGATGATCGCCGTGATGATCGGGCCGAGTTCGCGAAAAAGCGCAATCGCCAGCAAGTCGGCGACATAGACCTCGACGCCGAACGTCTGAAGCGCCGCCGCGCTCTGGAACGCCAGGATGACGCCGAGGAGGAAGCCGACGCCAATCGTGACGGGCAAGCCGTCGAACGCGGCGCGCTGGAACGCGAGCGCCGCATCGCCGAAGCGGAACTCGCGCGGACGGACAAGCGCCGAAACCGCGCAGCAGGCGGATTCGCCAAGAAAGGCCAAGAGTGAAACAAGGCCGCGCATCAGAGCCGGGCAAGCGCCGCCGCGACAGCGCGCGAGAACGCCTCGGAGAAGGCGCGGGTGTAGTCGCCGTCCGCCGCATCGGACGAGCCCTCGCCCGATGCCGAGGCATAGATCGCCCGATCCTTCACGAGCACAACCGTCAGTGCAACCGTCGCCCGCCGTTCGCCGGGCGTCCGGCAATCGAGCGCCAGGCGCGTGACCGTCGTCTCCGCCGACAGTTCGGTCGCCACCTGGGAAGCCGCTGGCACGGCCGCGCGAAACGCGCCGTGCGCGAGGAAGGCATCCTGCACCACGCCCTTGAGCAACGCGGCCGGCAACGCGGCAAACTGGTTGTAGGGGTCGAACGCGAGCGAGCCGTTCGGACGCAGGACGGCCAGGGACTTCGCGTCGTAGGGCGCGCGCACGGCAACCTGCGCAACGCGGACGCTCCCGCGCGGCGCGCCCTCGGCCGGCGCGGCGGAAGAGGCCGCAAGCCGCGAAGGCTCGTAGGCAATCGTCCAGGTCGCGACCGACGGCGGCGCGGACATGAGGCACCCCGCCAGGAGCGGCAACAACGCAAGAGCAAACGTCCGCTTCATCAGACCTCCATCAGCAAATCGTTTCGGTAGAGCGCGCGCACGGCATCGCAGTCCAGCGTATGGCCCGCACGGAAACTGACAACCGTTCCGACGAACCTGTGTTCGCCTGTCAGGGCCAACGCCGCCATGAGGTCGAGCGTCGCCCGATGCCAGACGGGTTCAAGGAACTTCTCGCCGACCGGGAAACGCGGCTCGGTATAGAAGCGCCGACGCCCGTGGATGAGGATGTTGCGCTCGTTGTAGCCCCAGTTGCGCGTCGAGGCGAACAGCTTGCCGACCGTCTTCGCGAGAAGATACTGGCGGCGCGTCGCGTTCGTCCGCGCCAACGCGGCGTAGCGAAATGTCTCCGGCGTGACGTCAAAGAGGATGCGCTGGTCGCCGATCACCGTGCTCCACGAAATGCCGCAGTCAATGCGCAAGTTCCGCTCGCCGTCCGCCGCCGGCAGGAACAGGAGGAAATCGCCTCGCCCGCCGCCGAACGCGACTGGCTCCTTGACCGTCACGCACGTCGCCGGCACATCCGTCTCGCGAACGCCCGCATGCTCGACCGCCTTGATCAGCGGCAGGGACGACTGCTCGAACAGCGGCGGATCGCCTGAATTCACCTTCAGGAGAACGTCGTCGATGCCGAGGCCGACCTTGAGCGCGACGATGTGCTCGACCATGCGCAGGTAGTTGTGGGGCGAACCCGAACGCAGGACAAGGTTTTGCGCACTCGTCCAGAGGTTGGCGATGTCGACCTTCGTGTCGAGTTGTTCGGGCTGATCCATTCGGCGAATCCACCAGCCCGGCTTCCCGCTCGGCGCAAACGTCAGCGTCTGCTTCCGGCTGCCCTGAAACGTGCCAATGCCCGAAACCGGGGCCTCGCCGACGAGCGTCCGCCGACAAGCGGGGAACGGCGAAACGCGGCTCGCCGCCAAGCGCGTCTCGTCGATCGGCAAGTCCCTAAAAAATCGGTACGCCGCATCAATCGATGCGGCGCTCCCGAACACAATCTTGCCGATTGGATATTCCGGCATTACTTTTCCGGCGCAGAGCCGTCGTCACCATAGCCCTTCGACTTCAGGTACTCGACAACCTTGCCGACCGTGGTGAGCTTTTCAGCATCCTCTTCCGGAATCGCCGCGCCAAACTCCTCCTCAAAGGCCATGATGAGCTCGACGGAATCAAGCGAATCCGCACCGAGGTCGTCGATGAACGACGCATCTGCGGTGACCTGTTCGGCGTTCACTCCGAGCTGCTCAACGATGATGTCTTTGACGCGATCTTCAAGCTTTCCTGCCATAATGTTTCAACTCCTTTTTTGTTGATGTCCGTATTATACTACATTTTGCGGTTGGCGCGCAAGAGGCCCAGGAAGTCGTCCGCGTCGGGCAAATCCAAGAGGCCGTCCACCGTCGCAAAGCGGTCGAAGGCGCCATCCAGAGCCTCGGCGGCATGCGCGTCCGCCGAGAGGACGAATCGGACGCCGCGCGCGCGCAGCATCGCGCGGAACACGGGCGACGGATAGGCGTCATCGAGCCAGCCGCGCGCAATCGCGCCCGTGTTGACCTCGACGACCTTGCCGCTTGCGGCAATCACGTCGGCCGTCCGCTCCAGCTCGTCCCGATACCACGCCGCGCCCTCGTCAAAGAACGGATGCGTCGCGTTGAACTTGCGCACGAGATCGGGATGCCCGACGACATCGAACCGCCCAGCCGACACCATCTCTCGCTCGGTCGCGAAATAGGCCCGCACGAGCGCCGCGCCATCGCCGCCAAAGGCGTCGCGGAGAATCCCCGCGAGGACTTCGGGCGAGTGGTCGATGGCCAGCCGCGCGCCCGCCCGGCCCGGAAGAAAGTGGACGGAGCCAATCACGTAGTCGTAGGGCGAAAGGTCAAGGGGACACGGCCAATCCGCCTCCAGTCCGCAAAGAATGCGGATCTGCCCCCGATACCGTTCCGCCAACGCCCGAATCTCGGCGACGTACGCCGCCGGATCGCGCAGCATCTCGGAGTGCGACGAGAACCCCAGCACGTCAAAGCCCTTCGCCAACGCCGCGCGCACCATGGCCTCCGGCGTGTCCCGCCCGTCACAGAACGTCGAATGCGTGTGGAAATTCGCCTTCATCGAACAAATCCCTCCCGTCTCGTCGGCCGCCTGCGATTCAGGGGAGCGTCGCCGACGCATAGCGGTCGTGTCCCGCAAAGTCCTTTTCAACGGAAATCTGCGCAAACCCGTAGTCCGCCATCAGGCCGCGAATCGCCTCGCCCTGATCTTCGCCGATCTCGAAGAAGACCGCCCCGCCCGGCTTGAGGAGATTCACCGCATCGCCCAGATAGCGGTCGTAGAAGTCAAGACCGCGCACGCCGCCATCCAGCGCCAAACGCGGCTCGTAGTCCCGTACGCGCGGATCAAGCGTTTCGCAGACCGCCCGCGCGATGTAGGGCGGATTGGAGACGATCACGTCCACGCTCTGCGGCTCGTCGAAGTCGTCCAGCCCGTCCGCGACGGCGAACTTCACCTTCGCCGCGAGCCCGCAGGTCTCCGCGTTCGCGCGCGCCAGCTGAATCGCGTCCTCGCTCACGTCCGTCCCCAGAAAGATGGCCGTGCCCTTGAACTCCTTCGCCAGCGAGAGAACAATCGCCCCCGTGCCCGTGCCCACGTCGATGACGAGCGGCGGACAGGCGGCGGACACGGCGCGGCGCGCGTCCAGATGGCGCAGGACGCGCGTGACGAGTTCCTCTGTCTCGGGACGCGGAATGAGCGCACGGCGGTCGCACCGCAGCATCAGCGAACGGAAATCCCACTCGCCGAGAACATACTGGATTGGCTCGCCTTGGACGAGGCGCGCCATTCCGCGACGCATGGCCGCGAGCTGGGGTTCGGGGACGTCCCGCGCGAAAGCCGAGGACAGGAAGCCGCGTCCGAGACGCAAAAGGCGCGCGGCCAGCAGTTCGCTCGCCACGCGCGCATCGGGCACACCCTTCCGCTCCAAATAGTCAGCCGTGCGGGAAATGACTTCCTTCCAGACCATTCAACTCCCTACGCGCCGAACTCCCAAACCCCCAAACGCCCAGACTTCAGAACATCCGCCCGTCAGAACGGCATGTCGTCCACGTCGCCGGCATCGGCCGGAAAGTCCGGCTCGGCGGGCGCGGGCACAGGCTCGGTCGAACTGCCGTCCGCGTTCAGGACTTCGATCTTAAGGCCCGTCAAGTCAACGAAGAACGCCACGCCACGCGGCCCCTCCCAACGACGACCGTCGATGACGAAGTGAATCTTGACGCGCTGGCCCTTCTTGACGCCGTCCAGCAGCGAGCAATTGTCCTTCTTGAACGTAAACTTGACGGGATTCGGATATTTCGACGGCGAATCGACGTCGTTTCCGACGATGACTTCGCGCTTGGTGAACCCGTTCGAGCCAAAGCTCTGCGTCTCGTGAACCTCCTCGACGACGCCCGTGTAGTCAAAAAACTGTGCCATAACCTAATCTCCTTAAGAACTGTGAGTGACTATTATACCAAATTGCGAATGACGGCGAGGGCGATCAGGCTTCGAGATCACGCTTCAGGAACGCGACGCGGGCCGTCAGGACGACGAGCGCGCCCACGAGGTAAAAGAGCGCCAGCGAGGCCATCGAATACGACATGTTGCCGTCAAACGCCTTCGCAATCCACGGCAGGACGGTCGAGGCGAGCGAACCGAAGAGGAACGCGATGCACATCATGATGCCGACGCCCGACGCATGGTAGCGCGGATTCACGACGTCGAAGAACGAGGCCATGAAATTCGAGTCGTAGACGCCACGAAAGACGCCAAAGCCGAACATCGCGGCACAGCACAGCCAGAACGACGGCGTCAGCGCCATCCAGACGATGAACGGAATCGCGAACCCGAGACCGACCATGCCAAGTTCTAGCCGGATGCCCGGACGGACCTTCGCCACGCGGTCGCCGAAGCGGCTGCCGACCAGGACGCCAAGGACTGCGCCCAGATAGTGCCAAAGGACGGCGTGCAGCCCCGCCCACTGCCGCAGGAAGGGGCAGTCGTCCAGGAACGCCGTCTGAAGGTGCGTCGGCATCCAGTTCTTGAAGCCGATGTCCACGTAGATCATCATCGCAAGGCCCAGCGCGACGCAAAGTGCAGTCGGCTTCGCGAAGACCGCGCGAACGGCTTCGCCAATCCGAGGCTTGTCCGCCGCCGCGCCCGCCGCCGCCACGGGCTTCGTGTTGCGCAGGAAAAGCGCCAGCGCGACGCTCCACGCGAGGCCAATTCCGCCGAGAACCCAGAACGGCGTGCGCCAGCTCTCGCCGCCGCGCCCAGCGAGGAAGCCCGCCAGCCCGCCGCAGCCGACGATGCCAATGTAGAGGCCGAGCTGGAGTATCGACATCGCCGTCGCGCGCGAATCCTTGTGAAGCTGCGAGACGAGCGAACTCGCCGACGGATAGTAGAACGTCTGGCCCAGTCCGTTCAAGAGGCCGTAGGTGACGACGAGCACGCCGACCGACGCGACAAAGCCGGACGAGAAAATGCCAAGGCAGAAGACGGCCACGCCCACCGTCACCATCCACTTGCGGCTCAGGAGATCGGCCGTCAGCCCGGCAAACGGCACGCACAGCCCATACGTCATCGCGAACACCGTCCCCACGACGCCGACCGCGACCTTGTCAACGCCCAACGAGCCGCAGATCGCCGGAATGGACGGGCCGAAGAGCTGGCGCGTCCCCTGCTGGAGGAAAAAGGCCACCCACAGCAAGGCGAGGGCCGTCCACTTGTAGTCAATCTTCTTCATGTTCGGTATTATAGCATAATGCCCGTCCGCCATAAGACGAGCCTTTTCAAGGACTTTTCCGCATTAAGGCGCGCGATAGGAGAACGCGAGTTCGTTGCGCGCGAAAACGCGACGGCCCTTGGGCGGCGCTTCGATGACGATGCCGAACTTCTCCGGCTCGCGCGCGATGGGACTGTGCACCGTGAGCGCAAAGCGATGCCAGAAGCAGCTCTGCACAAGGCCCTTCTTCGCCAGCCCCTTCACGTACCGCTCGGCCGCGCACTGCTCGGCCTTCGTCTCCGTCGGGAAATCGTACATGAGATAGGCGTGGACGAAGATTTCCGCCTCCTGAAACGCCTGCAGCACCTTTTCGGCCGAAGCGAGCGTAATGCCCTTGTTCATGAGCGCCAGCAGCCGGTCGTTCGCGCACTCCAGCCCGCCCGTCACGCAGATGCACCCCGCCCGCGCCATCTTCTTCGCGAGGGCCGGCGTAAACGCCGCGTCAAAGCGGACGTTTCCCCACCACTCGACCTCCAGCCCGCGCCGCAGGATCTCGTCGCAGACGGCGCGCACCAACGCGGGCGGCATCGCCTCGTCCACGAAGTGAAAGCGGCGAAGCCCCTGCCGCGCGAACGCCTCCAGCGTGTCGGCGACGGCGGTCGCCTTCGGCATCTGGAAGCAGCCGATGTACGGCAAGCGCACGTCGCAGAAAGCGCACTTGTGCCAGTAGCAGCCGCGCGCCATGACGAGCTTCACCCACTTGCCCGAATTCCAGAGATTGGTGACGTAGTTGTCCGTCTCGACGACGTCGAAGTAATCGTCCCAGTCAATGCCGTCGTAGCACGGCGCGACGAACGGCGGCACCTCCACCGGCACGTCGTCCGCCAGACCAGCCGCCTCGCGCAGCATCGGCTCATACCCCTCGTCGAACAGGAAACGGTCGAAATACCGAAACGGACGCATGTCCGTCATCTCCCGCAGCTCGGTCGAGACATAGCCGCCGCCCAAAAGAAGGCGAACGTCCGGATACCGCCGCTTCACGTAGCGGGCGATCTTGAACGCGCCGACAAGCGTGCCGGGGAACGGACACGTCACGCCGACGAGGTCGGGCTTCACCTCGTCCATCGCCGCCTTGAGGTGACGCTCCAGCGGCGCGTCCAGAATGCCGCGCCGGCGCACACGCCGTTCGAGCTCGCCAAAGTCCTCGACCGCCTGGCAGAGGTGTTCGGCGTAGCGCGAGAAGCCGAATTCGGAATCGACGTCGTCGCGGATTGCCCGCGCCAAGTCTTCGATCACCTCGCTCGCCGCGCGCTTCTCCTCCAGCGGCGCCGGGCCGCCCAAAAACTCCAGCAGCTCGTCCGTCGTCTCGTCGCCGTAGTCGAGAAGAATGTCGCGGACGACCTTGATCGAGAGGTCGCGCTGCTGCACGGCGATTCCGTGCGCGCGCAAAAAGCCCGTCAGGTGCATGGTCGCCGGATACGGCGTGTTCGTCTGGAGAAGCGGCGGCGTCAGCAGGAGAAGCCGCTTGCGCCCGCCCGCAGATGCGGTCTGATGGTCAAGTTGTTGCGCCCGTTTCGTCATGGCGGATAGTATACCATCTTCCCAACCAGTCAGGGCGCGATCCGCGCACGAATCGCGTCCGTCAGGCGCACGGCGGCGACATGGCGGGAGGTTGCGTCCGTCGGCGGGCGCAGGGGTTCGGATGCCCAGAACGAGAAGACGACACGCCGCGCGCCCATGTCCCACGGCCGCTGGCCCTTGGCGAGAACCCGCCGCGACAACGTCTCGCGGACGCAGACGACCGGTGCCTCGGCCCGAACGGCGAGCTGCGCCGCGCCCCGCCGCAACGGCTGGAGACCGCCCGCGCGCGGCGAGCGCGTCCCCTCCGGAAAGACGAGGACATTCCACCCCGCCCGCAGATAGGGCGCGGCGACCTCCGGCAGACGCGCATCGTCCGGCAACGCCGTCGCGCGGACAATGGCCGCGAGGAAGGGATTGCCCTTCAGCGCGTGCTTGGCGACGTAGAGCGTACGCGGCACCAACGCGACCAACAGCACAACGTCGATGAGCGTCGGATGGTTCGCGACAAGGACAACCCCGCGCGGCGCGCCGAGATTGCCGCGCTCGACGCGGATGAGGCGCGTGGCGACAAACAGCCACGCCACGACACGCCAGAGCGCACGGACGACCGGCTGTGCGCGTTCCGGCCGCCGCAGGAGAAGCATGACTGGCGAAACAAGGAGCGCCCCCGCGCCGAAGACGCCGAACAGCGCCAGCGCGGTCAGCCCGCGCAGAACTGCCGCCACGAAATCCATTTACCGTCCATGTCCACGCCGTCGCGCACGAACGCGACAAGCCGCTCCCACGTCAGCGACACGCCGCCGTCCGCCGCATCCGTCACACCGACCGCCCCGTCCGCCGCGTCCGCCAGGCGCAGCGCAATGCCGAAGCCGCCGCCCGTCTCCTCGGCAAAGACGAAGACCGCCTCGCGTCCGCCCTGCGCGGCATTCAACGCCTCCAGAAGCCCGCACTCGACCGTGCCGTCCCCGGCGGCAATCGCCGTGTAGGGCGCGGTGTTCTTCGTGAAGACGCTCCACAGCCCCGGCGCGGCATTGTAGACAGACGCGCTGAAGCGGTGCGGCGAGACGGTGCCGTCCGCCCGGAACTCCTCGACGATCCGCCGCGTCAGCGTGTTCTCGCCGTCGCGCGAAGCGAAGACGAACGCCGCACCCGGCGCATCGACTTGCCGCGCCAGCGCAAAGAAGATCTTCTGCAAGGGCGAAAGCCGCCGCCGCACGAGCGGCGGCACAAACGCGACGTCCGCCGTCTCGCCGGGCGCGAGAACGGCCCAGGCCCGAATGTCAATCCGCCGATTCATGCGCGGCGAAAGACAAGCGACGTGTTGACGCCGCCAAAGGCGAAATTGTCGGACATCGCGAACTCCGTCTCGCGTGACCGCCCCGCGCCCGTGACAAAATCGTGTTCGCCGCAGCGCGGATCGGGGTTCGCCAGATTGAGGTTGGGCGCAAACCATCCGTGACGCAGCATCTCGACCGTCAGCACGGCCTCGATCGCCCCGCAGGCACCCAGCGTGTGCCCCGTGTAGCTCTTGATCGTCGAGACGAGCGGCTTCGCGTCGCCGAAGACCGCCGCCGTCGCCGTGCCCTCGGCCACGTCGCCGAGATCCGTCGCCGTGCCATGCGCATTCACGTAGCCAATGTCGGACGGCGCCAGCCCCGCGTCGGCAAGCGCCAGCCGCAAAGCCCCCGCCATCGTCTCGGCATTCGGCTGGGTGACGTGCCGCCCGTCCGTGTTCGTGCCAAAGCCGACGACCTCCGCGAGAACCGTCGCGCCGCGCGCACGGGCGTGCTCCAGTTCCTCCAGAACGAGCGTTGCCGCGCCGTCGCCAATGACAAGTCCGTCGCGGTCGCGGTCGAACGCACGAGGCGTCGTCTCCGGCTCCCCGTTCCGGCGCGACGTCGCGAAGAGCGTGTCGAAGACGGCAACCTGCGTGACGGAAAACTCCTCCGCACCGCCCGCGATCATCACGTCCTGCGCGCCGTAGCGGATGGCCTCATACGCCTCGCCCACGGCAAGCGAACCCGACGTGCAGGCCGTGCCCGTCGGCAACAGCCGCCCCGTCGTGCCGTAGTGGACGGAAAGATTCACGGCGCACGTCTGCGACATCATCTTGATGTAGGTCGAGCTCGTGACGTTCCGCACCTCGCGGTTCATGAGGACGGAATAGAAGTCGGCGTTTGCCGCGACGCCGCCCGAACACGAGCCGTAGGCGACGCCGAGCCGCCCGCCCGTCAGCACGGGGCTGTCCAACAGCCCCGCCTGCGTCAAGGCCTGATCCGTCGCGAAGAGCGCCATCTCCGAAACGGGACTCATCGTGCGAATCACCTTGCGCGTGTAGGCGGGCGGACGCACATAGCCGCACGGCGCCCACAGGCACGTCTGAAGCCCCTTGTAGGTCTGAAGATCCTCGGAACGGCGAACACAGTTCTGCGGCATCTTCAACCGTTCGTAGGCCGCCGCCACCGTATGGCCGAGCGAACTGACGATTCCCATTCCCGTGACGACGACACGCCGCATCAGATGAGTCCTCCATTGACCTGAATGACCTGGCGCGTCACGTACGATGCGCCGTCGGACAGGAGGAAGCGCACGACGGACGCGACTTCGTCAGGCGTTCCGAACCGGCGCATCGGAATCGCCTTCAAGGCCTCCTCCGCAAAAACCCCCTCGGTCATGTCCGTCTCGATGACGCCCGGCGCGACGCAGTTGACCGTAATGCCTCGCCGCGCCAGCTCGACCGCCAGGGCCTTCGCCGCGCCAATAAGCCCTGCCTTGGCGGCGGAATAGTTCGTCTGGCCGCGATTGCCCATCACGCCCGAAACGGACGAGACGGCGACGATGCGCCCGCCGCGCCGCGTCTGCACCATCGGCAGGACAAGCGGCTTGAGGACATTGTAGAAGCCGTCGAGATCCGTGCGGAGGACGCGATCCCACTGCTCCGCCTCCAGACCCGGAAACGGCGCGTCGTCCGCAATGCCCGCATTGAGGACGACGCCATACGGCGCGCCGTGCGCCGCGACCCACGCCGAGAGCGCGGCTTCGGCGGCCGCGCGGTCAGCGATGTCAAAGACGAGATCCGTCCCGCCCGAACGGACGGAATGCGTGACGACCTCAAACCCGTCGGCGACAAGCGCCGCGGCAATCGACTTCCCGATGCCGCGGCTTGAGCCGGTCACAATGACTTGCCGACTCACTTCTTGGACGGTTTGCCGAAGTAGGCCGTCGAGAAGTTGAAGAACGGGAAGAACGGCAGGAAGCCCTTCGCATTCCAGTTCAGAAGACCCAACTGCAACGCCGCGCCGTCTTCCGCCACGTTCACAAACGAAACCTGCGGGCCGTTGATCACCTTCTTCGCGCGGCAGTAGCCAATTGCGCCCTGGAAGCCCAGCGTCCGGTCAATGACGCCCCAGAGAAGCGAAACCTGCGCGCCCGTCACTTCCTTGCACTCGCTCGCGACGCCCAGCTGGCAGCCCTTGATCTTCGCGTCCTTGTCCGGGCCATTGACCCACCAGCTCCAGCGGCAGTCGGCCGAAGCGGCCGTCGCCAGCATCAGCGCAGACGCAACAATCATCAGTTTCTTCATTGTCTGTCCTTTCTTCTCTTCTGTTTTTGGATGTACAAACAACAACGCGAATTATATCACATTCGCGCGCGCCGCGTAGGCGGGCGAGGCGAACGGCGGTACGTCCGTGCGGCCCTCGCGCCAGTCGCGCACGGCCGCAAGCCGCGCCTTGAGGCTCGCTTCGCGCCCCAGTCCCGTCGGCGTGTAGTAGCGACGGCCCGCCAGCGCGTCCGGCAGGCAGCTCATCCGCGCGATCTTCTCGTCCGTGTCGTGCGCGTAGACGTAGCCCTTGCCGTAGTCGAGGCTCTTCATGAGCCGCGTCGGCGCGTTGCGGATCTGGAGCGGCACCGGCTCAGCCATCATCTTCTGCGCGTCCACCGCCGCGCGATCGTACGCCTCCTCCATCGCGTTCGACTTCGGCGCCAGGGCAAGATAGACGACAATCTGCGTCAGGTGCACGTTGCATTCGGGAATGCCGAGGTTGTGGCAGGCGTCCCAGACGGCATTCGCCAGAAGAAGCGCGTTCGAATCGGCCAGTCCCACGTCCTCGCTCGCGAAGCGGACGCACCGCCGCGCAATGTAGAGAGGGTCTTCACCGCCCTCCAGCATCCGCGCGAGCCAGTAGACCGCCGCGTCCGGGTCGGAATTGCGCATCGACTTGTGCAAGGCCGAAATGATGTTGTAGTGTTCCTCACCGTTCTTGTCGTACAGGAGCGCCTTGCGGCTCACGACCTGCGCGAGAACGTCCTCCGTGATCGCGGGCCGCCCCGACGCGTCAAACGCCGCGTTCGCGACGGCCGTCTCAAGCGTGCCAAGCGCATGGCGCGCGTCGCCGTTCGCGTAGACCGCGATTTTCGCCAGCGTCTCGTCGCTCGCCTGCACGTCCATCTTGCCGAAGCCGCGTTCGCTCGTCAGCGCACGGCGCAGGAGCTTGACGAGGTCGGCCTCGGACAACCCCTTGAGGACGAAGACCTTGCAGCGCGACAGGAGCGCCGAATTCACCTCGAAGCTCGGATTCTCCGTCGTCGCGCCGATGAGGACGATCGACCCCTGCTCGACGAAGGGCAGGAACGCATCCTGCTGCGCCTTGTTGAAGCGGTGTATCTCGTCCACGAACAGAACGGTGCGCAGACCGACGCGGCGGCCCGACTCGGCGCGGGCCATGATCTCCTTGATTTCCTTGATGCCGCTCGTCACGGCCGAATAGTTGACGAACTCGGCCTTCGTGAGGTTCGCGACCACGTTCGCAAGCGTCGTCTTGCCGACGCCCGGCGGACCCCAGAGAATCATGGACGGCACCTGGTCGCGCTCGATCATCTGGCGAAGGATCTTCCCCTCGCCAACCAGATGCTCCTGCCCGACGAACTCCGACAGGTCGCGCGGACGCATCCGCGCGGCAAGCGGCTCGGACGCCGCCTGCGCGTCGCCCTCAAAAGACCCTTCAATCAACGACATCTGCCGCATGAGGCCGTATTATACCACAACTACCGCGACAGCCGACAGAAGGACGCGAAAATCCCACGGTCGTCCGTCAGTTCGGGATGTCCGGCAAACGCCCAGACGTTCTGCCGCCGAATGGCCGTTGGGCGACCGCCGTGCGTGGACAGGACGGCGACGTCCGGGGCGACCGTGACAATCGCCGGCGCGCGAATGAACGCCATCGGCACACGGTCTTCCGTCCCCTCACCGGCCGCGCCGCGCGCCGCGAAACTGCCCAGCTGGCGGCCGTAGGCGTTGCGCCGAACGGCCACGGGCAGGACGCCGAACCAGACGGTCGGATCGTCCACGAGCCGTTCCGCCAGCAAAATCAGGCCGGCGCAGGTCGCGAAGACGGGCAACCCCGCCTCGATCCGTGCCTTCAACGGCGCAAAGAGACCGAGGTCGTTGAGAAGCTTGCCCTGCGTCGTCGATTCGCCGCCGGGAAGGACGAGGGCGTCGAACGGACGCGCGAGGTCGCGCACCTGGCGAATCTCGAACGTCTCCGCCCCGACGTCCGCAAAGGCGCGTTCGTGTTCGGCGAACGCACCCTGCACCGCGAGAACGCCAACGCGCATCTCACTTCCCCCGCTCTTCCATGATCGTCTCGATCTCGTCGGCGTTGATGCCGACCATCGCCGGGCCAAGGTTCTCGCTCAGCTTCGCGAGCAAGGCGGAATCCTGCCAGTTCGTGACGGCCTGGACAATGGCCGCCGCGCGCTTCGCGGGGTCGCCGCTCTTGAAGATGCCGGAGCCGACGAACACGCCCTCGGCGCCGAGTTCCATCATGAGCGCGGCATCCGCCGGCGTCGCGACGCCGCCCGCCGCGAAGTTGACGACGGGAAGCCTGCCCAGACGATGCACCTCGCGCACGAGGTCGAGCGGCGCGGCGAGCTCCTTCGCCGCCTCGTTCAGCTCGTCCTCGCGCAGGGCGACGATCCGACGGATCTCGGCCTGCATCTTGCGCATATGACGGACGGCCTGCACGACGTCGCCCGTCCCCGGCTCGCCTTTCGTGCGGATCATCGTCGCGCCCTCGCCAATGCGGCGCAGGGCCTCGCCCAAGTCGCGCGCACCGCAAACGAACGGCGCCTTGAAGGCCGTCTTGTCGATGTGGTAGAGGTCGTCGGCCGGCGAGAGGACTTCGCTCTCGTCGATGTAGTCAATCTCGATGGCCTCCAGAATGCGCGCCTCGGCAACATGGCCGATGCGGCACTTCGCCATGACGGGAATCGAGACGGCTTCCTGAATGCCGCGAATCATCGCCGGGTCGCTCATGCGGCTCACACCGCCCGCCGCGCGAATGTCGGCGGGAATGCGCTCCAGCGCCATGACGGCGCATGCGCCCGCGTCCTGCGCGATCTTCGCCTGTTCGGGCGTCGTCACGTCCATGATCACCCCGCCCTTGAGCATCTGCGCAAGGTTGCGGTTGAGGGTCTGCCGGTCTTCTGCCATTTTTCTGTCGCTCCTTTCGTCCGCCCCTTCGGCGGAAACGGCGCGTATTCTAGCAGATGGCCGGCCTACATACAATAATGATAATTGTATGGAAGACAAGAAACGGCCCGCGCCGACGCGACGGTCACTTACCGACGCAAAAGCGCGAAAAGAGGTTGTCGAGCAAGTCGGCGGAATAGGTCGCGCCAATGCGCGCGCCCAGCCGCTCAGCGACGGCGCGCACGGCGTTCCCCGCAAGCACGAGGTCAAGCTCCGAACCGTCCGCGCGCAGGAACGGCGTCAGCTGCGCACGCGCGTCCAACAGGACGGCGAGCGTCTGGTCGTCGGGCGTGTCCGACGACGATTCGGCGGCGGCGGATGCCGCCCGCGCCTCCAGTGCGGCGACAATCGCCCGCTTGAGTTCCGCCAGCCCCTCGCCCGTCTTCGCCGAGACGTTCAGCCCCGCGCCCCGACCCAAGTCGCATTTCGCGTGGACGGGCAGGCACGCCGCCGCGCCCTCCCGTTGCCCCGCCGCGCCAACGCCCCGACACGCCAGCGCGATCACCACGTCCGCGTCGGCGATCAGCTGCTCCGCGCGCGCCACGCCTTCGGCCTCGATGGCATCGCCCGTCGTGCGCAGCCCCGCCGTGTCCACGAGCCGAACGGGCCAGCCGTCAAGGTCGAGCCAAGCTTCGACGGCATCGCGCGTCGTGCCCGGAACGTCGCTCACGATTGCCCGGCTCTCGCCCAGAAGCGCGTTCAGAAGCGAACTCTTTCCCGCGTTCGGCGGCCCGGCGAGGACGACGCGCGCCCCGTCGCGCAGAATCCACCCCTCGCGCACGCGCACAGCCGCCGCGTCCAGCGCGGCAGCCAACGCAGCAAAAGACGACCGGACGCCCGCGAAGAATGCGTCCGACAGGCCTCCCTCGTCAATGTCGAGCGCGTGCTCGAGTTCGGACGACAGGTTCAGCGCGCGGTCGTAGAGATCTCGGAGGGCACGCGTGCGCCGTCCGGCCAGTCCCTCCAGCGCGGCATCCGCCGCGCGCGCGGTCTTCGCCTGGATGAGGTCGAGGACGCTCTCGGCCTGATCGTAGTCGAGCCGTCCGTTCAGAAACGCGCGTTCCGTGAACTCGCCGCGTCGCGCCAGCCGCGCCCCGGCGGCCAGGCAGGCCTCCAGCACGCGACGCGGCGTGACCACGCCGCCATGGCACTGGAACTCGACGACGTCCTCGCCCGTGTAGGACTGCGGCGCGCGAAACGCAAGCACGACCGCCTCGTCGATCACGCCGCCCCGAACCGTCCCGCCGTCCCCCGTCCCGAGTCCTTGGCCGGCCGCAACCGCGTAGACCTTGCGGAAAAACATGCCGCGCCGCGTCACGGCCACGCCTGTCAGGCGGGCGGCGACGGCGAACGCCTCCGGGCCGGAGACGCGAACGACCGCCACGCCGGCCGGGCCGGGGGCGGTCGCAACAGCGGCAATCGTTCCTTCGCTCACTTCACGCTGCGGAAGAACTTGCGCATCTCGTCCGGCGTCGCGCACCGCGCGAGCTTCTCGTAGCCGTTGTCGCCGCGCAGGGCCTTCGAGATGAAGCTCATCAGCTGCAGATACGGCGTCTGCGTCGCATCGTTCGCGATCGTCAGGACAATGATCGAGAGCGTCGAGTTGTCGATCATCTCGTAGTCCGGGATGCACCCGTTCGCCGTGTCCGAATTGTCGAGGATCGCGACCGCGCCGACGATGCCCTCGACCTCCGCGCAACGGCCGTGCGGCACGGCGATGCCATTGTCAAGCCCCGTCGGCATCGAAGCTTCGCGTCGCAGGACGGCGGCCGTCGCGGCAGCGACGTCCTTGACCTGCGACGGGCAGGCCGCCGCGATTTCGGCGACAAGCTTCTCGATGGCCTCCTTCTTCGAGGCGGCCCGGAACTTCGGCAGCATCACGAAGCCCTGCAGGTAGCGGCTGACGCTCGTGTGGCGCGCGGCCGGCGACTGGGACTCCGACGCGAGCATGCGCCCGACGTCCTCGCGGCGGATGGGCTTGGCGATCTGGCGGGCGAGGTCGTTCATCTCGGACGCGACCTCCATCCACGCCGTCATCACGATCGCCTCCTCGGCGGGCGTGCAGGAGACGGTGATCACGTTGTTCTCGCGATGGACCGAAATCTCCATGTTGTCCATCGCGATCTCCCAGATGATGTCCTCTTTCGAGAGAAGCGACGTGAAGAAGCCCTCTTCGCGGAACTCGGCGACGAGCTTCTCGAGCATGAGCGCGGCGACGTCGCTCGTGGGAAGCTCGAAGACGACGGAACACGAGTTGTCGTGGCTCTGCTTCGGATGCCGCACGCCCTTCGCCTTCGGCGCGAAGAGGCCGACGAGCGCGGGCGGCGCGACGACCGTCGTGACGAGCGTCATCAGGATGCCGATGCCGAAGATCTCCTGCGTGAGGAAGCCGCTCGACAGGCCGAGGCCCGCGATGATGAGCGCGACCTCGCCACGCGGCACCATGCCCGCGCCGATCCGAAGGCCGCCGAGGACGTTGAAGCCGCAGCAGAGCGACGGCACCATGCAGCCAACCACCTTCGCGAAGACAGCCAGCGCCGTGTAGATGCCGCCGAAGACGAGGACGGGCTTCGAGCAGAGGGCCGAGACGTCAACCATCATGCCCATCGAGCAGAAGAACACGGGCACGAGGAACGTGTAGACCGGCGTCAGCATTTCCTGGATCGGATGCTTAAGATCCGTGCGCGAGAGCGAAAGGCCCATCACGTAGGCCCCGATGATCATCGCCAGCCCCATGAACTCGAAGAAGCCGGCGAGCACCAGCGCAAGGCCGAACGCCATCGTCGCGATGACGACCGGGCTCTTGAACGCCGCCTTCAGGAACTTCGCGATCCAGCGCGCCGCGAGAAGCCCGATCGCCGTCGCGCCCAGCCAGACGCCAAACGCCTTGAGCGCCACGATGCCAATCGCGCCCCAGTCCATCGCCTCGGCGGCCGCGCCGGACTTCGCCACCGCCTGGTTCGCGACGATGATGCCGTTGCCGATCGCGAGCACGATGAGGCCGAGGACGTCGTCGATCACGGCGCCCGCCATGATCGTCACGCCCTCCTCGGAGTCCATCTGCTTCTTCTCGGAGAGGATGCGCGCCGTGATGCCGACCGACGTCGCCGTGGACATGATGCCCATGTAGAGCGGGGCCTCCTTCGTCATCGCCTCGGCGAGCGGCAGCCCCTTCAGGTACGCGAAGTGCTCGAAGAACTCCGGCAGCAGGTAGACCGCGCAGAGATCGCCGAAGACGAACGAGACGATCACGCCGCCGAGGCCGACCATGAGGCCGACGAACGAGTAGCGGAGGAAGAGCTTGAGATTCGTCTCAAGGCCCGACAGGAAGAGAAGGATGACCGAGGCCAAGGTCGCGATGCCGTAGAGCGCGGGCGACGTCGCGTCGAACGCATGCCCCGTCTCCTTCGCAATGGCGCGCAGCTCCGCGCCATGGAAAAGCCCGCCCGCGAACAGGCCGTCGCCAAAGCCGATGCCGCCCAACGCCCACGGGCCGATCACGATGCCGGCGGCCAGTTCGCCGAGAATCGACGGCAGCTTCAGGCAGGAGGCCAGCGCGCCGCCCACGCGCGCCGCGAAAATGATGACGCCGATCTGGAGAACGAGGAACATCATCTCTTCCACGCGGGGCAGACCGAAATTCGGATAAGGCGGGGGTCCGCCCTCGTGCGCCGCAAAAACACCCGCCGCGCACAAGACTGTGGCGGCCACCAAAAACAGTTTCTTGTTTTTCATATGACCGCATAGTATACCACAATTCGTGCCGCGAATTTGCTATAATCTTCGCTCAATCAAACAAAGGAGGACGCTTCTATGTCAAACCGCACCTACTCGCAGGAAGAGCTTCGCGCCACGCTCGCCCAGATGGGCGTCGACGGCGTCACGGACGTCGCGCGCTACGGCTCGGGGCACATCAACGACACGTTCAAGGTCGAGACGGAACGCGGCGCGCGCTTCATCCTCCAGCGCGTCAACACGGACATCTTTCCGCCCGATCTCCTGAAGAGCAACATCCTGCGCGTGACGCGCCACCTCCAGTCGAAGGGCATCAAGTCGCTGGACGTGGTCGCCTACGAGAACCCCTGGCGCGTCTATGCGTTTCTGGAGGGCTACTCGTCCGTCGATCTCATCACGAACCCGGCGCAGGCCGAACTTGCCGCCGGCGCGTTCGCGAAATTCCAGAACGACCTCGCCGACCTGCCCGCGCCGCGTCTCGGCGAAATCATTCCGAAGTTCCACGACACGGTCGACCGCCTGCGTCTCCTGGATGCGGCGGCTGCGGCGGACGCGAAGGGACGGAAGGCGAATGTCGCCGCCGAACTCGCGTTCGTCGACCGCCGCCGCGAAGAGGCCGCGAAAATCGTCACGATGATGCGCAACGGCGAAATTCCCGAGCGCGTCACGCACAATGACACGAAGATCAACAACGTCATGCTCGCGCCGGACGGCACAAGCGTCGTCATCGACCTCGACACGACAATGCCCGGCTCGGCGCTCTACGACTTCGGCGACATGGTGCGCACGTCGTCCGCCGCCGCTGCCGAAGACGAAAAGGATCTCTCGAAGGTCTATTCCAAGAAGGAGTACTTCGAGGCCCTCGTCAAGGGCTATCTCGCGGGCGCGAAGTTCCTGACCGAGGCGGAAAAGGCCAACCTCGCGTTCGCGGGGCGGCTCATCACGCTGACGATTGGCATCCGCTTCCTGACCGACTACCTCGCGGGCGACACCTACTTCCGCACGGCCTACGACGACCACAACCTCGTGCGCTGCCGCACGCAGCTCAAGATGGTCGAGTCGATGGAGGCGCAGGCGGACGAGTACGAAGCCATCGTCCGCCGGTACGCGAAATAACCGCGTGCCTTACCGATCCCGGTCCGGCGGACGCTTCTGGCCGAAGTCGGGCTGGCGACGGCCCTGGTAGCCCATGTGGCCCTGCCGCTTGCGGTTGTTGCGGTTCCGGTTCGCGGGATGCACCCACGGCGCCTGCGGCAGACCTTCGTTCTGATGGCCCGTCTTCCGGTCGGCGACGTCCGAGTGATAGGGGTGGTCGCGATCGACGGGAATCGTCTTCTTGATGAGACGCTCGACGGCCTTGAGCTGGCCGCGCTCATCGACCGTCACGAACGAAATCGCCGCGCCCGACTCGCCCGCGCGCGCCGTGCGGCCGATGCGGTGGACATAGCTCTCCGTCTCAAGCGGCAATTCCATGTTGACGACGCACGCGACGTCCGGCACGTCAATGCCGCGACTCGCGATGTCCGTCGCGACGAGGACGCGCACCTGCCCCTTGCGGAAGCCGTCCAGCGCGCGCGTGCGCTGGTTCTGCGTCTTGTCGGAGTGAATCGCCGCGCAGGGAATCTCCGCCCGCAGGAGCTTCTTGACGACGCGGTCGGCCCCGTGGCGCATTTTCGTGAAAACGATGACCTTCGCCCACTCCGGATGCGTCTGCAGGAGGTGGATGAGCAGCGAATCCTTGTTCGCCTTCTCGACGAACATCACCTTCTGGTTGATCTTCTCGACGGTCGGCGTCTCGGGCGAGATCTCGACCTTCACCGGATCCGTCACGAGTTCGCCCGCGAGCTTCGCAATCGCCGGCGACATCGTCGCGGAGAAGAACAGCGACTCGCGCGCCTTCGGAAGCTTCGAGATGATGCGCTTGATGTCGGGGAGGAAGCCCATGTCAAGCATGCGGTCCGCCTCGTCAAGGACGAAGCACTCCACCTGGTCGAGGTAGAGGATGCCCTGCGTCATGAGGTCGATGAGCCGTCCGGGGCAGGCAATCACGATCTCTGCGCCCTTCTTGACGTCCTTGACCTGTCCGAACTGCGAAACGCCGCCGAAGACGCAGGCGAACGGCAGGTTCGCGTGCTTCGCGTACTTCCGCACGTTCTCCGCCGTCTGCGCGGCGAGTTCGCGCGTCGGCGAGAGGACGAGCGCGCGCGGGTGGCCAATGTGGCGCGGACGGCGCACCTTGACGAGGCGGTTCAGGATCGGCAGCATGAACGCCGCCGTCTTCCCCGTGCCCGTCTGGGCGATGCCGATCAGGTCGCGCCCGTCCAGCAGATGCGGAATCGCCTGCTCCTGAATCGGCGTCGGCTTCGCGTAGCCCGCCTCTGAAATCGCCTGCTGCAGCTTCTGGTCAAGCCGCCCGAAAACCGTTCCCTCAAACATCGCCTGTCCCTTTCTGTCCTTGGACGAGTCCCGCGCTTACTTCACGCGCCCCGTGTAGGCGTTCACGCCCGAATTGTCGATCATGTACTGGAAGAACTTCTTCGCGGCCGCCTCGCGCGCACCGTCCCACGGACGCGGCCCGCCCTCCAGCTGCACGACCCAGAGCTTCAGTTCCTTGCGATGCCAGTTGACCATGCAGTTCGTGCCCCACGCGCCGCCATGGCCGAACCAGCTTTCGTCCGTGTCCTTCCCGCGCGCGGGCGCCCACAGGCCGAGCGAGTAGTCGCCAAGGCCTTCCGGACGGGTCGAGACCGCGAGAATCGACTTGACCGTCTCTTCCTTGAGAATCCGCACGCCGTTCTCGCCGACGCCGAGGTTCATGAGCATCTTGTAGAACTTGAGCTGGTCGTTCGCCGTGACCCACAGCCCCGCGCCCGCCGAGGCGAAGATGCGCCCGCGATCGTTGTAGGGACGCTGCTGCATCGCATGCTCGTGGAGAAGCTTCGCCGGCTTGCCCTTCTGGCAGGTGTAGCTCTCGACGAGGTGCGAGAGCTGCTCGTCCGTCGGCCAGAACGTCGTGTCCTTCATGCCGAGCGGCTCGAGAACCGTCTGGCGGAGGTAGTCTTCCCAATGCATGCCGGTCACGACCTCGACGACCGCCGCGCCGATGTCAATGCCCGTGTTCGAGTACTGCGCCTTCGTGCCCGGCTCGAAGAGAAGAGGCGAGGCCGCCGCAATCGCCGCCGTCTGGCGGAGCGGCGCGCCGCCCGACCAGCCGCCGCCACGGATGCTGCCCTGCTTCGCGCAGATCTCGAACGGGAAGCCGCCCGTGTGGTTGAGGCACATGCGAACCGTGAGGACGTTCTTCGCCTTCACAAGCGTCTTCACGCCGTTCGACTCGCCGGCGGCGATCCAGAGCGTCTTGAACTCAGGCAGATACTTCGAAACGGGGTCGTCGAGCGTGAGCTTCCCTTCCTCGACGAGCTTCGCGATCGTCACGCCGCAAAAGCCCTTCGTCTGCGAGCACTGCATGTAGACGTCGTCGAGCGTGATCTTGCGCTTCGCCGCGACATCCGCATAGCCGACGGCGCACGTCTCCTGCACGCCGTCCTTGTAGAAGACGTTAATCGCGCCCGGCAACTCGCCAGACTCCACGTAGGGCTGAAGCGCGTCGCGCGCAAACGTCGTGCCCGAATCCTTCGGGCCGTTGGCCGTGCAGCAGCCGGCCAGCACGGCCGCCAGCGCGAAAAGGGAGAGGAGAAGCGTCTTCTTCATGGTTATCCAATTTCCTTTCTGTCAAACATGTCGTTTCGCCGTATTATAGCAAAAACGAGAAACGCCCGTGGACGCCCATCGAAATGGCGGCAAAAGCATGCCATAAGACGGGATGCTGGGCGGCACCTCTCAGGCCGACAGCAGTTGCAAGTTCCTCAACGAGAGGCTATGCTCATTCAACAACTTCGCTTTCGTCGCATTCGGCATCGCCTAAGACATCTCCCATTGACACAATCCGGCCACGCATAGTATGTTTCTCGTTTTTGCTCCACCTTCTGATAGTTTCACGCGCATCTTCTGTCACATTGAACTGAATGTCTATTTTCGAAGGTGTTGTTAGTTCGACGCAAACTTCTTGACGCCGTCTCTGAAGGTCTTCAAAGTTATCCTCTCCATTGACCACTGACACGATTGCAAGACTGGCAACGGTCTCGAGCAATTGTTTTGCAGTGCCATCATCCAACTCTCGCTCCTGAACACGGATCGACACAAAAGGCTTTCCCGAAAGTACCGTTGCCGTTTCCCAGACATCCTTCACGAAGCCTTTGACCCTGACGTATCGACCCTTGAGAAGACTGAACCTGTCAGCGAGCTGCCGCCGCGTCAAATTGCGCTTTCTCGTTGACTTGATGAAATCAACAAGATCAACTCCGTTTTGAAGTTCCACAAAATGTTTACGGATTTGCGCAATTGCATTCTCGCGTATCTTCACGAGTTCAGGCGCCGTCTCATTCTCTGTAAATCGGACTATCGCCTCCCAATTCTTTTTCCCTTGAAGAGCTTCCGCCTCGTTGAGGACCACCCGTACCCGTCTAGACTCCGCCCATGCGTAAAGTTCATGCATTCGCGTACCGGTTTCATTGCGTGTCAATGTAAGAAGGGCTTTCCAATCTTCATTTTTAAACAACTTTTCCGCTTCCGCGCGAACCTCGGCGATGCGAATCTTCTCCGCGCGGGCACGGGCGTCCCTCACGAACGCAGCATCCGACTTCTCCCCGTCGCACAGCATCTTCGCCCCTTGCCAGTCCTTCGACGCAAGACGTTCCTCCACCTTCGCACGAAACGCGACAACATACTCCTGTCTCTTCTCGGCGACGAACGCCGCATAGTCCTTCTTCGGGAACTGGCTGACGAGGTTCGCGACGAGCCTGTTGCGGGTCTGCTCCGCAAGGCGGGGGTGCGGAAGCTTCGGGTTTGAATCCCGCTCATCCGCAAACCAGGGATAAGGCAGGAAAATCGGCAGCCATCCCTCCCACATGCCCGCCGTAACGGAGTACGACCCGCTTTTTGACCAAGCGGAGTCGTGACGGTCACCTCCGTCTCGACCGTCTCAAAGCCGAAGAAGGGGAACACGCCAAGGGTGGCGATACTCGCCAGTCCGCAGGAACTATGGAGAAGATCAAGACCAATGTCACTCAACCGCACATCTTCCTTTCTTTTCTTCCGCTCACTCGTCGCATTTTCCTTTCGCTTCCGCAAAGACCCGAAGGCGACACGGTCTCGGGAGACCGAACTGACCTCCACGGGCATCCGCTCCCCGTATACCATACCTTCACCGTACTTCCTGTCGTCGATGCCCTGCAACTGTGCCACCTCAACATAGTCCGCTCCGCCGCCGTTTCGTTCGGAGACGGAGACGCTAGTCGAGTACATGCCGCTCCGGCATCCACAGAGGACGAACGCCGCCGCGACGACGTTCCCCGTAATTTTCACAATCGTTTTCATCGTTTTATCGTACTGAACGCTAATAATGGATGGGGGGCATGATATGCCATGTGCACGAAATACGGGAAGAATCGCAAGAAGCCCTTGAATCAGAAGTCGCGCTCAAAGTCGCCTTCCATTCGACGGCGAGAATCACAACTTGTCGGCATTGGTCAACACCTTTTCAATTTTGTCCGCAGTATCCGCTGTCAATTCGGCAATTGAACGCAACTCCGATGCCGGACAATCGGCTTCCATTCCTTTCGTTGTTTTCCTTTTAGTTACACATGGTTTTACGATATGCCGGCTCCTCAAAGGCTCGAACTCTTGACATGCCCCTTCAGTACACGAAACACCAGCGCGGCGCAGACGGCAAACAGGACTGCCGCCGCCGGCATTGCGCATCTGCAAAGAACTGACAGGGATACGCATTTGCCCAAAATCGAGACAGACCCCGACAGTTGCACGCCGAGCGCCATGACATGGCACACGCCGAGCAGCATCCAGCCACCAAGAGAAACCTGCCCGACGGCGATTGCCACCCGCGACACGGAGTATCGCCCTCCACGCGATGAGAAGAGTCCGTCGTCCGCCCCCGCGAACCGTTCCCATTCCCTTCTCGCCGCAGCTGAATTGAACACACCGAATGCAGAATCCTCGCGTACCTCGTCGTTCATGAACGCCTCAGTCCGTTCATTCCTGAACACATTGAGCGCGGCCTCGCAGAACTCACACCATCCTTTTGACCCCTTCAGCATCATGACCCATAGGGCGGAGAACACCATGCCGAAGCAGCACATACCCACCGCAAGCAGATGAAGCCGAGTCCATCTCGCCGCGAGTCCGAAATCCAGGGCCGTAAGCATCAGCCCCCCGTAGCCTGCGTATGTCGCCACCATGAACGCGCCCAGCATAATGGAACGCTGCCAAAGCGTCGCGATCTCAAGATCGCGACATTTCCACAGTGTCTCGTATACGTCTCGGTGCATCAGTTTGCCATCCGTTTGTTTTTCAGAGCCCATGATTTCCCCCAAAAATACTATTTCATAACGAAAACTTTAACCACCACAACGGACAATACAATTATCCCCGCCGCATGAAAAAGTAATCCCATGGCCTTCCAAGGCCAATGTGTCGTGGACGTCACATGAACTGTCAACTTGCCGCAACGTTCATAGATGTCTTTGCCATCTGTGGTTCTTTCCTTGAACACTTTTTCCGCTGAAGTCTGGACTTCCGCTGTCAAAGTACTCCAAAAGCCCTCGTGCCTGCACACGATGTCAACTAGATTCGGGACGGCGTTCTGATTATTTCCGCCCTTGCCCCCATCTGTGGTAGTACTGGTGTTTTTCAGTCCAACAGCCGTCACCACTTCTTTTGCTTGTTCCAGGCACGTCAACGAAATCTGCTCTACCAACTTCTTCTGATCGGACATTCTAGTTCCTTTCTACTTCACTTTAGCGTTTCCTTTATAATAAACCGACGTCCCACCGCAGCATTTGTCCACCTTGGACGACGCACGGACGAGTCCTTCGCCTCAAGCAAGCGGAACTCCATGTACATCGTATCTGACTAGACAAATTTCAACAATCGCCCAAAATTGCGCCCCTGGAAGAAGTACGCCCAGTGTCAGAATCGTAATAAGCATCTGGCTAACTCCGCGCCCCCAACAACCTATATAGAAGTTGTGCGCACCGAACATTCCAAAAAAGAAACCGAGAAGCACATACGTCATTCGGCTTTTAGACAAAACAAACATTCCCATTTCTGTTTTCATCCTTTCCACGTTCGGCATGTCGAATCGTCCTTTCCTTTGTCTCGTATCTTCACAACCTGGCTTCGCTCCATTTCATTCAACGACGCGTACTGCTCGCAAAGTTTGACTGTTTTGATGCTGGATGTCGATTATATGTCATAATTCTTTCAGAAACGGATAGACCTTGATGAAGTTCCGTTTAAAGACATTACGCCTATGCACATGCTCACAGATGAAGATTATGATGTCAATTGCAAAACTAATCGGAAGCCAGACAAAAAGAATCGCGAGTCCCCAGACACCAAAAAGTAAGGGCGAAACTACTATCGTCAAAGCGAAAGACACGACCGCACAACAACATCCCACCACGCCATTGGGCGGAGTTTCCAGACTTATCTTCACAAGTTCTTTGGCATCTTCATCCGACATTTTCCGACAATTTTTTCCGACCATGGCTCGTTCTATGCCGTCAAATTTGTACTGATTCTCATTGAACCAATCCAACGGCTTCACGACAACATCTTCTGTAGAGACTTTTACATTATCCTCATCAGCACTTTCTTCATTATTTTCCGCGGTGACTTCTATTTTGGCTGTTTCAGAAACATCCGGCATTCTACACAAATAACCCACCATGGAAACAAAAATAACCACTCCGGTAATCACAATAATACCAATACTAAACATAACGCATCCTTTCATTCCCCACGCCACCGCCACAAAGGCACGGCAGTCCGACGAGAGGGAAAGACGGCGTACCTGTCCACGGGGTGAGCAACCACGAGGCCTACCCCACTGTGAAACACCGCATAGTCCCCCCCCCCCCCCCCCCCCCCCCCCCCCCCCCCCCGCCCCCACCCCCCCCCCCC
>CAZWQY010000011.1:0-60889 GCA_964636295.1 uncultured Lentisphaeraceae bacterium | reverse complement strand
CGGACTTCTACGTGAAGGAGGCGCGGAAACTCGCGGCGCGGCGGCCCGACCTCAAGCTCTGGCTGAACAGCTTCGTGCCGGCCAATGTCCGCCATCCCGACTTCATGAAGCCCGATTTCATGGAGCGGGCCAACCGCGCGTGCGGGCTAGACCGCGACCGTCTGACGCGGGAGGCACCGAATATTATCCTCTGCCAGACGCTCGTGCCGGCGGACTATCGTTTCCGCGACAACAACTCCTATCCGTCCAAGGCCGCCCGCGACCACCAGCGCGTCCTCGACACTCTGCCGGGGTTCTACTCCCTGCTCAAGGGGGCGGCCTATCCGTGGGTCAATCAGCACGACCGCTACTGGGAAAGTCCGATCGGCCGCGCGAAAAGGAATTCGCTTTCGTGTGCGTGGCTCGACGAATGCGAATGGCGCGTGACGACGATCAACCCCGCTGGCGCACATGCGTTGCGCCACTTCGTCCTGCCTCTGCGTTACGGCGACGTCCTCGGCCTGTCGAAGGGCGGCTTCCTGATTGGCACGTACGGCATGGAAGACGAACTTGTCCCGTTCGTACAGGCGTTCCGAGCTTTGCCGGGCGTCGTGTTCGACGACGCAGGCGGGACGGACGTGGTGAAATTGCGTCAGAAGGCGTGGAACGGCCGGAGCTGGTTCTACGTCGTGAACACGGACATGAAGCCCGCGACGGTGACGCTCGACCTGCCCGCCGGCACGGTCGATCTCGTAAGCGGCGAGAAACTGGACGGCGTGTCGCCGGCGACGTTCACGCTCGCACCGTACCAGATGCGCAGTTTCGCCGCGCCCGGCGGAAAGCCCGTGTTCAAAGGCGCGTTCTGATGCGCGACGGCCGATGTCCTTGGGACTCTTGGGGCCTGTCCCCAATGGTTCTCATCGACTTCCGGGCGTCCAGACCGCGCGGCGCGCATCCGTTTGACCGCATGCGTTTGTGTATGGTACAATTGTGCCATGAAAAGAAGAGAGTTTTTGTCGGGTGCGGCGTTGGCGGCCGCCGCTTCGGTCGTCCCTGCCACAGCTGAAGCCAAGGAGTCGTCGGCGCGGTTGTGCAAGCCGTTTGAGGGCATTGGTGACGCGCCGTTCACCGTGGGCGAACCGTGCCTTCAGGCCCCCGCCGAAACGACGATGGGCGTGACGTGGCGCGTCTCCGGCCTCGCGAGGGGCGTGGTGGAGATCGCGGACAATCCGGACATGAATCAGGCGCGGACGGTGAAGTCTGGCGGGTATGGTCTCGTGCCGATCGACGTTTCCGCGCTGGCCGTCCGTCTGGAAGGGTTGCGGCCGGGGACGCGCTACTGGTATCGCACGGTCACGACGCCGTTCACGGACTACAAGAACATCTACGACGCGAAGTTGGGCCAGCCCGTCGTCGGCGCGGTTCATTCCTTTACGACGCTGGGCACGGCGGCCACGCCGCATTTCTGCGTGATGAACGACACGCACGCGCAGTGGGGTTCATTTGAGCGCGTCGTGCAGAAAGTCAAGGACATCCATCCCGCCGTCCTCCTCTGGAACGGCGACGCCACGAACACGACGCAGGAGAAGGAGACGGCCATTCGCATTTTCCTCGATCCGCCGATTCGCGGCAAGGACTACGGCGCGGACATCCCGACGTGTTTCGTGAGCGGCAACCATGATTTTCGCGGAAGCTGGATTTCCCGAAAGGAGGAGGTCGTGCAGGCGCGCCACCCGGCGGAGCGGACGGGCGCGGAATGGGATCTCAAATGGAACTTCGCCGTGCGCTTGGGCGAGTTGGCGTTGATCGGCCTTGACACGGGCGAGGACAAGCCGGATGCCCATCCGAAGTGGTTCGGCCTTGCGAACTTCGAGCCGTACCGACGGGCGCAGGCGGCGTGGCTGGAAAAGGCGTTGGCGCGGCCGGACATCGCCGCCGCGCCGTTCAAGGTCGTCTTCTGCCACATTCCGCTCTACGCCGCGCCAGACGGGCCGGACTACCCGCATGACGGCGTGAAGATCGATCCGAACGATTTTGCCTACTGGTCGCGGGAATGTCACGACCTCTGGAATCCGATTCTCGTGCGGCATGGCGTGACACTTGTCATTGCCGCGCACCAGCACAAGTATCGTTACGACGCGCCCGACGCGGCGCGTCCGTGGGCGCAGATCGTGGGCGGCGGGCCGGAGATGCCGGCGAACGATGACGCGCGGTTCCCGACCGTCATCGAAGGGCGGGTCGAACGGGGCGAACTAACCGTGACCGTCCACAACATCAAGCGCGGCGTCGTCCAGGCCGTCCATACGTTTAAGGCTCGCAGGGGCCTGTCCCCAGAGCGGATCGCAGGGGCCTGTCCCCAGAGCTAGTGGTTGTTTGACCACGGATTAGCACGGATTTACACGGATTTGGACGGGATGGGGGCGGTACGCCCCCATCGTTTTTCGAGAGTGTCCGTTATTATGGCAAACTGCGGGCAGGGGGCAAAACGCATATCGCTACTTGATTAGCGATATGAAAAGATGATATACTACACGCCAGTTCGGTCGGAGAGGATTTTCGACGGACGCAAGACCAAAGGAAAGAAAACATGGCAGACAATGCAGTGAACCCGGCGGCGACGCCGGATGACGGAGTGGCGGAGTTCGAGGCGATGCTGGCGCGTGTTCGCGCGGCGCAGGAGAAGTTCTCGACGTACACGCAGGAGCAGGTGGACGCGATCTTCAAGGCGGCGGCCCTCGCGGCGAACCGCGCGCGCATCCCGCTCGCCAAGATGGCCGTCGAGGAGACGGGCATGGGCATCGTCGAGGACAAGGTGATCAAGAACCACTACGCGGCGGAGTACATCTACAACGCCTACAAGGCGACGAAGACCTGCGGCGTCATCGAGCGCGACGATGCGATGGGCATCGAGAAGCTCGCCGAGCCGATCGGCGTCATCGGCGCGGTCATCCCGACCACGAACCCGACCTCCACGGCCATCTTCAAGACGCTTCTCGCGCTGAAGACCCGCAACGGCATCATCATCAGCCCGCATCCGCGCGCGAAGAACTGCACGATCGCGGCGGCGAAGATCGTCCTTGACGCGGCCGTCGCGGCGGGCGCGCCGGAGGAGATCATCTCCTGGATCGAGCAGCCGTCGCTGCCGAAGACGAACCTCCTCATGAAGGAGGCCGACATCATCCTCGCGACGGGCGGTCCCGGCATGGTGAAGGCGGCCTACAGCTCGGGCACGCCGGCCGTCGGCGTCGGCGCGGGCAACGCGGCGGCGATCATCGACCCGTCGGCAGACCTCACCAACGCCGTCAACTCGATCATCCACTCGAAGACCTTCGACAACGGCATGATCTGCGCGACCGAGCAGACGGTCATCGCCGACCAGGAGATCTACGACCTCGTCAAGGACGAGTTCACGAAGCGCGGCTGCTACTTCCTCAACGAGAAGGAGAAGGACCTCATCCGCAAGACGCTGCTCATCAACGGCGCGCTGAACGCGAAGATCGTCGGCCAGCGTCCCGTCACGATTGCGAAGATGGCGGGCTTCGAGGTCCCGGAGGACACGAAGGTGCTCATCGGCGAGGCGACCTCGACCGACACGAGCGAGGCGCTCGGCCACGAGAAGCTCACGACGATCCTCGGCATGTACAAGTCGAAGGACTTCGACGACGCGCTGAACATCGCGGAGGCGCTGCTCGTCAACAACGGCGGCCTCGGCCACACGTCCGTCCTCTGGATCGACGAGCTCAACGAGCGCGCGAAGCTCGACAAGTTCGCGGATCGCATGAAGGCCTGCCGCCTCATCGTGAACTCCCCGTCGTCCCTCGGCGGCATCGGCGACATCTACAACTTCGCGCTCAAGCCGTCGCTCACGCTCGGCTGCGGCAGCTGGGGCGGGAACTCCGTCTCGGAGAACGTCGGCGTCAAGCATCTCATCAACATCAAGACTATGGCCATTCGCAGGGAAAACATGCTGTGGTTCCGCGCGCCCGAGAAGGTGTACCAGAAGAAGGGGTGCCTCGCGGTGGCGCTCCGCGAGCTCGGCGAGGTGATGGACAAGAAGAAGGCGTTCATCGTGACGGACAACTTCCTCTACGCCAACGGCTACACGAAGCCGATCGAGAAGGCCCTCGAGAAGCAGAACATCATGTTCACGACGTTCTCGAACGTCGCGCCGGACCCGACGCTCGCCTGCGCGAAGGAAGGCGCGAAGCTCATGGCGGGCTTCAAGCCGGACGTGATCATCGCCATCGGCGGCGGCTCGGCGATGGACGCGGCGAAGATCATGTGGGTTCTCTACGAGCACCCGGAGTGCGACTTCATGGACATGGCCATGCGCTTCATGGACATCCGCAAGCGCGTCTACACGTTCCCGAAGATGGGCGAGAAGGCCTACTTCATCGCCATCCCGACCTCGGCCGGCACGGGTTCGGAAGTGACGCCGTTCGCCGTCATCACCGACGAGAAGACGGGCGTGAAGTATCCGCTCGCCGACTACGAGCTGATGCCGAAGATGGCGATCGTCGACGCGGACGTCCAGATGATGGCGCCTCCGGGACTCACGAGCGCGTCGGGCATCGACGCCGTTTCGCACGCGCTGGAGGCCTATGCCTCGATGCTGGCGACGAGCTACACCGACGGCCTCGCGATCCAGGCACTGAAGGACATCTTCGAGTACCTGCCGCAGTGCTATGACGCGGCGGTCGCGAAGACGGCGAACCCGAAGGCCCGTGAGAAGATGGCGAACGCTGCGACGATGGCCGGCATGGCCTTCGCGAACGCCTTCCTCGGCGTCATGCACTCGATGGCCCACAAGCTCGGCGCGTTCCACCACATCCCGCACGGCATTGCCAACGCGCTGATGATGGAGGAAGTGCTGCGCTTCAACGCCGACCCCGTGCCGCGCAAGATGGGCACCTTCCCGCAGTACGACCACCCGCACACGCTCGAGCGCTACCTCGAGATCGCGTCTGCGCTCGGCATCGAGGGCAAGACGAAGGGCGAGCAGTTCATGAACTTCCTCAAGGCGATCCGCGAGCTCCAGAAGCGCGTCGGCATCAAGCCGACGATCCGCGACTACGTGCCGGACGAGAAGGACTTCCTCGATCGCCTCGACGCGATGACCGAGCAGGCCTTCGACGACCAGTGCACGGGCGCGAACCCGCGCTACCCGCTGATGAAGGAAATCAAGCAGATGTACCTGAACGCCTACTACGGCAAACATGACATTGTTTGAAAAGGAAAGGAAGCCGCGAAATGAAGAAAGCCGCTGACAAGAAGCCCGCTGCCGAGCCGAAGGCCTCCGCAAAGAAGGTCGGGCGCCCGGCGAAGAAGGAGGCCGTCCTGCAGGAGCGCACCGACAAGGTGATCTGCCGCGACAAGGACACGGTTCTCAAGATCTTCGGGCCGAGCTACAAGGTCTCGCTCATCCTCAACGAGGCGATGAACGAGGCGCGCGCCGCCGAGACGGGGCTTCCCGTCGCGAAGGTGATCGAGGTGCTGAAGCTCCGCGACCACTGGTGCATCCGCCGCGAGTACATCGAGGGCGAGACGCTGGCGGACGTGATGGCGAAGGACAAGCGCAACCTCGCGAAGTACCTCAAGGAGTTCATCGCGATCCAGTGCCAGGTCTTCTCGAAGACGTCCGACCGCATGGGCAACCTCGCGGACAAGCTCGACAAGCAGATCTCGGCTTCGCCGGTTGACAAGGTGACGCGCTACGACCTGCACATGAAGCTCCAGAGCTTCCCGCGCGGGACGGCGCTCTGCCACGGCGACTTCAACCCGACGAACGTGATCATCACGCCGAAGGGCGACTGGCGCGTCATCGACTGGAGCCACGTGCGTCTGGGCGATCCGTGCGCGGACGTTGCGCGGACGTACCTCCTCTTCTGGCTCTCCGGCCACGTGGCGGCGGCCGAGAAGTACATGGATCTCGCGTGCGAGGCACTGAAGGTCTCGCTTCACGACGTCCAGAAGTGGCTTCCGATCGTCGCGGCGGCTGAGGCGAGCCGCGAGCAGACGCCGAAGAACCGCGAGCTCCTCCTCCACTGGGCGAGCGTCGTGGACATCGAGTAGTCCAGTCGGCGAAAGCCGTCTGTCGAAGCCCTCGGAGGCGCGCCCTGTGCGCGGTCTTCGAGGGCTTCGCCGTTTTGCCGCGCCTGCGCATTCTCCCTGTTTACGGCGGGGCGGGGATATGATAGAATACACGCCTATTTCAGATTATGCTTCACGTCATTGCCACGCCCATCGGAAACCTCGGAGACCTCTCGCCACGCGCGGTGGAGGCCTTTCGCGCGGCAAGCGTTCTTGCCTGCGAGGACACGCGCCGCACCTGGCAGCTCCTGACGCACGTTGGCATTCCGCGTCCGTCCGAAATGTTCTCCTATCGGCAGGGGAACGAGGAGCGCATCACCGAACGGATTCTGGCGGATCTCGCCGCCGGCAAGGAAGTCGCGCTCTGCTCGGACGGCGGCTATCCCGGCATTTCCGACCCTGGCTACCGTCTCATCCGGACCTGTGCGCAGCGGGGCATTGCCTACGAGGTGATTCCCGGCGCGAGCGCGGTCAACGTCGCGCTGCTGATGAGCGGGCTTTCGACGTCGTCGTTCACGTTTCGGGGCTTTCCGCCGCGAGGGCCGGGCGCGTTGCGGAACTGGTTTCGGGAAGACGCGGACAAGGAGCACACGCTGGTCTGCTACGAGTCGCCGTTCCGGATTGGCGCGACGCTGGCGGCGGCGCTGGAGGTTCTAGGCGACCGCGAGGCGGCCGTCTGCATTGAACTGACGAAACTCCACGAGCGCGTCTCGCGCGGCTATCTCTCCGACCTGGCGGCCGAATACCGGACGGCGAAGGTGAAGGGCGAGGTTGCGCTCGTGATCGCCGGCAACAACCCGAAGTTCGCGCGCGGTGGCGCGGAATCGTCTTCGACTTGAACATCTGATCGTCCAAACTCAAATCACAAACCAGCCATGCTTCTTGCAGATTCTCTCGTTCAGGGCTTTCTCGGCTCCAACTTCATGGGACAGGCGCTTGTCGTCGTCCAGCTTCTCGGCTCGGTCGTCATGGTGGCGACGATTCTCGGCAAGTGGAAGGAACTCGGCTTCGTCGGCATGGCGACGCGGCGGTTTCTGCGCGACTTCTCGACGGGCGGGGACGTGCTGGAATACTATCTCCAGCGGCGGCCCTCGGCCTCGACGGGCGTTGAGGGCATCTACAAGGAGACGTGCGAACGGCTTCTGAAGCTCCTTTCGCCGGACGTGCGCTCGCTGCTCGTCGGGCGGCAGGGCGGTGACGCGGCGTTGACGGCGCGCGAGATCGAGCTTGTGCGCGGCACGTGCGAACATGTCTTGGACGAGGAGGAGCTGCGCGTCGAGCATGGCATGGGCGTCATCTCGACGGTCGTCGCGCTGGAGCCGATGCTTGGGCTTCTCGGCACGGTGTGGGGCGTCCTGGACGCCTTTGCCGAGATGGGCACGGCGGGCAGCGCGAGCCTCGCGGCCATTGCGCCGTCCATTTCCGCCGCGCTCGTGACGACGGTCGTCGGCCTCCTGATCGCGATTCCGGGCGTCATCGCGCACACGCGCCTCAACGCCTCGGTGCGCAACATCACATCCGACATGGAGGGCTTTGCGGACGAACTTATGGGCCGCATCGCCTGCGAGTTCCAGGGGAGGGGCGCGTAAATGTCCTTGCGCAGACGCGCGCGCGCTCGGCGCGAGGGGGCGAAGGCGAACATCGACATGAATTCGCTTATCGACCTGACCTTCCTGCTGCTTGTCGTCTTCATCGTCACCTTGCCGACGCTGGAGCAGACGGTGCACATCGTCCTCCCCGTCGGCAAGACCGAGTCGCAGAAGGACGACAAGAAGAAGACCTTTTCGATTTCGATCGACAAGGACGGCAAGGTCTTTCTCGGCGAGGCGCCGACGACGCACGACGCGCTGAAGGAGACGCTGGCGCAGGCCGTCGCCGAAGACCCCGAAGTGAATGTCCTCATTCGCGGTGACGTGGACGCGGGCTATGGCCAGATCTACGAGATCGTCCGCATCGCGAAGAACTGCAATGTGAAGCATTTGGGGCTCGTCTCGAAGGAGAACTGAGGCGTGGAGCTCTGGCGGACAGAGGTGATCGAGGGTCGGCGGCCGGAGGTTTTGTCGGGCCGTTCGCTCGCGCTCGCGCTCGCCCTGCATCTTGCCGCGTTTGCCGTCTTCTGGATTGTCGCCGCGTGCCAGGGCCTTTTCGAGAAGAAGGAGACGATTATCCCGATTGACCTCACGGTCGTCGTCAACGAGAACCTGGACGGCAAGGAGGACGAGCCGCCGCCGCTTGTGAACCCGACGCCCGAACCGCCGCCGCCGCCGAAGCCGCGTCCGAAGCCGGTCGAGAAGAAGCCAGAGCCGCCAAAGGCTCTTGAGCAGATCGTCACGAACGTCGTGAAGACGGTCAAGAAGGAGGAGAAAAAGGACGAGAAGCGCGAGGAAAAGCCGAAGAAGGAAAAGCCGAAGCCGCCCGAACCGCCGAAGAAGACGGCGGAGGAACGTCGCAAGGAGCGGATGAAGCGCATCCGCGACCGCATGAAGACCGTCAACAAGAAGGTGACGATCGAGGTGAAGGACGCGAAGGCGAGCGGCGATGGGCGGACGGCGCGCCAGACGCTCTCGCCGGCGGAGATTCAGCGGCGCTTGAATGCGGGATACCGTCCGGGGACGGAGAACACGCTTGCGGCAAACGAGAAGCAGCGGTGTCTCTCGCTCATCCAGATGGCGATTGAGGACAAGTGGGAGACCCTGTCGCCGAAGGTCGGGCGCAACGGCACGGTGCTGCTGTCCGTTCAGTTCAACTCGGCGGGCGGACTCGTGAACGTGCGTCTCGCGAAGGGGTGCGGCGACGCGCTGTCCGACCAGGCGGCCTTGTCGGTCGCGCGGGCCGTCACGAGCATCCGGGGCTTGAGCGCCGAGTTTCTTGCCGAGTTCCGGCGCGAGCCGCTGACGATTCGCTACAACGTGCGGGGGCGGTAGGCCGAGAAGGGAAAAGGAAGGGAATGGCCATGTTGCGCATCGACATCATCAGCGTCCAGCCCAAGATGTTCGCGGGTTTCTTGACGGAGTCCATCGTCGCGCGTGCCGTGCGCAAGGGCGCGTGCGCCGTGAACCTCGTCGATCTGCGCGACTTTGGCGAGGGGCGTTGGCGGAAGGTGGACGACAAGCCCTACGGCGGCGGGCCGGGCATGCTGATGACATGCGGGCCGTGGTTCGATGCCGTGGCGCATTGCGTGGGTTCGGACGTTTCGGATCTGTCGGCGTCGGCCTTTCGTGCGGCTGGCGTGCGGACGGTGATGACGGATCCGAAGGGCGTGCGGTTCACGCAACGCACGGCCGCCGCGTTGGCGGCGGATTCCGTAGACGGGGCGTTGCACCAACTCGTCTTCCTCTGCGGACATTACGAGGGCTTTGACGCGCGCATCGAGACGCTGGCGACGGATCGCCTGTCGCTCGGCGACTTCGTGCTGACGGGCGGCGAACTGGCGGCGGCGGCGATGGCGGATGCGGTCGTGCGCCTCTTGCCGGGCGTCTTGGGCGGCGGCCCGGCGGCGACGGCGGCGGAGAGCTTTGGGGCGGAAGGGCTTCTCGAATGTCCGCAGTACACGCATCCGCCGACGTTTCGCGGCCTGAAGGTGCCGGACGTCCTGCTGTCGGGCGACCATCGGAAAATCGAGGCCTGGCGCAGGGCTGAGGCGCGGCGGCTGACGGAGGGCTCTCGCCCCGACTTGCTGGCGGCGGAGGCGGACGAGTGAGAGGCGCGTTTTTGGTATAATGCGCGGCATGACACGAGTGGCAATCATCGACGACCATGTGGTCGTGCGGGCGGGGCTGAAATACCTGATCGAGGCCGAGCCGGACTTCGCGTTCGCCGGAGAGTTCGGCGGCGGCAAGGGCGCGGCGGACTTTGTGCGCGAGACGCAACCCGACGTCACGCTCCTGGACGTGCGGATGCCGGACTTGAACGGCATTGAGGCCTTGAAGGAGATTCTGGCGGACGACCCGAAGGCGCGCGTCGTGATGCTTACGACATCCGACACGGAGGAGGACGTCTATCGCGCGATTGAAGTGGGTGCGCTCGGCTACGTGATGAAGGAGTCGCCCATCGAGACGATTGTCGCGGCGATTCATTCGGCGCTCGCGGGCGAGGTTTTCATGACGGACGAGGTGCGGCGGATCTACGAGACGCGCAAGGGCGCGAAGGGCCTTTCTCCGCGCGAGACGGATGTCTTGACGCTTGCCGCGCAGGGCCTTGGGAACCGCGAGATTGGCGAACGGCTCGGAATCAGCGAAAACAGCGTTAAAATGCATCTCAAACGTTCGTTCTTCAAGCTTGGCGCGTCCGATCGCGCCGAGGCCGTCTCTCTTGCGTCTAAACGCGGCTTTTTGGTATAATCCGTTCTTATGGCGCAGGAACAACTCTTGGCGGATGAGTACAAGGTCAATCTGGACGTTTTTGAAGGTCCGCTTGATCTTTTGCTCTATTTGATTCGCCGCGAAGAGTTGGACATCTACGACATTCCGATCGAGCGCATCACGACGGAGTACATGGCGTTCATCGAGGATGCGCGGCGGCTCAACCTCGACATCGCCGGCGAGTTCATCGTGATGGCGGCGACGCTGATGGTGATCAAGTCGCGAATGCTCCTGCCGGTCTCGCGGCGGCTCGGAAACGAAGACGGCGACGAGGAGTGGGTCGATCCGCGCCTGGATCTCGTGCGTCAGCTGGTCGAATACAAGAAGTTCAAGGACGCGGCCGTGCGACTGGAGCGGATGGAGGCGTTTGCCGCCAATGCGTTCGACTACGGCGGGGGACGGCCGAAGTTCGAGAAGACAGCGGCGGACGCGAAGGGCGCGCTTGCGAACCTTGACCTCTACGATCTCTTGACGGCGTTTCAGGAAGTCGTCGCGCGGGCGAACGAGATGCCGCACGAGGAACTGAAGGGCATCCGCTTTTCCGTGCCGGACAAGATGGACTACGTGCTTGCGCGCACGCGCCAGGAGGGGCAGGTCGCCTTCACGTCGCTCTTCGATCCGGAGAATGCGCCGAAGGGCGAGATCATCGTCACGTTCCTCGCGCTTCTTGAGCTTCTGCGTCAGCACCGCGTCATCATCTACCAGAACGCGGCGTTTCACGAGATTACGATTCTGCCGTCCCGCGAGGAGCCGGACGACAAGCCTTTGGAGAAACCGGACGACTATGAGTGACGAGGTGAAGATTCCGTTGCCGCGCTCCTTGCAGGAAATCGTGGGCGCGCTTCTCTTCGCGAGCGAGACGCCGCTGACGGCGGCGGAGCTGCGCGAAGCCGTGAAGGCCGTTGAGGCCGAGAACGGCGAGAACCAGGAGGTCATGGACGTCTACCGCACATGCACGGCGAAAGAAATCGCCGAGGCGATTCGCGGCGTGGAGAAGGCGCTTGAGGTCGCCGGCTGTGGCTTCCGCCTCGTCTGCACGGGTGGCGCATACCGTCTCCAGTCGGAGCCGAGCTGCGGTCGCTACGTGCGCGCGCTCCTGAAGATGGATCGTCCGAACCGGCTGGGGCGCGCCTCGCTTGAGACGCTGGCGATCATCGCCTACCGCCAGCCGCTCACGAAGAGCGAGATCGAGGCGATTCGCGGCGTGGACGTCTCGGCGAACATCAAGACTCTGACGGATCTCCAGCTCGTCCGCCTGGTCGGCAAGTCCGAACTGCCGGGGCATCCGTTCCTCTACGGCACGACTCCGCTTTTCCTCGAGCATTTCGGCCTTGCGTCGCTCCAGCAGCTGAATGAACTCGATCCGACGCTCCAGCGTTCGAATCCGAAGCAGAAGGCGGCGAGCTACCGCAAGCCCGAAAAGCCGGCGAAGGAAGAGGCGGAGACGAAGGACGCGACGAACGCGGACGTGGCGGACACGACGGAGGCGACGGCGGAAACGGTCGCCGAGGGCGTTGTGGCGTCGGCTGCGAACGAAGCCTCGGACGCGTCGGCTGCGGCCTCCGTCGTCGATTCCGGCGTTTCCGATGGCGGTGACGACTTCTTCATCGACGACACGCCAGACGAGTTTGACGACGACGATGAAGACGAGGACGAGTTTGACGACGAAGACGACGAAAACGAAGAAGAAGGGGAGGAATCCGATGAGACGGACGAAGACGATTCGGCTGATGCTGGCGCTGACGGCACTGACGAGCCTGACGGCGTGTGACTACATCCAAGACCGGCAGACGCTGGCGGACGAGCGCGAGGACGGTGCCTACCGCACGGCGCTCGCGGACTATCGTGCGGGGCGGCTGGACGCGGCGGCGAAGGGGTTCGCGAAGGCGATCCGCAAGGCGCCGGGCAATGCCTCCGCACGCTTTCAGTATGCCTGCCTCATGCAGGACGTGAAGAAGGACTATCAGGCGGCGTTCTGCGCCTACCGGGAGTTCCTTCTGCTGCGTCCCGAAAGCGACAAGGCGAAGATTGCGCAAGACCGGTTGGCGTTTTGCGAACGCGAGTTGGCGCGCGAGCTGTCGGACAAGTATCGCCTGATGGAGAACGCGACGAGCGCGGCGGAGATTGCGACGTTGCGCAAGGAGCTGAAGGCGGCGGAGGCGCGCGCGGCCGTGGCGGAAAAGTCATTGGAGGAGGAGAAGACGAAGTTGCGCACCCTTGAGGGCGAGCATCAGCGGCTGGTGGCGGCCGTCAAGGGGACGGGGTCGGGCGAATCGGCGGCACGTCCGGAGACGGTGAGCGTGACGGACTTGCTGGACGAGGAAGACGAGGCGACGTCCGCGCGGCCTGTCGCGAAGGACGAACTCGCCGCATTGAAGGCCGAGGAGGCGGAGGAGACGTCTGCCGGCTCGTCGCTTTTGCCTCGGCAGACGGCAGATGACCGCGCGAAGCGTGCGGCCGACGAGGCACTCCGCGCGGAAGAGGCGCGCGCGGCATCCGAGCGTGCGGCGGCGGAGAAGGCGCGTCGCCCCTCGACCTATGTCGTGCAGGAGGGCGATACGCTCTACAAGATCGCGTTGCGTTTCTATGGGCGTGTCGCGGCATGGCGGCAGATTCGCGACGCGAATAAGACCCTGATTTCAAACGATGGCCGTGTGCGCGCGGGGCAGACAATTACGCTTCCCTGACATTTAACACCCAAAACCTCCCCACCCCCCAAACGGCCAAACTTCCAAACCTCCCAAACTTCTCAACTTCCCGACCGCCCATGTCCATTCCGCTGTCAGTTCTGTCGTCGCGCCACGCCTACACGCGCTCGCGCGTACCGTGGATTCTGTCGGACTATCGCGGCGTCTACGGCAAGCTCCTGCACTACCTTTCGGGCGGCGGCATGAGCACGTTCGGGCGGACGATTCGTCAGGAGGAAGCGCGTTTTCGTCAGCGGCGGTTCCTGGCAGTCGCGGCGGTTCTCGGTGCGCTGTGGCTGGCATTCTACTTGTTTTAACTTGATAAGGAGTGAAGACATGAACATGAAAAAGGCGGCTTTTGTCTTGGCATTCCTTCCTGCGTTCGTGGGCGCGCAAGGCAAGGAGAGCTTCATCGTCCAGCAGGCGTATGCGGAGATGCAGCGCGTGCAGGGGCAGATTTCGGTCTTGCAGTCGAACCTGAACGACCTTCAGGAGCGCGTCGCGCGGCTGGAGTCCGGCAACGACAGCACGGGACTCCGGCGCGAGGTCGAGGCCCTCAAGGCCGAGGTCGCGTCGCTGCGCCGTCAACTCGGTTCGCAGCGCGAGGAGATTGTCCGTGACCTGTCGGGCCGCATTGCGAAGATGCAGCCGTCGCCCGCGCCGCGTTCGGAGTCGCCTCGGCGGACGGTCATCGGGCCGCACAACGAGTATGTCGTCGAGGCGGGCGACACGCTCTCGCTCATCTCCCAGGCGACGGGCGTTCCGATTCGCAAGATCAAGGAGATGAACGGACTCAAGAGCGACAACCTTCGAATCGGTCAGAAACTGATGCTGCCGAAGTGAGAAGGTTTGGGATGTTTGGGCGTTTGGAAGTTTGGGTGTTTGGGGGTTGGGCGTTCGGAGGCTGAGAGAGAGGTTTTGAAAGTTGAAAGGAGCGGAGAAATGAAGATTCTGGTTGTTGGATCGGGTGGCCGTGAGCATGCTCTTGCCTGGCGTCTTGCGCAAGATCCCGAAAAGCATGCGCTTTTCTGCGCACCCGGCAACGCGGGCACGGCCGCTGTGGCGACGAACGTGCCGCTGAAGGCGGACGACATTGACGGCCTTGTCGCCTGGGCGAAGGCTGAGCGGCCCGACCTGGTTGTGGTTGGCCCTGAAGCCCCGCTTGTCCTCGGTCTTGTCGATGCGCTTGAAGCGGCGGGGATCGTCTGTTTCGGACCCATCGCGGCGGGTGCGCGGATGGAAGGCTCCAAGCGTTTCGCCAAGGAGGTGATGGACGCGGCGGGCGTGCCGACCGGGAAGGCGGAGACGTTTACGGACGCGGCGCAGGCGAAGGCCGCGTTGCTGGCCTTCGGGTTGCCCGTCGTCATCAAGGCGGACGGTCTGGCGGCTGGCAAGGGGGTCGTCGTCGCCGAGACGCGCGAGCAGGCGGAGGCGGCAATCGACGACATGCTCGTCGCGAACAAGTTCGGCGCGGCGGGCGCGGAAGTCCTCATCGAGGAATTCCTGCACGGCGAGGAGTGCTCCATCCTTGCGCTCGTGGACGGCGAGAATGCCGTTCTTCTGCCGTCGAGCCAAGACCACAAGCGTGTCTTTGACGGCGACAAGGGCCCGAACACGGGGGGCATGGGGGCCTATTCGCCCGCGCCGGTCGTCACGGCCGACAAGCTGCCGCTGATCCGCGAGAAGATCATCCTGCCCGTCGTGCGCGAACTGAAGCGGCGCGGCATCACCTATCGCGGCGTCCTCTACGCGGGGCTGATGGTGAACGACGCAAACGCCGTTCCGCATGGCCCGACGGCGACGTCCGGGAGCGACGTCAACGTCGTCGAGTTCAACGCGCGCTTCGGCGACCCCGAGACGGAGGCCGTTCTGCCGCGCCTCGGCGGCTCGTTCGCGACGGCCCTCCTGCACGCGGCGACGGGCTGTCTGAAGGAGTCGGACGTTGTCGTGAAGGAGTCCTGTGCGGCGACGGTCATTCTCGCGTCGGGGGGCTATCCGGGCGCCTACGAGAAGGGCAAGTCCATTTCGGGGCTGGCGGCCGCGAACGAGTCGGCGGACAGCCTCGTCTTCCACTGCGGAACAAAGGCCGAGGGCGGGGAAATCCTCACGGCGGGCGGGCGCGTCCTGTCCGTGACGGGATTGGGCGCGACGCTGCGCGCGGCCGTCGATGCGGCCTACGCGCGCATTTCGAAGATTTCCTTCGGCGGAGAGTTCCATCGCAAGGACATTGCGCACCGCGCGTTTGCGCGGGATTGACGGACAGCACGAAAAGCAAACACGAAGAAAGGAAGACCCACATGACGAACATGATGATCAAAAATGCGATGTCACGCCGCTCGTTTCTCGGCGGTACGCTTTCGCTTGGCGCGTTGGCCGGTTGCCGGGCGTTTCGTGCGCCGACAGGCCTGCTTTCCGGTGACGGCGCGAACGTGACGCTGGGCGTCATCAGCGACATTCACATTGACGCCGCGAAGGGCGACTTCCGGAAGTTCGGCGACGCGGTGCAGTTTGAACGGACGCTGCGCTGGTTCGATGCGCAGGGCGTCGATGGCGTCGTGGTCGCGGGCGACATGGCCGACAACGGCATGATCAACCAGCTCGAATGCGTGGGCGAGGCGTGGTTCCGCGTCTTCCCCGAAGGCCGTTCGATGCGTGACGGCCGTCCGGTGGAACAGCTTTTCGTCTATGGAAACCACGACATCGAGGGCCAGACGTACGACAAGTTTGACTTTCGCTATTTCCACAGGCCGTCGTTCGAGGCGGAGCTGATTCGCCGTGATCCGGCGGCGGCTTGGCATCGGGTCTTCCGCGAGGACTATGCGCCGATCTGGCTCAAGAGCGTGAAGGGCTACCAGTTCGTCGGCGCGCACTGGAGCCTCGGCAAGAACTCGTGGGACGGCATTCCCGAAGTCGAGGACTGGTTTCGGACGAATGCGGGTCGTCTGCGTCGGGATCGCCCGTTCTTCTTCATCCAGCACTGCCACCCGAAGGACACGGTCTACGGCGCGGAGGCCTGGTGTCCGGACAAGGGCTATGCGACGCGGGCGCTCTCGGCGTTCCCGAACGCGGTCGCCCTGACGGGGCATTCGCATACGTCGCTCACGGACGAGCGATCCATCTGGCAGGGGGCTTTCACCTCGGTCGGCACGGCCTCGCTTCGGTATGGCGGGAGCGTCGACAGGTACGAACAGCGGCAGGGTCTCCTGCTGAAGGTCTACGATGACCGGATGGTGTTCGTGCGGCGAGACTTCTTGCACGACGCCTCGCTCGGAGACGACTGGGTCGTGCCGTTGCCGGTTGCGGAGGCGAAGCCGTTTTCCTTTGAGCCGCGCCGGGCAAAAGGCGAGGCGCCGGAGTTCCCGTCCGAGGCGCAGGTGACGTGTCGCCGCGAGAAGGAGGGCTGGCTCTTGACGATTCCGTCGGCTTCGGCGGGTCGTGTGCGCGCGTTCCGGTACGAGATCGCGACGGGCCTCAAGGGGAATGACGGACAGCCGATCGTCTTCCGCGCCTATGACGCGAAGTACAACATGCCGTTGTCCATGGCGGGTGCGCCGACGCATTACCTTGTCAAGGATTCGGAACTGGCGAAGGGCGTGGCGGGGAAGCCGGAGCGGTTTGTCGTCACGCCGCTCAGCTGCTTTGACAATCGCGGGCAGTCCCGCACCGTGTCGCTCTGACGGTCGTGCGCATCCGGCCGATCGCGTCCAGTTCCAAGGGGAACGCCTACCTCGTCGAGCAGGATGGGGTGGCGCTCCTGATTGACTGTGGCGTCAGCTGTAAGTGCCTGAAGGCGGCGTTTGACCTGTCGACGCTCTGCGCCGTCCTCGTCACGCACAACCATGCAGACCATGTCATGGGGCTGAAGCGTCTTCTGAACTGCGTGGACGTCCCCGTCTTCGCGAACGCGATGACGGCGGAGGCGGTGGCCGACGACCAGGGGATTGACGAGGCGGCGTTCGTCTGTTTCGAGAATGGACAGGCGTTTGACGTCGGGCCGTTTTCCGTGCTGCCGTTTTCGATTCCGCACGATGCGGTCGATCCCGTCGGCTATCTGGTGCGTGGCGACGAGACGTACTTTCACGGGACGGACATCGGAACGCCGCTCGATTCGATTGGCGTTCGGTTCGCCGAAGCCGACTGCGCGACGCTGGAGTCGAACCACGACCCAGTGCTGTTGCGCCAGTCGGGCCGGCCGCCGTATCTCGTCCAGCGCATCGCTGGGCCGCGCGGACATCTCTCGAACGACCAGGCGTGCGCGTTTGTGCGGAAGTTCGCCTCGCCGCGCCTGAAGCGTCTGGCCCTCGCCCATCTTTCGCGCGACTGCAATGCGCCGCATCTGGCCGAGCAGTCCATGCGCGAAACGCTTGCCGAACTGCGGCGGACGGACATTTCGCTGACGGTGCTCGCGCCCGATGTGGTGGTTGACCTGTAGTCTTGCGCTCCTGCTTTCGTGCGGTCTGGGGGGATGCCGTCCCGCACGGGCGGTGTCGCGCGTCGAATGGACGGCGATGGGGACGGTTGCCGCCGTGCAGGGACGCGGCGACGTCAGCCTTGCGGGTGCGCGTCAGACCGCGCAGGAGGCCTTTCGGCGCGTCGAGGCCGAGTTCAGCCGGTTTGATCCGAATTCAACGCTTCGCCGCCTTGGCCACGTGTCGGCGTTCGGGCAGCCTTGCTGGGAGGCGGCGACGCGGCTGTGCGCGGCGTCGGACGGGGCGTTTAATCCGACTTGGCGGGGCGCGGGCGACTTTGACTTCGGCGCCATCGCCAAGGGCTTTGCCGTTGATGTCGCGGCGGAGGCCCTGTGCGGCGCGGGCGACGATCTTCTGGTCGATCTCGGCGGCAACGTGAAGGCCGTGCGCGGCGACTGGACGGTGGGTGTTCGAAATCCTGCGGACGGGGGTGTTGCCGCCGTTGTCGCGTTGCGCGCCGGCGAGGCGTTGGCGACGAGCGCGGAGTACTTTCGCGGCAAGCACATTCGCGACGGACGGACGGGGAGGCCCGTCTCAAACGAGGTCGCGTCCGTGACGGTGCGATGTCCGTCCGCGATGTGGGCGGACGGTCTGTCAACGACGCTCTTCGTGCTGGGGGTGGACTCGGGGAAGCGTTTCCTGCGGGAGCGGCTGCCGGATTTGGTGGACTCGAATGTCGCGGTCTCCGTCCTTTGGATTCTCCGAAGTGGTTGCAAAGTTTGGTATAATACGCGGCATGGAGAAGATGAAGCAGATCATGTACGGCGTGACGGACTTCGCGCGGATTCGTGCGGAGAACGGCTACTTCGTTGACCGCACGGCCCTCATCCGCGAGCTGGAGAGGACGCGCTACGCGCTCTTCCTGCGTCCGCGCCGGTTCGGCAAGTCGCTCCTCTGCTCGATTCTCCAGTGCTACTACGACGTCGACTACGCGGCCCGGTTCGACGAGTTCTTCGGCGGGCTTGACATCGGCCGCGACCCGACGGACGAGCGCGGCAAGTACCTCGTCCTCGACTTCAATTTCTCGCAGGTCGTCAAGGATGCCGCGCAAGTCCAGGAGAGCTTCGACTTCTGCTGCTCGCTTCGGCTCGACGTCTTCGCCGAGCACCACGCCGCGCGTCTGCCGCCGGGCGCGTCGGAGGCGATCCTCGCGGCGCGCACGTGCCACGCGAAGCTCGGCGCGCTCGCGACGCGGCTGAAGGGTTCGGGGCAGAAGCTCTACGTCATCATCGACGAGTACGACAACTTCACGAACACGATCCTCGCCGAGTCGCGGGAGAACTACGAGGCCCTGTGCCACGGCGACGGGTTCTTCAAGCAGTTCTTCAACGAGCTCAAGGCGGCGACGACGGGGACGGACGCGCCCGTCACGCGGCTCTTCGTGACGGGCGTGACGCCCGTGACGATGGACGACGTGACGAGCGGGTTCAACATCGCGGCGAACGTCTCGATGGATCCGGCGTTCGCGGCGTTCGCGGGCTTCACGCACGAGGACCTCCGGGAGATGCTCGCGTACTACCGGGCGAACGCGGGCTTCGCCTTCGACGCGGACGCGGTCTTCGAGACGATGCGCCGGTGGTACGACGGCTACCGCTTCTCGCCTGAGACGGACGCAGGCGGGGGCGAGCCGCCGCGCGTCGCGAACCCGACGCTCGTCCTCTACTACATGCAGTACTTCCTCCGAAACCACCGGCCGCAGCCCATGCTCGTGGACCGCAACCTGCGGACGGACTACATGAAGATCCGCCACGTGATCACGGAGGGGCGGAAGGTGAACGGCAACTACCACCGCCTGGAGGACGTGATCGCGCACCTCGGCGCGACGGCGACGCTGAAGGACTCCTTTCAGGCGCGGGAGCTGGGCGAGCCGGACAGCTTCATCTCGTTCCTCTTCTACAACGGGCTGGTCACGGTCGCGGGCGAGCGGCTGGGCCGCACGCGCCTCGCGATCCCGAACCTGACGGTCGGGGAGTTCATGCACGACTTCGTGCCGCACGCCTACGCGGACGTGTACGGGATCGACGCGCGGCTCTACGACGTGGCGGACGGGATGGCGGACTTCGCGGAGACGGGGGACTGGCGCAAGGCTCTCGGCTCGGCGTGCGCGGTGGTCTCGCGCTACTGGAAGGTGCGGGACGCGGCGGAGGGCGAGCGCGTCGTGCAGACGGCGCTCTGCTCGCTCCTCTACGTGGGGCACGGGCCGTACATCGTGCGGCACGAGCAGGAGTCGGCGGGCGGGTTCGTGGACATCGCGTTCGAGCCGCAGCTCGCGCGCTGGCCGCAGATCGGGCACGCGGCGCTGGTGGAGCTGAAGTACCTGAAGGCGTCGGACGACGCCGCGCCGGCGGCGCTCGCGCAGCTGAAGGCTGACGCGGCGGCGCAGCTCGAACGCTACGCGGCCGACCACGACCTCGCGCGGGCGTGGCGCCTCCGGGAGGCGGGCGGGACGGTGACGCTCCACCGGATCGCGGTCGTCTTCCACGGCGGCGACGTCGCCCTCTGCGAAGAAATCTGACGCGGCTTTATGCGTCAGGCCCAGATCGGGTAGGGCGTACGAATCTCGGTCGGCGTTCCCGTGGCCGGGTGCGTGAATGCGGCGGCCAGGGCGTGCAAACAATGGCCCACCCGGTTCTCGACGGCGAACGCGCCATAGAGACGGTCGTTCACGATGTGCATTCCGGCCAAGGCGAGCTGCGCGCGAATTTGGTGCGTGACGCCCGTGTAGATGGTCACTTCAAGGAGCGTCCGTGGCTCGTTTTCGGCGGTCGTGTAGCTGAGCGGCTGGAACTGCGTCACGGCGTGAAGCGGCTTCAGACCTTCGCGCTGGGTGCGCGTCAGGCGATTGTGGTTGAAGTCGATCATCCGGCAGAAGGGAAGGGTCGGATCGTGGGCCAGGTCGTTTTCAAGCGTTCCGCCGACGGCAACCGTCCCTTCGACGAGCGCGAGGTAGGTCTTGCGGACGGACTGGTCGGCGAACTGGTCGCGAAGGTTCGTGAACGCGGCAGCGGTGCGCGCGACGAGGACGAGCCCCGACGTATCCGCGTCAATTCGATGCAACGCACCGGCCATGAGCGGGCTTTCGCCGAGCTTCGCCAATTCAGGGCCGAGCGCACGGCAGTCCGGATAGCGCGTCGCCACGGCATTCATCAGCGTGCCCGTCTCGTGGCAGGAGAGCGGTTGGACGGGCTGTCCCGCCGGCTTGTCGAAAGCCAGGAAGCTTGCATCCTCAAAGATGGGCTGGGGACAGGCCCCGCTGGGGGCGACGAGATTGTCGCGGGCTTCAAGAAGTTCGGCGACGGCAATCGTCTCGCCGCCGCGCAGCTTTTGGCCTTTGGTGGCGTGCCGTCCGTTGACGCGGACATGCCCGGACGCAATGGCTTCGCGGACAAAGTTGCGCGTGGTCGTCGGAAAGGCATGAAGAAGGGCGGCGTCCAGTCGAACGCCGCCTTCTGTTGCAGTCAGGGACTGATTCTCAATCATCCGTCAAACCTCCAAACACCAGAACTCCCAAACATCCAAACCCCCAAACATCAAAACCTCCACCAGCCCTCGCCTTTAGTCATACCGATCCATCACGGACGGCGCAATTGGCGCGATGCCTTCCCAACTCTTGTTGGAGGCCCACGGAAGGTCCGAATCCTCCGCCGAGTCGGCGATGCAGCCCGCAAGGAGCGAGAGCGCCAACCCGGCCATAGCGAACGCCAGCGTCTTCATCAGTCGGCAAAGACCGTGTCGCCTTCGGCGATCTTGTCCTGCGCCCACGCGCCGAGAACGTCGCAGATCACGTAGGGCTTGCCCTTGACCTCCTGGCGCAGATGCACACGGCCGACAAACGTGTTGCCGCGCTTGATGCCCAGGTCGATGGCCGGCAGCGGCTTCGAGAGGTCTTCGCCCTTGAGTTCCTTCATCGCCTCTTTGGTGAACGCGATGATGGCGAACATCTTCTCGTTGTCAACTTCGACGATGCGGCCCTTGTCGCCTGCCGGCAAGGACGTGACGGCCGTGCCCGCGCCAGCGGCCGAAGCCGTGCCCTGCGTCTGGATGGACTGCTGGAGCATCTTGCGCAGGTTCTCGTTGAGCTGCTTCGCCTTGGCGATTTCCTCGTTCTTGGCTTCGAGATCCTCGTCCTTCTTCTGGATCTCGTCGTTCTTCGAGGCAATCTCGCCGTTGAGTTCGTCGATCTGCGACTTGATCTTCGCCATGTCGCTCTGCGCTTTGTCGCGGCTCTGCTCGATTTCGGCGATTTTGTCCTTCAGCTCCGCGATCGTCACCTTGTCCTGACGCGCGTCGGGCTTCAGGCGGTTGATTTCGGAGACGGCCGCCTCAAGCTTGGCGCGCAGGTCGGCCAACGCCGCGCGCGTCGTGTTGAGGCGCGCCTGCTGGGCCTTCGCGGACTCGAAGAGCTTGTTCAGAAGCTCGTCTTCCGTTCCGGGGCCGCGCATAAGCGGCTGCGTCCCGTCCATCAGCGGCTCGCCGTTCACGTCCGTCGCATAGACGTTGCGGAGCTGCTGACGCTCGTTCTCGCCCCACTTGTAGGTGACGTCGTCGCCCGTGCGCGTCTGCTCAAGCGCGCCGTTGTAGTCTTCCAGCACGTTGTTCATGTCGGGCGAATCGACGATCCGCGCCTCGACGGGCGAGTTGTCCTTCTTGATTTCCAGCGACATGTCCTTCGCGGGATCGGCCTTCTCGATCGTGCGGGCAATCTTGACGAGGTAGTCTTCTTGCAGCCGATTGCGGTCTACCAGAAGCGTGCGCTTCGAGTTGAGCTGGAGCTCGAAGAAGAGCGCCGCCGCAGCGAGCGCCAAGAACACGTAAACGAGGACGTGCAGGACTTTATTCATAGCAGTTTGATACCTCTTTGTGAAGTTGTGAAGTGAATGATACACAATTTTCGGTTTTCCCGCAAGTGGGGGGCGCGTTTTTTTGATACAATACGCGCCGTGAGTTTTGAGATACTAAAGGAAGATGCGCACACGAAGGCGCGGTTGGGCCGTCTGACGACGGCGCATGGAATCGTCGAGACGCCCGTGTTCATGGACGTCGGGACGCTCGGCACGGTGAAGGCGCTCGAACCGCGCGATCTCGTCGCGCTCGAAACGCAGGTCGTTCTCGGCAACACCTACCACCTCCTGCTGCGCCCCGGCCCTGAGGTCATCGCGGCGGCGGGCGGGCTTCACAAGTTCATGCGCTGGGACGGGCCGATCCTCACGGACTCCGGCGGCTTCCAGGTCTTCTCGCTCGCGAAGATGCGCAAGTTCACGGAGGATGGCTGCCACTTCCAGTCGCACCTCGACGGGCATGCGTTCTTCCTGGGCCCGAAGGAGTCGATGGCGATGCAGCGCGTCATCGGCTCCGACATCGCGATGGTCTTCGACGAGTGCTTGCCGTATCCGTGCGACCGTGCGCGCGCCGAGGCGTCGGTCGCGCGCACGATTCGCTGGGCGCGTCGCTCGAAGGACGAGCCGCACGCCGAGGGGCAGATGGTCTTCGGCATCGTGCAGGGCGGCGTCTACGACGACATCCGCCGCCACTGCGCGGAAGAGCTCGTGAAGATCGGCTTCGACGGCTATGCGATTGGCGGCGTCTCCGTCGGCGAGCCGGAGAACTTCATGTACCAGGCCGTCGAGGCGAGCGTGCCGTACTTGCCGAAGGATCGTCCGCGCTACGTGATGGGGCTGGGCGTCCTGCACCAGATGGCCGAGTGCGTCGCGCGCGGCGTGGACATGTTCGACTGCGTCATCCCGACGCGCATCGCGCGCCACGGCACAGCGATCACGCGCCACGGCAACGTCGCGATCAAGGCGGCGAAGTGGGCGCGCGATTTGGGGCCCGTCGAGGAGGGCTGCGACTGCTACTGTTGCCAGAATTTCTCGCGCAGCTACATCCGCCATCTCCTCTCCTGCAACGAGATCCTCGGCCTTCGGCTGCTCACGATCCACAACGTCCGCGCGCTCAACCGCTTCATGGCCGACCTGCGCGCGTCGCTGGCCGCCGACACGTTCGCCGACTTCCTGGCCGAAGCCCGCGCCTACACGAACTGACGCGCCCAAGACTCCAAACTTTTTTAACCCGAAAGGACCAACGAAAAAATGAACACTGCACTGATGCTCTGCGACGCGGCGGCCGCCGCGCCCGCTCCCCAGGCCGGCGGCATGGGAATGCTCGTCCCCATGCTCCTCATCCTCGCGATCTTCTACTTCATGATGATCCGTCCCCAGCAGCGCAAGGAGAAGGAGCGCCGGAAGATGATCGAGGAACTCCGCGCGGGCGCGAAGATCGTCTTCGCGGGCGGGCTCATGGGCACGATCCAGGAGGCGACGGAGAAGACGTTCAAGGTCGAGATCTGCCCCGGCACGACGGTCGAGATCGCGCGCAGCTGCGTTTCGGGCGTCGTCCCGACGGAGGCGTCGGCTCAGAAGTAAGGGGCGATGTCGCTCAATCGCGGCAAGTATGGCCTTGAGTGGAATCCCCGGCAGGACGAGCCCAAGTCGTCCGGCCTTGGCTGGATTGTGCTCGTCGTCGGGCTTGTCGCGATTGTCTCTTTTTCCGTCACGTGGGCGCGCCGCTACCGTGCGGCGGCACAGGAACAAAAAGAAGATTCCATGACGGCGGCGGACAAACGGGCGCCGATGCCCGTCGCGCATCCGTCTGTCTCCCCCGTGGCGTCGGAACGTCCGGCGGCGCCGTTGCCGGCGGTCGTGCCGACCGTCAGCCGCGACGTGACGGAGAAGCGTCCGCCGCGCGTGCGCAACCTGCTGCTGCGGCTGGAGGAGGCCGAGCGGCAGCGCGACGTCGAGATGGCCGTCTCGACGATCGAGCAGATTCGCGCGTTGCCCGGTTCGCCGGCGGCCGACTTGGACGATGCGCTGGCGCGCCGTTTGGGCGCGCTGAACATGAAGCGGCTCTTCGAGCGGAAGACGCCGCTCTGGGTGCGGCAGGTCGAGGTGCGGCGCGGCGACTCCGCCACGCGCATCGCGGCGGAGAACGGCTCGACCTTTGCGTCGTTCGCGCGTCTCAACGGCGGCGACGTCGGGACGGTGCGCCTGGGCGCGAAGGTCTACGTGATGGCGCACCCGCGCTTCACGCTCGTCGTCCATCGGCGGACGCGGACGGCTGACCTTCTCTTGAAGGAGAAGTTCTTCAAGCGCTACGATCTCGTGAAGCCGCCGACGGGCAAGGCGGGGGCCTACGAGCTGCCGCGCGGCGCGTCCGCGTTCTGGAAGTCGCTTGGCATCGCGTTCGGCGCGTCCGACCAGACGGAGATCGAACTTCTCATGCCGGTTGGGTCGAGCGTGCTCGTTTCGGAGATGTAGTTAAAAACCAAAAAACCAGGAGGCAAGATCAGATGAAGACGGTGATGATGGTGTGCGTGTGCGCGGCGGCGCTGGGCGCGGTTGCGGGCGAATGGGCGAAGCCGGCGCCAATTCCGCGCGAAAAAGGGCTGTTCCGTTGCCAGATCCACCGGGGCGGCGGCGCGAACACGCGGCCGGACAACGCGATGGAGACGTTCCTCTGGTGCTGGGGCATGGGGTTTGCGCCCGAAGCCGACGCACGGATGACGAAGGACGGCGTGGCCATTGCCATGCACGACGACAACTTCCGTCGCATCGGTCGGGGCATCACGCCCGAATTCGCCGCGACGTCCGTCCACAAGCTGACGTGGGAGCAGGTTCGCGACGTCGACACTGGCTCGTATCTGGGCAAGGAATACGCCACGACGCGCCTTGTGACGATGGAGACGGTCTTTGCCGCCATGCGGGGGCGTCCGGAGCGTCTGCTGTACGTGGACGAGAAGGGCGCGCCGCCGGCGGAGATTGCGCGGCTGGCCAGCCAGTTTGGCGTCATCGAGCAGACCTACTACTGTTCGCCGGACTGGCGAAAGGTCGTGGCGTGGCGCAAAGTCGCCCCCAAGGGCCGTTCAATGGTGTGGCTGGGCAACTTCCCGCGTGACAACAGCCCGGAGAACGTGGCGAAGACCGAGGCGTTCGTGCAGAAGCGGCTGGACGAGATGGCCGCGACGGGATTCGACGGCATCGACCAGGTGCAGATCCATGTCCGCACGGATCTCTCGAAAGCCGATCCGTTCTGTCCCTCGACGCCGTTCCTCAAGCGTGCGATCGAGCTGCTCCACCGGTATGGCGTCTCGGCGCAGACCGTGACGTGGACGGAGGGGCAGAACGCGGACGTCCACAAGCGTCTGTGGGAGATTGGCTTCGACCATTTCACGACGGACTACCCGCTCTTCTTCAACGAATTCGCGAAAACGATTCGCAAGTGACGGGGGCATTCGCCCACGAGAGCGTGCAATTTCCGACGCGGCTTCCCAATCGGTTTGAGGAAGCCGCGTCGGCCCGAAATGTGATATAATAGGCGCATGATGAAAACGAAGACGAAGAACCGGATCCGCATCACCGACACGACGCTCCGCGACGCGCACCAGTCCCTTTGGGCGACGCGGATGCGGACGGACGACATCCTGAAGATCGCCGAGACGATGGACAACGCCGGCTTCTATTCGCTCGAATGCTGGGGCGGCGCGACGTTCGACGTGTGCATGCGCTTCCTGCGCGAGAATCCGTGGCAGCGTCTGCGCGAAATCAAGAAGGTCTGCAAGAAGACGCCGCTCCAGATGCTTCTCCGGGGGCAGAACGTCCTCGGCTACAAGCACTATCCGGACGATGTCGTCGACCGGTTCGTCGCGCTCGCCTGCGAGAACGGGATGGACATCTTTCGCGTCTTCGACGCGCTTAACGACCCGCGCAACCTGGAGACGGCGATTCGCAGCGTGAAGAAGTACGGCGGCCACGCGCAGGGCACGATCTGCTACACGACGTCGCCCGTCCACACCGTCGCGGCCTACGTGAAGCTGGCGAAGCGCCAGGCGGCGATGGGCGTCGACTCGCTGGCGATCAAGGACATGGCGGGCATCCTCACGCCGGGCGCGGCGCGCGAACTCGTCGCCGCGCTGAAGAAGGCCCTCCCCGACATGCCGATCCAGGTGCATTCGCACATGACGAGCGGCATGGCGGCGGCGATGTACCTCGCGGCCGCCGAGGCGGGCGCCGGGTGCTTCGACTGCGCGATTTCGACGCTTTCCTCGTTCTCGAGCCAGCCGCCGACGGAGTCCGTCGTCTCGATCCTCGAGTCGGTCGGCTTCGACTGCGGGCTGGACCGCGCGGCGCTCACGAAGATCAACGCCTATTTCAAGGACTTGAAGAAGAAGCGCCAGCCGGCGAGTTCGACGAAGGTCGAGGCCGTCGATGCGGGCGTCCTCGTCCATGCGATTCCGGGCGGCATGATCTCGAACCTCCGCTCGCAGCTCGCCCAGCAGGACGCGCTCGACCGCCTGGACGAGGTCTTGGAGGAACTGCCGAAGACGCGCGCCGACCTCGGCTATCCGCCGCTCGTCACGCCGACCTCGCAGATCGTCGGCGTCCAGTCCGTCCTGAACGTCCTCTCCGGCAAGCGGTATTCGATGGTGACGGACGAGACGAAGCGTTATGCGGCGGGCTACTACGGCGCGACGCCCGCGCCGATCGACCCGAAGATCCGCAAGAAGCTCATCGGCACGCTCAAGCCCATTGACTGCCGTCCGGCCGACTTGCTGAAGCCCGGCCTTGTCGCGGCGGCGAACGAACTGCCGCCGAACACGATTCAGGCGGAGGAGGACATCCTCTCCTACGCGCTCTTCCCGGAGGTTGCGCTTGGCTACTTCAAGTGGCGCAAGGAGGGCGGCCCGATTCCGGCGGACGAGGAAGAGGCCGCGCGCGCGGCCGAGCCGGCGGCGACAGCCGCAGCCGCGCCGAAGGCCGCGTCCGCCAGCCCGGCGGCCGCCGTTTCCGGCACGCCCGTCCTCGCGCCGCTCAACGGCACGTTCTACCGCAGCGACGCGCCCGGCAAGCCGCAGATGGCGGCGGATGGCACGTCCGTCAAGGCGGGCGACGCGGTCTGCGTTGTCGAGGCGATGAAGCTCTTCAACCCGATCAAGGCCCCGGCCGCCGGGAAGATCACGTTCCTGGTCGCGCACGGCACGAGCGTCCAGAAGGGGCAGGTTCTCGCGACGATTGGATAAATTCGCATCATGATAACCGTGGTCATTGCCGTGGCCGCCGCGTGCGGCTGTTTCTCCCTTGCGTACTTCGTGGGGGATTGGGGGACTGGGTGGAGCGTCTTCGCGGGCGTGCTGGGCTTCGGGGCGTTTCAGGGCGTTGCGGGCTTCCTGATCCAGAAGCGGGTCAAGGCCGAGATGGAGAAGGTTCAGGCCATTCTCCTCGCGGGGCAGAAGCGTCTCCAGACGAAGATGCAGCGTTGGCAGATTCGTCCGCCGAGTTCGGTCGCCGCCGCGCAGAAAGAGGTCTTCGAGGACACGAAGCTTTTCGTGAAGGACGCCCTCGCCCAGACCGAGGAACTGCGGAAGTTCAAGCCGTGGGTGCCGCTCATGGGGCGGCAGATCGCGACGGCGCAGCTGCAGCTCTCCTGGATGGTCAAGGACTTCAAGGCCGTCGATCGTCTCCTGCCGCAGGCGATCTGCATCGACCCGACGATGAGCTGCATCAAGATGGCGCGTCTCTACATGCTGGAGAAGCCGACGGACGAGATCGCGAAGGTCTACCGCAAGGCCGCCGGGCGCGTGCGCTACAACGGCAACGTGCTCCTCGCGGCGACGATGAGCTGGATCCAAGTCCAGCGTGGCGATGCGGACGGCGCGTTCAAGACGCTGACGGAGGCCCTGAAGAAGAGCGACGACGCGACGCTGAAGCGCAACCACGAGACGCTGATGAACAACCGCGTCGCGCACTTCACCAATTCGGGCCTGGGCGACCCGTGGTATTCGCTTCTCCTCGAAGAGCCGAAGGTTCACCAGCAGCGGCCGAGGAGCGTGTACCGGTAAGGGGTTGGGGAGTTTGGGCGTTTGGAGGTTCTGATGTTTGGGGGTTTGGGCGAGTTGAAGTCTTTGGAGGTCTAGTTGGTCAAGAAAGCAGTTATCCTTGCGGCGGGGTACGGGACGCGTCTGCGGCCGTTCACGTGCGCGACGCCGAAGCCGCTCCTGCCGGTCTGGGGCGAGACGATGCTCGACCGCATGCTTGCGCTCCTGCGTGCGCGCGGCGTCGAGGACGTCGTCGTCAACGCCCATCATCTGCGCGAGCAGATTGGCCAGTGGCGCGACACCGTCTGCCGCGAGGCGCAGGCGGCGGGCGAGACGCTGCGCCTCACGGTCAGCGACGAGCCGGAGATCCTCGGCAGCGGCGGCGCGCTCAATCCGCTCCGCGACTGGATTGGCGACGAGCCGTTCTACCTCGTCAACGCGGATGTCGTCGTCGAGAACGTGCCTGACCTCGGCTCGGCGTTTGCGGCGGCGCAGGCGCAGGATGACGTCCTCGGCGTCTGCCTCGTCACGGAGACGGGTCCTCGGACGGTCGAGGTCGAGCCGGAGTCGGGGTTCGTCACGAACTGGAAGAGCGACGACGCGGGGCTGGACGGGACGTTCACCTACTGCGGGCTTTCCATCCTGAAGCCGCGCGTTCTGGACTTCCTGCCGCCGACGGGCTTCTCGTCGATTGTCGCGGCCTACGAGGCGGCGATGATGGCCGGGCAGTTCATGAAGGTTGTCCGTTCGGACGACCTCCTCTGGGAGGACGCGGGGACGATTTCGCGCTACATTGACCTCAACCGCGACGGCGACGACAACGCCTTTGCCGACATTCCCCAGCTCAAGGCGACGGGCGCGGCGGACTTCACGTTCTTGGGCGCGCGCGGCAGCGACCGCGTCTTTTTCGGCTGCGACAAGGGCGTCGCCATTCTCTACGACGACGGCAGCCGCGCCGAGAACGGCAAGTACGCGGGCCATGCGCGCTGGCTCAAGGCGAAGGGCGCGCCTGTGCCGGACGTCATCTTCGACGACCCGGCGACGAAGACGATGGTGCTCGCGCACGCCGGCGTCGAGCGCAAGATGACGTTCGCGGATGCCGTGAAGGTCGTCGAGTCGCTGGTCGCGTTCAACGCGCTGGGGTCGGCGTCGGACTTGCCGGATCTCCTGCCGCCGTTCGACGCGGCGACATGGGCGTGGGAGCGCGACCTTTTCGCGGAGCATTGCCTTGGCACGCGCTTCGGGCGCACGTTGCCGCCAGCCGTCCAGGCGGAGCTGGCGGACGTCGCCGCGCGTCTCGAACGGGAGCCGAAGGCGCTCGTCCACCGCGACTTCCAGTCCACGAACATTCTCTGGAAGGGCGGCCGCCTGTCGTTCATCGACTTTCAGGGCATGCGCCTTGGGCCGGCGGCCTACGACCTCGCCTCGTTCGTCTACGATCCCTACGTGACGTTCACGGCGAACGAGCGGCGCGCGCTTGTCGCGCTCTACGCGAAGGTGTCCGGGCGCGACGACCTGCCGCGCGTTCTGCCGTACGCGGCCGTCCAGCGGCTCGTGCAGTGCCTGGGCGCCTACGGGCGGCTGGCGTCCGTCGGCCAGCCCCAGTTCGTGCGGCATGTCCTGCCGGCGCTTGAGAACCTGCTCGACGCGGCGGACTCGGCGGGGCTGGACGCGGTCGGCGCGCTGGCCGAAGACCTCATCGCCGCTGAGACGCGGCGCGCGTCGGACGCGGCGCAGGGCGGGCCTTGCGCGTGCGGACACGACCATTCCCCTGACGGCCCGTGCGACTGCGGGCACACGGCACACGCATGAGCGCGATCCGACAGTTCCTTGCGCGCATCAAGACGGGCGGCGTCCGCCGGCCCGGCGTGGTCAAGACGGTTGCGATGGGCGTCGCGCGGACGTTTGACGCCTACGACGTCGGCGACGACACGTTTGTCTTCGAGCGCGGCATCGGCTCGCGGCTCTCGGCGCGCGCGAGCGTCCTCATCGTCGAGAAGGGCGTGCTGCGCCGCCGCGCGCGCGGGCGCGTCCTCACGCTCACGACGGGCAACCACGCCGTCGCGGCGTTTCCGCTCCTGGACGGACGCTTCTGGCGGCTTTCGGCGCTCAAGGCCGACGCGCGCGGCGACGTCCTCATGCGCCATGTCCTCTGCGCGAACGTGACGGGCGACACGATCGAGATTTCCCAGCGCGAGGTCGCGACGGCTGCGCTCGTCCGTGCCGATGCGTGGCTCGTCGGCACGGTCGGCTTCTCGTTCGCGGACATCGTCATGGGCGAGCGCAACGTGGCGACGCTTGAGCACTACCGCCGTCTCGGCCAGGAGTGGCGCGTGAAGCCCCTCGCGTGGACGGAAGGCGAAATGCGCGTCGCGCTTGCCGCCGCGAAGAAGCGCATCGGCACGAGCCTGTCCTACTACCATTCGGCGCGCGGCGTCCACTGGCTGACCTACGCCGAGTTCTGCCGCTTTTCCGCCTTGGCCGAGTCCGACCCGTCGGCGTTCCTGCGCGGGCTCAAGGAACTTGTCGGCGTCTACGAGGGCAACCGCGTCTCGTTCATGCGCCAGGCGAAGTATCGCGGACACCACGAGATCGAGTTCTTCGGTCTCCTGCGCGGCGTTGCGGTCGAACGGCTCGTGCCGGAGATCGAGCGGCTGATGGAGGCCGTCGCGCTTGGCCGTCTCGGCCAGCTTGGCGTCATCCAGAAGGTGCAGGAGATCGTTGCGCTCTACCGGTCGCTCCTCGCGCGCCCGTCGCTTGCGGACGAGGCGTCGAAGGATTTTGTCGAGACGCTTTACATGCACATCACGGGCGAGGTCTACGCCGTCGGCGGCGAGGGCGCGACGCCCGCGTTTGACGACCGGCGCACGGCGTTGCCGGGCGCGACGTTCGTGGACGGGCGGCCCGTCCTGCATCCCGGGGCGGATGTGCGCACGGAGATCCTGCTTGCGAACCTGCGCGGCTTCATGTCGAAGGACGAGATCGTCGAGTACGCGAACGTCTACGAATTGCGCACGAAGGACGAGGACGTTTCGCTTGGGCGGGGCGACACGCGCGAGATCGTCTACAAGACGAGCCGCCGTCCGCTTGAGAACGCGCTTGTCGAGAAGCGTCTCGCCGGGTCGGGCCGGGGCTATTCGGCCTACCTCCTCTCGCGCATCGGCGCGCTCCGCTCGCTCGGCATCGCGCTGAGCGACTACTACCAGCTGCTGAAGCACCGGCCGGGGCGGCGGCACGGCGCGCACGAGCACTACATCCGCCGCCGGTGCGAGGGCGAGCCGATGGACGCGATTCCCGCGACCTACTTCCAGTCGGCGGACGGTTCGGGCGCGGAGGAGAAGGAGGTCGTCCTCTCGCTCGCGACGCTGATGGGCGACGCGGCCGCGCAGAACCTCGCGATGAAGAAGTTCGATTCCGCGACGGGAACGCCGCTCTACGGCATCGGCAAGGAGATCTACGAGTTCGAGTACGACCTCGTGCGCGAGCTGGTCGCCCCGAAGCGCGTGACGACGTGTTCCGTGCGCGGCAGCTTCGGCTGGCCGGACCTTTCCTACACGGACGCGAACCTCGACGCGATCGCGAACTTCTACCTCGGCTATTTCGCCCATGCGGTGAAGGCGTACGCGGCGCAGCATCCGTGCGCGACGATGGCGGAGGTCGCCGAGCGGTTCATGAGCGGCTTCGAGTTCCGCATCCGCGCGCTCGAATGGCAGCTCTCCGTCCAGCGCGACCGGTTCGAGTCGTTCCGTCCGGACGTGCCCGCGCGCTTCGGGTTTGACGCGAGGTGGAAGTTCGCCCTCTGGTCGCTGGAGCGGCACGAACGCCGTCTCCCGCGTCTGCGCCGCCTCTTTTTCGAGAAAGTGAAGGTCATTGAAGATGAAGACTTACGGAATCATTCCGAGCCGGTTCGGTTCGAGCCGCTTCCCCGGTAAGCCGCTCGCGAACCTCGCGGGCAAGCCGCTTGTCGCGTGGGTCGTGGAGGCGGTGAAGAAGGCGAAGGGCCTTGACGCCGTCCTTGTCGCGACGGACGACGAGCGCATCGTGAAGGCCGTCGAGGCGTGCGGCGGCATCGCCGTCCTGACGCCGAGCGACTTGCCGAGCGGCACGGATCGCATCGCCTGTGCCGCGCGCCGCTATCTGGGGGGCGACTTCGGCGACGACGACATTCTCGTGAACGTCCAGGGCGACGAGCCGCTGATCGACCCCGCGCTCGTCGAGGCACTGGCGGCGAAGCTGAAGGGCGATGCGCGCTGGTCGATGGCGACGGCCGTCACGCCCATCCGCACGGCGGCGGACTTCGCGGCGAAGACGGTCGTGAAGGTCGTCCTCGACCGCGACGACGGCGCGCTCTACTTCTCCCGCGCGCCGATTCCCTGCGACCGCGACGCTGTCCCGATGTTCCAAACCCCCAAACTTCCAAACTCCCAAACCTCTTCTCTTTACGTCCGCCATCTGGGCATCTACGCCTATCGCGGCGCGTTCCTGAAGCGGTACATCGCCGAGCCGCCGTGCGAACTGGAGAAGACGGAGAAGCTTGAACAGCTCCGTGCGCTCTGGATGGGCGCGAAGATCGCGGTCGTGCGGACGGAGGACGAGGGCGTTGGCGTGGACACGCCCGAAGACGCCGCGCGCGTCGAACAGCTGCTCGTGGCGCGCAATGTCTGACGCCGTCGCCATTCCGCCGCGTGAACGCCGCGCGATCTTGCGCCGTGCGTTCATCGACTCGCTGCCCGTCCTGATGGGCTACACGACGATGGGCTTCGTCGCGGGCGTTCTCCTCGCGGCGAAGGGCGAGGTCGTCTTGGCGCCGCTCTGGGCGTTCCTGACGTCGGCCCTCTGGGTCACGGGGACGATGTCGATTGCGGGCGTGCCGGAGATCGCCGCGCGCGCGCCGCTGGTGACGTTCGCGCTTCTGACGCTCGCGGTCAACTTCCGCTATGCGTTTTACGGGTTCACGATGCTCAAGCGTTGGCAGGGCGTGCCGTTCCTTCACAAGGCGTATCTCGTCCTCATGCTGACGGACGAGAACTATGCGCTGGAGGCGGCCTGCGCCTACCGCGATCCGGACAAGAACCTTCGCTACTGCACCGTCCTTTCGGCGCTGAACCATTCGTATTGGATCGTCGGCGTCGTGTCCGGCGCGCTCGTCGTCAGCGTCCTGGGGCATCTCGTCGATCCGGCGGTCATCCGGCGCTACACGAACGGGATGGAGTTCTCGATGGCGGCGCTGTTCATCGTGATTCTGACGGATCAGATTCGGGCGATGAGGACGAGGAGAAGATGAAAGACGAGATTCTCTACATGCTGGGCGTCGTGGCGGTCGGATTCGCCGTGACCTATGCGCTGCGCGCGTTGCCGTTCCTCTTGTTCGCCGGGCGCAGCCGGGCGTTGCCGCCGTGGGTCGAGCGGTTCGGCAACCTGATTTCCCCCGTCATCATCGCCGCGCTCGTCGTCTACTCCTATTCGGGCCTCGCGTGGCGGACGGCGTGGCCGTATCTTGCGGGCGCGCTCACGGTGGGGCTTCAGCTCTGGAAGCGCAATCCGCTCGTCTCCATCGTCGTGGGGACGGCCCTCTACATGTGCCTTCTCGCCTGCGGTTGCACGACCTGCAGGACGCTGGAGCTGGATGCGAAGAACCCGGCCGTCCGCGTCTCGACGCAGGGCATCCTCTTTGACGACGTCTACGTCGCGCCCGCGCGCGTGCCGGAGATCCTGGCGGACTACGACGTGCCGCACGACCGCGTCATCCACATCCTGCTCGACCCCGACGTGCGCGATCTCCGTCCCGCGCGCGTCCTGATGGCCTGTCTGCGCAAGGGCGGCTACACGCGCCCCGTGCTCGTGACTGCGCGCCATGCCGAGTCGTTCGTGGCCGAGAAGAAGCCGAAGCCCGCGTCGTCGCGCCGCGTGTCGCCGGCTCCCGTGAAGAAGTCGATTCGCTACAAGGGGGCCGCCGAATGACGAAGACCGAGGTCAAGGCACGAATTGACGAGCTGCGGCGGCTGATCGAAAAGGCGAACCACGACTACTACGACCTGCACCAGCCGACGGTCGGCGACCGCGACTACGACCTCTGGGAGGCGGAGCTTCTGCGGCTGGAGGACGCGAACCCCGAGTTCCGGGACGCGGCCTCGCCAGTCCGCCGCGTCGCCGGCGGCGTCTCCGAGGGCTTTGCGAAGGTGACGCACAACCCGCCGATGCAGTCTCTTGACAAGGCGCACGCGAAGGGCGAGCTCGCCGAGTTCGACGCCTTTGTCCGCAAGACGGTTTCGGGCTTCACCTACGTCGTCGAGCCGAAGGTCGACGGGGTTTCGCTTTCGCTGCGCTATTTGGACGGACGGCTTGTCCAGGCGGCGACGCGCGGCAACGGCACGGTCGGCGACGACATCACGGCGAACGTCCGCACGATTCGGACGATTCCGCAGACGCTGCCGCCGGACGCGCCGCGCGAACTGGAGGTGCGCGGCGAGGCGTACATGACGCGCGAGGGCTTCGTCGAGCTGAACCGCCGGCAGGCCGAGGCGGGGCAGGAGGAGTTCGCGAACCCCCGAAACGCCTGTGCCGGCTCGCTCAAGCAGCTTGACCCGAAGGTGGTGGCACAGCGTCCGCTCGACGTCGTCATCTACAACGCGGGCGGCGTGGGCTGCGAGGGCTTTGCCTCCCATTCGGAGATGGTCGCCGCGTTTCGCGCGTGGGGCTTTCCCGTCGCGCCGTGGTCGCAGACCTGCCGCACGATGGACGAGGTCTTTGCCGCGATTGACGCGCTTCAGGCGAAGCGTCACACGTTCCGCTTCGAGATCGACGGCGCGGTCGTCAAGATCGACGAACGCCGGCTTTACGCGGCGCTGGGCGCGACGGCGCATGGCCCCCGGTGGGCGCGTGCCTACAAGTACGAGCCCGAACGCGCGGAGACGGTCGTCGAGGCGATCACCGTCCAGGTCGGCCGGACGGGCATCCTCACGCCCGTCGCGGAGCTGCGTCCGACGCTCTTGGCGGGCTCGACGATCGCGCGCGCGACGCTGCACAACGCCGACCAGGTCGCGCGGCAGGATGTCCGCATCGGCGACCATGTCTGGATCGTGAAGGCGGGGGACGTCATTCCGGCGGTCGATTCCGTCCTCGTCGAGAAGCGCACGGGGGCGGAGCGCGTCTTCGAGATGCCGGCGGCGTGTCCCGTCTGCGGCGGCGCGGTCGTGCGTGCGCCGGGCGAGGTGGCGGTGCGGTGCGTGAATCCGGCGTGTCCGGCCCAGCTTGCGCGGCGCGTCGTGCATTTTGCCTCCCGCAACGCGCTGGACGTGAAGGCCTTGGGTGGGACGGTCGTCGAGGCGCTTGTCGCGCGGAAGATGATTGTCGATCCGCTCGACCTCTTCACGCTGCGCGTCGTCGATCTCTACGCGCTTGAGATTTCGGGGCATCGCTTCGGCAAGAACGCGCAGACGGCGAAGGACGCGCTGGAGGCCGCAAAGGGCTTGCCGCTCCATCGCTGGCTCTATGCGATCGGCATTCCGAACGTCGGCGTGACGGTCGCGAAGGACATTGCCGCCGCGCACACGCGGTTTTCCGAACTGGCCGATTCGCCGGTCTTGAAGGACGTCCTCGCGAACGACGCGCGGAAGGGGAAGCTGCGGCAGATTCTGAAGATCAAGGCCGAGTCGGCGCGGGCCGTCCTCGACTTTTTCGCGAGTGCCTACGGGCGCGCGTTTGCCGCGCGGATGGCCGAACTCGGCCTCGATCCCGTCTCCGAGCGGCCGGCGGCCGTGCGGTCGGACGGGCCGCTCGTCGGCGCGGGATGCGTCCTCACGGGCACGCTCTCGCGTCCGCGCGGCGAATACGCCGCGCTCATCGAGGCGGCGGGCGGCGTCGTCCAGTCCGCCGTCACGTCGAAGACGCGCTACCTGATCGCCGGCGCGAACGTCGGCGCGACGAAGACGGCGAAGGCGCGCGCGTTGGGCACGGAGGTCATTGACGAGGCGCGTCTGCGCGAACTGCTGAACCTGGACGGCGGGCGGGAGGCGGCGTCGTGACGGCGGCGGGGGAGGACTGTCCGGCGTCGGCGCGGGATGGCTGGCGGGCAGTCGTCGCGCGCGCGCTTCTCTGGGCGCGGGCGATTCGCGTCGAGCAGTGGACGAAGAACGGCGTCGTCCTGATGGCGTGGTTCTTCTCCGTCGCCGACGTCTCCCAGCGCGAGATTTCGCGCGGCCGGCTGTCGTTTCTCATGGCCGTGGCGATGGCGGGCGCGTTCTCCTTCGTCTCGTCGGCGTTCTATCTCCTGAACGACGTCTCGGACTACGAGGCGGATCGGCTTCACCCCGTCAAGCGGCATCGCCCGGTCGCGGCGGGTCTTGTCTCGCGCCTGTCCGCCGTTCGCGTCGCGCTCGTCCTCTTTGCGGTCGGATTCCTCTATCCCGCGCTCGTGGTCATCTTCCTGCCGTCGCGCACGGCCGCCTTTGCGACGATGCTCGCCTACACGGTCATGCAGTGCCTGTACACGGGCTTCCTGAAGCGCGTGCCGTATCTCGACGTCGCGACGCTCGCGGCGGGGTTCGTCCTGCGTGCCGTCGCGGGCGCGGCGATCATTTCGGCCTACATCTCGCCCTGGCTTCTCGTCTGCACGTTCACGCTCTCGATGTTCCTCGCGTTCTGCAAGCGGCGCGCCGAGATGGAGACGGCCATCGCCTCGCGTGCCGTCCTCCGCCACTATCACCCGCGCGTGCTGACGACGCTCATCCTGCTGGCGGGCGCGGCGTCGGTCGGCGAATACCTCGTCTACACGCTGACGTCGAAGATGGGCGCGCGCTTTCCCTTCCTCTGGACGACGGCGCTTTTCGTCGCCGCCGGCATCGTGCGCTATCTCGTCCTCGTCGGGCGAAAGGCCGACGTGGGGCGGCCGGAGCGCATCCTTCTCACGGACAGGCCGCTTTGGCTGATCATCACCGGCTACGGGCTGGCGTCCGTCCTCGCCGTTCTTCTGGGCTGATGCGCATGGACGGGTCTTTTCTTGCGGAACTGGCGGCGCGGCGTCGCTTCGGCATGAAGCCGGGGCTGGAGACGATGGCGGTGCTCTGCCGCGCGCTCGGCGACCCGCAGCGGCGGTTTCGGTCGATCCACGTCGCCGGGACGAACGGGAAGGGCGCGGTCTGCGCGATTCTCGACGCGGCGTTGACGACGGCGGGGGTCGGCCCCGTCGGTCGCTACACGTCGCCGCATCTCGTGCGGCTCAACGAACGCTTCTTTCTGGACGGCGCGCCGGTCGCGGACGCGACGCTGGAGCGGCTGTCGCAAACGGTGCACGAGGCGGCCGAACGTCTGCCGCCCGCCGTCGAGCTGACCTTCTTCGAGGCGTTGACGGCCGTCGCGTTCCAGTTGTTCGCCGAGCGGCGGGTGGCGCACGCGGTGCTCGAATGCGGACTGGGCGGGCGGCTGGACGCGACGAACGTCTGTGCGCCGGAGCTGTGCGTCATCACGAAAGTCGGACTCGACCACTGCGACTGGCTGGGGGACACGGTCGAGCAGATCGCGGCGGAGAAGGCGGGCATCGTCAAGCCGGGCGTGCCGGTCGTGCTCGCGCGGAACGAGCCGTCCGTCGTCGCCGTCGTCCGTGCCACCGCCCAGGCGAAGGGCGCACCATTCCACTACGCGCCCGATCTCGTCGAGGCGGCGGAGATTCCGGCGGACTTCGCCCTGCCGGGGGCCTTCAACCGGGAGAACGCCGTCACGGCCCTCGCCGCGCTGAAGATCCTGTTCGCCGACTCGTCCGTGCCGTCGTCCGTCGTCCGTCCGCCGTCCGCGTTCGCGCGCGTCGTATGGCCCGGACGGTTCCAGCGCGTCGGCGCGTTCCTTGTGGACGGCGCGCACAATCCGCCGGCCGCGCGGGCGTTGGCGGCGTCGTTGGCGGAACTGTTCGGCGGCGGCGCGCGTCGCCTCAACCTCGTCTTCGGGGCGTGCGGCGACAAGGCGGTCGCGGACGTCCTGCGCGTGCTTGCACCGTTCGTCAAACGGGCCTATGCCGTGCGCACGAACAATCCGCGCGCCCTTTCGGCGGACGACCTCGCGGCGGCGATGCGCGCCGTCGGACTGGACGCGACGCCGTGCGCGTCGCTCGCGGAGGCGTTGGCGCAGGCCTCGGCGTCTGCCGCGCCGGGGACAGACCCCGCCGCGCTCGTCTGCGGCTCGCTTTTCCTGGCGGGCGAGGCACTTGTCGCGCTGGGCGCGTATCCGTGGCCCGCGACGCGGTTCGACCCGTCGGAACTGCTGGCGCGCGTAGAACCGGCGCAGGCGAATGAAGGACTTGACAGGACAGAACAGGAGACAGCGACATGAAGATCGGATTCCTCGGCGCGGGCAAGATGGCCCACGGCATTCTCTCGGCGATGGCGGACACGTCGTCCGTCGTGCTCTCGTCGGTTGACGACAACCGGAACGTCGAGATCGCGCGGACGTGCGAGCTGATTTTCCTGGCGGTGCGGCCGCAGGACGTGGACGCGGTTGCGGCGGAGGTGAAGCCGCTTCTGACGGCGAAGCAGACGGTCGTCTCGATTGTCGCGGGCAAGACGCTGCGGAAGCTGCGCACGGCCCTGGGCGCGAAGGTGAACCTCATCCGCGTCATGCCGAACCTCGCGCTTCGGGCGGGGGCGGGCATGTGCGCGATCTGTCCAGGCCCGAAGGCGCCGAAGCGGCATCTCGCCGAAGTCGAGCGGATTCTCGGCGGCGCGGGCGAGACGGTCGTCCTGAAGGAGCGGGACTTCGATGCGGTGACGGCGCTTTCCGGGTCGGGCCCGGCCTATTTCGCCTACATGGAGGAGGCGATGGCCGAGGGCGGCATGGCGCTCGGGCTCAAGCCGGCCGTTGCGCGGCTCCTGGCGGAGCAGACGATGTACGGCACGGCCAAGTTCCTGCGCGAGTCGAAGATGCCGCTTCGGGACTTCATCGAGGGCGTCTGCACGAAGGGCGGGACGACGGCCGCCGGGATGAAGCGTCTGGCGACGCCGACGTTCAAGCGGGTGGTCGCGCAGACGCTGGCGGCCGCCGCGCAGCGGTCGCGCGAACTGGCCTGAGCGGCGATCGGACGTGCGTGGCGCGGACGGCGACTTGACGGTCTAGGTCAAAAAAGGTAAACTACTCCCCATTATTCCGTCTCAAAGTAGGTTAACAATGAAAAAACTCATCCTTTCCGCGCTTTTTGCGACTGGCCTTGTGGCCGGGATCGAAGCGGCGCCCACCGATACCGTCACGCAGGCCGACCTGCAGGCGATCATTCAGCGGCTGAACAAGCTGGAGTCCGAGAACAAGGCCCAGGCCGCGCGCATCGCCGAGCTTGAGGGCAAGAACAAGGCCCTCGTCGCGCAGCAGGCGGCGACGGAGAAGAAGGTTGAGACGGTGGCGGTCGCGCAGGCGAAGGAGGACGGGGCGGTCAAGGCCGACAAGACGACGGAAGTCTCCGAGTCGGGCCGCATCTTCACGACAGAGTCGGGCAAGAAATACTACCTCGCTGACGCGACGGCGAAGATCTTCGAGCCGCTGTCCGAGTCGGGCCTTCAGATCACGCCGTATGGCTACCTCGTCTTCGAGGGCGTCTATTCGGATCGTCCGCTCGACTGCGACTGGTCGACGGACTTCGTGAAGAACAAGGGCCGCCAGAACAACACGACGCTGTCGATGCAGGACTCGATCCTCGGCGTCCAGTTCATGACGCCGGAGGCGCACAACGGCTGGAAGTTCTCGGGCAAGGCCGAGTTCGACCTCGCGGGCGGCGACCAGAACTCGTATGACTTCCATTGGCGGCATCTCTACGTGGACGCGCAGCACGAGAGCGGCTGGTCGATCCTCTTCGGCCAGACCTGGCATCTCTGGAAGATGGTCTCGCCGAGCGAGATCGACGGCGCGTGGATGGAGAACGCCGGTCATCCCTATCGCCGTAGCCCGCAGGTTCGCGTGACGAAGAAGTGGGATTGGGAGGACAGCTCGCTTGAGTGGCGCGTCGGTCTCGTCAAGGGCGGCCCCGGCATGGGCAGCGACCGCGACGACGACGGCGTTCAGGACAACACGGCGTCCGCGTGGGGCATCTTCGAGAGCGCGCTCGTCTACGACCATGAGGCCGCGTGGGACGAGGGCCGCCGCTGGCTCATCGGCCTTGGCGGCATGTACGGGCGCGACCGCAGCAACCGCCTGAGCGACGTGGGCGTGTACGACGGCGAGTCGGACGAGTACAACACGCAGATGATCATGCTGGGCGCGCAGATTCCGTTCCTCGAGAAGTTCATGCTCACGGGCCAGTTCTTCGCGGGTGAGAACCTCGGCCGCGTCCAGGCCGGCTGCGCGCAGGGCGTTGCCTTCGACCGGATTGGCGCGAAGGGCGAGGAAGTCCGGACGACGGGCGGCTTCATCGACCTGTCGTACGAACTCAACGAGACGTGGTCGTTCGCGCTCGGCTACGGCATGGACAATCCGTCGGACGGCTGCGCCCGGAATGCGGACGGCATCCTCTACAACGACCGTGCGTATGTCGCGGCGTTCTACCGGATTCTGGACAACTTCAAGCTCGGCCTGGAGTACGCGCGTCTCATGACCCGCTACGCCGAGGAAAACGGCTCCGAGACGGATGCCGACGCCAACCGCCTCCAGTTCAGCGCGTTCTACGACTTCTAATGTCGGGCGGGTTGACGGACGAAATGGCAATCGCATGAAAGTCGGGGCTCTCGTTCGGCGAGGGCCTTCGGCTTTTTGAAAGAAACGCAACAAGAAGTGGAATCAGGAAAGATGGAAAAGAAAAGGGCATCGTGGTCGGGTCAGCTCGCGTTCGTGCTGGCGGCGGCCGCTTCGGCAATCGGTCTCGGCAACCTCTGGCGCTTCCCGTATCTGGCGGCGCAGTATGGCGGCGGCATGTTCATCGCCGTCTATCTCTGCCTCGTCGTCACGCTGGGCTTCACGCTGATGCTGACGGAAATCGCCATCGGGCGCAAGACGCAGCAGTCGCAGCTGACGGCCTATAGCCACCTCAAGGGGCATGGCCTCCTCAAGATTCTCGGCGTCGTCGCGACGATCATTCCCCTCTTCATCACGCCGTACTACTGCGTGATCGGCGGCTGGGTGCTCTACTACCTCAAGGCCTATGCGCTCATGGCGTTCACGGGCGCGGCCCCGATGGGCGAGGCGGCGGCGCAGTCGGGCGCGTTCTTCACGGGCTTCATCTCGGCCCCGTTCGCGCCGTTCGGCTATGCCATGGTCTTCATCCTCGCGTGTGCGGGCGTCATCTTGCTGGGCGTCAAGAACGGCATCGAGAAGTCGAATCTCGTCATGATGCCCGTCCTCTTCCTGATGGCGATTGCGATTTCGCTTTATGTCATCTTCATGCCCGGCGCGTCCGCCGGACTCAAGTACTACCTCGTTCCGAATTTGGACTGTCTTCGGGATGCGCAGGGCGCGTTCTCCGTCGCTCTCCTCGGCAAGACGATTCTCGGCGCGATGGGCCAGATGTTCTACTCGCTTTCGCTCGCGATGGGCATCATGGTGACGTATGGTTCCTACATGAAGAAGCAGGACGCGATCGAGAAGTCCGTCCGCCGCATCGAGATCTTCGACACGTTCATCGCGATTGTCGCGGGTCTCATGATCATTCCGGTCGTCTACATGTTCGCGGTGAAGACGGGGACGCCCATCAAGGAGGCGATGAACGCCGGGCCGGGGCTCATGTTCATCACGCTTCCGAAGGTGTTCGCGACCCTTGGCGCGGCTGGCCCGTGGATTGGCCTCGCGTTCTTCCTGCTCGTCACGTTCGCGGCGGCGACGTCGGCGATCTCGCTCTTCGAGGCGTGCGTCGCGTCCGTCTGCGACGTCCTCCACATCGAGCGCAAGTCCGCGACGTTCTTCACGACCGCGCTCATCATGTTCCTCGCGACGTTCTCGGCGATCGGCTACGGCCCGTGGGCGAATGTGAAGATCGGCGGCATGCAGTTCCTCGACTTCTTCGACTTCATCACGAACTCCGTCCTCATGCCGGTCACGGCGGCGGCGACGTGCATCTTCGTCGGCTGGATCCTGAAGCCGAAGGCGATCATCGACGAGGTGGAGGCCGAGGGCCATGTCTTCCAGGCGAAGCACCTCTACGCCGTGATGGTGAAGTGGTTTGCGCCGGCGCTCGTGATCGCGATTCTCGTCTCCGAGGTCTGCCGCGCGCTCGGCATCGGCGGCTGGAAGATCTGACCGAGGAAAAGGAGCGTCCCATGCGGAGACTCGTCGGTTCGTTGGCTCTTGCGCTTGCCTGTTCGGGGTGCTTTACGCTCGACCGGGCGAACTCCCCGCTGTTGGCGCCGGACGCCGAGGCGCACGTCGTCGTGCGGAACTACGGCTGGAACCTGTTCGGCAGCATCCCCCTGGCCTGCGGCAATGCGGACGTGGACTCGATCTGGGGCTCGACGTTCTTCATCGACGAAGTGACACCCGCCGTCGTCCATCGCGTGCTGGCGCGCCACGCGGCGGAGACGGGCTACGACATCCGCGACTTCCAGATCTTCCACGACCGCAAGGCGCTTTTCGTGCCGCTCAGCATCGGCTACGTGCCGATTCCGTGGATCGTCCAGTACAAGGAAGTTGACATTTCCGCGACGCTCGTCCGGAAGGGGGTGGCACGATGACGCGCGCGATTCTTCTTGTTGCCCTGCTGGCCGCCTGTGCGGGCTGCTCGACGACGGTGACGCGCTTGCCGCCGCCGGCCGCGCGCGCGCGGGAGACCGGCGTCGTGCCGATCGAGTCCGTCGAGATCTCGAACGCGAATCTCCTGCTCCTCTCGTTCATTCCGATTGCTTCGGGCGATCCGGCGTCGCCGAATGCCGGGGCCTGCCTCTGGTTTACGGATACGCTGTCCGTCGCGAACCAGTTCCGGATGCTGGAGGCGGAGGCGGCGCGCGTCGGCGCGACGCGCGTGGTGGATGTCGCGACGCTGAAGACGGACGAGTCGTTGCTCTTCTTCCTGCTCCAGCGCGAGAAGATGCACACATCGGCGACGCTGGTTCGGGAGGCGTCTCCTGCGCCCGTGTCGCGTCCGGCGAAAACGTATTTGCAAAGGAAAGGTCTGAAACGATGAAGAAGTGGAATGTGGCGGCGATTCGCGCCGCGAAGGGCGTGACGAAACTGGGCTGCTGCACGGCCTATGACGCGGCGTTCGCGCGACTGGCGGATCAGGCGGGCGTGCCGATGATCCTGGTCGGCGACTCGCTGGGCATGAACGCGCTCGGCTATCCGACGACGTTGCCCGTCAACATGAGCGACACGCTCGCGGCGACGGCGGCCGTCGCGCGCTCCGTCACGGACGCGCTCGTGGTCGGCGACATGCCGTTCGGCTCCTACCAGTGCGGCGACGACGAGGCGATGCGCAATGCCGTCGCGATCATCAAGGCCGGGGCGGATGCGGTGAAGTTGGAGGGCGGCGCGTCCGTGCGCGGGCTGATTCGGCGGCTGACGGCGGCGGGCATCCCCGTCCTCGCGCACGTCGGCATGACGCCGCAGAGCGTGAACGCCTACGGCGGCTTCCGCAAACAGGGCAAGACGCGCGAGGACGCGGAGAAGGTGTTTGCGGACGCGAAGGACGTCGAGGAGGCGGGGGCGTTCGCCGTCACGCTCGAATGCATCCCGTCGGAACTTGCGGCGGAGATCACGGCGGCGCTGAAGATCGTCACGGTCGGCATTGGTGCCGGCCCGGTGTGCGACGCGCAGTGGCTTGTCATGCACGACCTTCTCGGACTCAACGAGCGAGTTCCCTCGTTCGTGAAGAAGTACGCCGACCTCGCGTCGGTCGTGCGTAGCGCCTTCGCGACCTATGTCGGCGAAGTCCGCGACGGGGTCTTCCCGGCCTGAAAATTCGACTGCGCGAGACGGCTATGGCGATGCGGCTTTTTGCGGGGCTTGCGGCGGCGGCGCTCGCGGCGTCGGCGTCGGCGGATGCAGGGGCGGCGGATTCGTCGCTGGATTACATCGATCCGCTGATCGGTACGGAGGGCACGGGTTCGGAATACGGCGGGATGATGCCGATGGTCGGCGTGCCGTTCGGCAGTTTCCAGATGGTGCCCATGACGCGCCTCAACCGCGTCGGCCAGCTCTCGTTCAACAGCGCGGACGAGGCGTTGCTGGGCTTTATTCTCACGCGCCAGCCCGCGATCTGGATGGGCGACTGGGGCGAGGTGCGCATTCCGATCGAGCCGCGTCGGATCGAGCGAGCCGAATACGCGCCGTATCGCGCCCGCGTCGTCGCGGGCGGCCGCGCCTATGAGTTCACGGCGACGGCGCATGCCGCGTGGCTGCGCGGCGACCTTCGCGACGTGCGGCTTCTCGACGGCTACTCGTCGAACCGCGACGACGCGAACCTGGGCGCGGAACTGCCGAACTTCCGGGGCTGGCGGTGCGTTCGCCGCGTGCCGGGCGGTCTTCAGGTCGGCGTTTCGCTCATTTCGCTGGAACAGGCGCGGGCGAACCTCGCGGCGGAAATCGGCGAGAAGAGCTTCGAGGCCGTCGTCGCCGAGACGAAGGCCGCGTGGGAACGCTACTTTGGCCGCGTTCGGATCGAGGCGGCGGACGACGTGAAGACGATTTTCTACACGGGGCTTTATCACACGCTTCTCTATCCGCGCCAGATCGACGAGGGCGGCCGCTACTATTCGGCGTTTGACGACCGTGTGCATACGGGCGTCGCCTACACCTGCTATTCGCTCTGGGACACCTATCGGGCGGAGCATCCATGGCTGACGCTCGTCGCGCCGGATCGCGTGGACGGGATGATGCAGTCGCTCGCCAACGCCTACCGCGAGGGCGGGTGGCTGCCGAAATGGCCCAACCCCGGCTACACGGGCATCATGATCGGCGCCCCGGCGGAAGTCGTGCTGGAGGAGGCGATGGCCAAGGGCTTTGTCGGCTTCGACCACGCGCTGGCCCGCGCGGCGATCACGAAGAACCGCACGGTGCCGCAGAAGTTCGACACGGAGCGGCGTTGGCGCGACCGCGAGGCCTATGGCGACTATCCGGAGACGCGCGCCGGGCTGACGAGCTATCTTCGGCGCGGCTACGTCGCCTGCGACGAGACGTCGGAGTCCGTCTCGCGGACGCAGGACTTTTCGCTGGCGGATCGGAACTGCGCCTACACGAACCTCTGGTGCGCGGCCGAAGGGCTGTTCCTGCCGCGTCGGGCGGACGGCTCGTTCGTCTCGCGTGCGGACTTGAAGCCGCCGTATCGCGACTACTGCGAGCAGCGTCCCGAAACGGGGCTTTGGGCCGTGCCGCACGATCCGGAGGGACTGGCGGAACTCTTGGGCGGGACGGACGCGGCGGTGCGGCGGCTGGATGCCTTTTTCGACACGATCTTCTTCAAGCCGGACGGCATCGGCAGTTCGATCCACGGCAACGAGACGAGCCACCACTGTGCCTATCTCTACAACCGCTTCGGCCGTCCGGAGAAGACGCAGCGTCGTGTTCGCGACATCCTGACGCGCTGCTATTCGACGAATCGCAAGGGCTTCGACGGCAACGAGGACTGCGGCCAGATGAGCGCGTGGTATATCCTGTCGTCGCTGGGCTTCTATCCGCTTGACCCGGCGAGCGGCGAATACGAACTCGGCTCGCCGCTCGTGAAGGGCGCGACGCTGACGTTCGGCGCGCCTTACCCGGAGGCGACGCTGAAGATCGTCGTCCGCGACTACGCGCCGGATCGCTGGCGCGTGAAGCGCGTCACGCTCAATGGGCGCGAACTCGCCAACTGGCGCGTCCGCCACGCCGACCTCGTTCGCGGCGGCGAACTCGTCTTCGAGATGGGTGACTTGTAAGGGGGGTGGGTCAGCAAAAACTCCTTAATGCGTCTGGGCCAGACGTGAATCGCAGCCGTTGTCGGTCGTCACGCTCCTGACCGTCGGAAGGGCGTTCCGGGCCTTCATGCGCCTGACGGCCCTGACGACCTCGTCCTGGCTGACGTGGCCGATGCGCTCGACGACGCAGCGCCTGCTGCACCTGTCGAGCAGGACCAGGAGGCCGCCGCGCGACCCGCACCCGGAGACGACGGCGTCCATCTCCCAGTGGCCGAGCTCGCGCGCGTGTCGATTGACGGGGCTTTGGCGTTTTTGGTATAGTTTCCGTCAAAGAAAGAAAGGAGAACCGAGATGAACCTCAAGGGATCCAAGACCGAACAGAACCTGATGGCGGCGTTCGCCGGCGAGTCGCAGGCGCGCAACAAGTACGACTACTTCGCGTCGAAGGCCAAGAAGGACGGCTTCGAGCAGGTGGCCGCCATTTTCCAGGAGACGGCCCTCAACGAGAAAGAGCACGCTAAGATGTGGTTCAAGCTCTTCGCGGGCATTGGCTCGACGCCGGAGAATCTCCTGACGGCGGCGGCGGGCGAGCACGAGGAGTGGACGGAGATGTACAAGCGCTTTGCCGACGAGGCGGACGCGGAGGGCTTTAAGGAGATCGCCGACAAGTTCCGCAAGGTCGCTGAAGTCGAGGCGCACCACGAGGCGCGCTACCGTGCGCTTGCGCGGAACATCGAGACGGGCGAAGTTTGGGTGCGCGTCGGCGTGCGCAAATGGCAGTGCCGGAACTGCGGCGCGATCGTCGAAAGCGAGACGGCGCCGGAGGTCTGTCCCGTCTGCGACCATCCGAAAGCCTATTTCCAGCTGGAACAGAACAACTACTGATTCGTTGACAACCGACCGTGAAAATCTCAGAGATCGTCGCTGACGGACGCCCCAGCCTCTCCTTCGAAGTCTTTCCCCCCAAGCGCCGCTCGGCGTCCCCCGCTGACCAGAGCGCGGAGCAGGCGGCGATGGCGCGCACGAAAGAGGTCGTCCGCGCCATTGCGGAACTGCGTCCCGCGTTCATTTCCGTCACCTACGGCGCCGCCGGCGGCACGACGGGCGCGAACACGTGCGCGCTGGCACAGTTCGTCCAGGCGGACTGCGGCGTGCCCGCGCTTGCCCACATGACGTGCGTGGCGGCCGACCGCGCGAAGGTTGCGGACGAGGTTCGCGGCTTCCGCGCGGCGGGGCTGGAGAACGTGCTCTGTCTGCGCGGGGATTCGCCGCCGGGCATGGAGTTTCCCGGCGACCCCGCGTTTCGGCATGCCGTCGATCTCGTGCGGGCACTGCGCGGCGAAGGCTTTTGCCTCGGCGGCGCGTGCTATCCGGAGGGACACCCCGAATGCGCGCACTTGGACGATGACATTGCGCACGTGCGCGAAAAGGCCGAGGCAGGGCTTGACTTCCTCACGACGCAGATGTTCTTCGACAACAACGTCCTCTTTCACTACCTTGCGCGTCTGCGGTCGGCGGGCGTGACGGTGCCGGTCATCGCGGGCGTGATGCCGGTCACGAACGGCAAGCAGATTGCGCGCATCTGCGCGCTGTCGGGGACATACCTGCCGCCGCGCTTCCGCGCGATCGTCGACCGTTTCGGCGACGATCCCGTCGCGATGCTTGACGCGGGCGTCGCCTACGCGACCGAGCAGATCGTCGACCTTTTCGCGAACGGCGTCGCGAACGTCCATGTCTACACGATGAACAAGCCGGAAATCGCCGTCCGGATCATGCGCAACCTCCATGGCCTCCTCGGCGCCCGTTGAACGCCGTGGCCTTTGGCGGCGCGAGGGCGACCGAGTCTACCTCTGCGGGACGCTGGGCGCGGCTTTTGACCGCTGGCAGCGGGCGCGTGCGGCCGTCAGCGCGGCGGAGGCCTACGAATCCCAGCGGTTCGGACTCGTCGAGATCGAGCGGCTGATGGACGAACTGGAGGCGGAGGCCCGCGCGGCCGTCGAGGCGGACGGACAGGCGCGGCTTCGTCCGCGCCGCTCGCCCGGCTACGGCGAGATGCCGCTCGCCTTCAGCCGCGACATCCTCGAAAAACTGGATGCGACGCGTCGCATCGGCGTCGCGCTCACGGAGTCGCTGACGCTCGTGCCGACGAAAAGCGTGACGGCCGTCTGCGAAATCGAACGGACGCAGTGATTTTCCGTGAACCTGCGGCGCGCATCGTGCATTTACCCTTATGAACAGCACGACAGTTGCGCGTCCGCATGGAAATCTGGTTGGAAATCAGAAAAGATACGGAAAGCGGTGCAAAGCGGCTTGTTTCCGAGTACGGAGACCGCCTTTTTGCAACCGCGCTTTTGTTGTGCCGTAACGACCATGATGCGGAAGAGCTCGTTTTCCGGACGTTTGACCAGGCGATTCGGAAGATTTCGAAATATCAGGACACGGGCGAGTTCTTCAACTGGCTCTACACGATTCTGCTGAACTTCCGTCGGATGGACGTGCGCAAGCGGCGCGTCGAGCTGGTCATGGTCGGCGATACGCTCGACCTGCCGGAACAGCCCGATCCCTTTTTCGCCGCGCTGGCGGCGGAGGCGGGGCTGGACGCGCTTCGCACGGCGGTCTGCAGCGTTTCCGAGCCGCTTCGGTTCGTCGTGCAGAGACGGTATTTTGACGAAAAGCCCGTCGAGGAAATCGCCCGCGAGCTGGGCGTGCCGGAGGGGACCGTCAAGTCAAGGCTTCACAAGGCAAGGGAGGTGCTCCATGGACTGCTGTCCGGAAAACGTTGAGAAACGACTGCCGGCCGATTTTGCCGACCGGCTCATTGCGCGCATCCGCGCGCGTCGGCGGCGCGAACGCCGCGCCAAGGTCTTGGCGGCGATTGCCGTCCTGATCGTCGGGTCGCTGGCGTGCGTCGGCTTCTGGGAGACGAAGCCGGCGAAGGTCGCGACGGAGGCGCAGCTGATTGCGGCGCATCCGACGAACCGGCAGGAGCAGGTGTCCGGCTGGATGCTCCTCGGTGTCTTCCGCGAATGTTTCAAGCGAACGAAAACAAACAAAAAGAAAGAAGAGGAATAAAAAATGGCCGTACTCGGTCAAGGTGTTGTACTCATGGTCGCGGGAATGGGCATTGTCTACCTGTTCCTGTGGGTTCTGATCGTCATTTCGGAGAAGGCGAGCCAATTCGTCTCGCGCTTCGACTACATTGTCCCGGACGAGGCGCCGAAACGGGCGAAGCGCGTCGCGGCGGCGGCTCCGACGGCCGCGTCCGCCCCGGCAGCTGCGGCCGCGTCGGCGACGGGCGAGGGCGAGAAGGTGGTCGCCCCTGTGCCGGGCACGGTTCTGCGCATTTCGGCGACGAGCGGCATGCGGGTCGCGAAGGGCGACGAACTGCTCGTCATGGACGTCATGAAGATGGAGACGCCGTTCTCCGCGCCGTGCGACGGCACGGTCACGATTCTCGTGGCCGCGACGGACAAGGTCGCGACGGGCGACGTGCTGGCGGAGGTGAAATAATCGACCATTCGACCATCCAAACATTCAAACATTCGATTATTCAACCATTCGAACATTCGTCCATTCGATTATTCGATTATTTCTCAAGAAGATTCACGATGAAGAAACTGTTGATGGCATTTCTGGTGGCGGCGTGTGCGCTTGGCGCGCAGGCCAAGGATGGCGAGAACTGGCTGACGACCGTCCGCAAGGTCTGGGATCTGGGCGCGGAGACGGGCATCGCCGGGTTCTTGGAGCGCACGGCGCCCGCGTACATTACGGGCGACTTCGACGAGGCGGCGCGTCCGAAGGCTCAGCCGCTCGCGGCGAACCGCAACGGCTACTACGACAAGGACATGACGTGGCATGGCGGCTACTTCGACGACGGCGGAAACTTCGTCGCGGGGCATCCGGTGCGGACGCTCTTCGGGATGCCCTACGGGCTGGGGCAGCTGATCATGATTCCCGTCTGCCTCGTCCTCATGTACCTCGCGATCGTCAAGGGCTTCGAGCCGCTTCTGCTCTTGCCGATCGGCTTCGGCGGCCTGCTCGCGAACTGTCCGCTGTCGGGCATCACGGCGCCCGCGATGATGCATGACGGCGTCATCTCGTTCCTGGCGAGCGGCGTGCCCGTCATGTCGGGCGGCATCGTCGAGCCGGGCGGCTTCCTCCACTACTTCTTCAAGTTCGGCATCGACACGGGCGTCTTCCCGATCGTCATCTTCATGGGCGTCGGCGCGATGACCGACTTCGGCCCGCTGATCGCGAGCCCCAAGTCGGCCCTGCTCGGCGGCGCGGCGCAGTTCGGCATCTTCTGCGCGCTCTTTGGCGCGCTCGGCCTCACGGCGCTGTTCCCGGACCTCGGGTTCGGGCTCAAGGAGGCCAGTTCGATCGGCATCATCGGCGGCGCGGACGGCCCGACGGCGATTTGGCTCACGTCGCGCCTCGCCCCGGATCTCCTCGGCGCGATCGCGGTTGCGGCCTATTCCTACATGGCGCTCGTGCCGATCATCCAGCCGCCGATCATGAAGGCCCTGACGACGAAGGAGGAGCGTCTCATCAAGATGCCGCAGCTCCGGGTCGTCACGAAGATCGAGAAGGTCGCTTTCCCGCTCGTGGTGTTGCTCCTCTGCGCGATTCTCCTGCCGTCGGCCGTGCCGCTCATCGGCGCGCTCATGCTCGGCAACCTCGCCCGCGAAGTCGGCGCGTCGGTCTCGCGCATCGCCGACACGATGGCCAACGCGCTCATCAACATCGTGACGATCATGCTGGGCCTCGCCGTCGGCTCGAAGCTCGCGTGCGAGAAGTTCCTGTCCGGCCAGACGCTCGCGATTCTCGCGCTCGGTCTCATCGCGTTCTGCGTCGGCACGGCGGGCGGCGTCGTCATGGCGAAGGTCATGAACCTCTTCTGCCGCAAGGAGAACCGCGTCAATCCGCTCATCGGCTCGGCGGGCGTCTCGGCCGTGCCGATGGCCGCGCGCGTCTCGAACAAGGTCGCGCTGGCGGACGATCCGGCGAACTACGTGCTCATGCAGGCGATGGGCCCGAATGTCTCGGGCGTCATCGGCTCCGCCGTCGTCGCGGGCGTCCTCTACACGCTCTGCAAGTAAAACAAGCCAGGGACGCGAATCCCAGAGAAGGAGGAGAATCATGACAGGTCGCCTGATCGTCATCGTCGCCGTCGCCATCGCCGCCGTCATCGGCATGGTCATCGTCGGAAAGCTCGCGGACGGAACGTCCGAAGAGACCAAGGGCGACCGTTGAGGTCGTCCGGCGCGCGCGGCCGCTCTCGTCCGCGCGCGTTTCGCGCGCATTTTTGCGTCTCGCCGCCGCGTTTGCCGGCGGCGTTTTGGTATAATGTGCCGCGTTTTTCACAAACAGGCAAGACGAGCGATGAACGAAGGTGGCTTGACATTTCTGGACGGTGGATTCGGCACGATGGTTCAGGCGGCGGGGCTTCCCGTCGGAAAAGACCCGTGCGACTGGAATCTTGAGAACCCGGCGGCGATCACGGCGGTTCACCGCGCCTATGTCGCGGCCGGTTCCGAAATCGTCCTCTTGAACACGTTTGGCGCGAACCGCCTCAAGTACCACGGCTCGTATGCGCTCGCCGACCTCATTCCCGCCGCCCTTGCGAACGCGCGCGCGTCCGGCGCGGCGAAGGTCGCGCTCGACGTCGGGCCGACGGGCCGTCTCCTGAAGCCGGCGGGCGACCTCGACTTCGACGCGGCCTACGACGCCTTCGCCGAGACGATGCGTCTGGGGAAGGACGCCGACCTCGTCTTCATTGAGACGATGGGCGACGTCTACGAGGTGAAGGCGGCCGTCCTCGCGGCGAAGGAGACGCTGTCGTGTCCGATTTACGTGACGGTGGCGCTCGGCGAAAACGGCCAGCTCCTCACGGGCGGATCGGTCGAATGCGTCGCCGCGCTGCTCGAATCGCTCGACGTCGCGGCCTATGGCTTCAACTGCGGACTGGGACCCGACCGGATGCTCCCGTTTGTCGAACGCCTCGCCGCCGTCTCGACGAAGCCGATCATCATCAAGCCGAACGCCGGCATGCCGCGCCTCGTGGACGGGCGGACGGTCTTCCCCGAAACGCCCGCCGAGTTCGCCGCGCACGTCGCTGCGCTCGTGCGCGCGGGCGCGTCCGTCCTCGGCGGCTGCTGTGGCACGACGCCCGACCACATCCGCGCCGTGACGGCCGCCGGTCTCTCGTCCGTTGCGTCCCGCTCCGCCGCCGCGCGCGGCACGGTCGTCTCCAGCGGCACGGGCGTCGTCGCGCTCCGTCCGCACGCGGGGCTTGTCATCGGCGAGCGCATCAACCCGACGGGCAAGAAGCTTCTCAAGGAGGCGTATGCGCGCGGCGACGTCGCCTATGTCCTGCGCGAGGCCGTCAAGCAGGTCGATGCGGGCGCGGAGGTGCTGGACGTCAACTGCGGCGTGCCGGGGCTGGACGAGGCCGCGCTCATCGACGCGACGGTGCAGGCCGTCCAGAGCGTCGCGGCCTGTCCAATCCAGATCGACACGGCCGATCCTGCGGCCCTCGAACGCGCGCTCCGACACGTGAACGGCAAGCCGCTCGTCAATTCGGTGAACGGCAAGAAGGAGTCGATGGACGCGGTCTTTCCGCGCGTGAAGAAGTACGGCGGCGCGCTCGTCGGGCTGTGCCTGGATGCGGACGGCATTCCCGCGACGAGCGACGGACGGCTTGCGATTGCGCGGCGGATTCTCGCCGAGGGCACGAAATACGGCTTCACGAAAGACGATTTCGTCTTCGACGCGCTGACGCTGGCCGTCTCGGCTGATCCGCAGGCGGCGGTCGTCACGCTGGAGACGGTGCGGCGGCTGACGGAGGAACTGGGCGTCAACACGGTGCTGGGGGTCTCGAACGTGAGTTTCGGACTGCCGAACCGGCCCGTCCTCAACAGCACGATGTACGCGCTCGCCAAGCGCGCGGGGCTGTCGGCGGCCATCGCGAACCCGTCCGTCATTCGCGACGCGGTCGATCCGCTGGCCGAGGACGTGCTGCTTGCGCGCGACCGGAACTGCGAGCGGTGGATTGCGCACCAGACGGCGGCGTCCGCCGTCGCGGCGGCTGCGGTGGCCACGGGGGGCGATCCGCTGGCGACGCTGGCGGCGTCCGTGCGGCGGGGGCTGCGCGACGATGCGGCGGCGGCGGCGAAGGCCGCGCTTGCGGGCGGCGCGGAGACGATGGACGTCATCAACACGGCCATCGTCCCGGCTCTGGAGGACGTCGGCAAGGGCTTCGAGGCGGGGCGCGTCTTCCTGCCGCAGCTCCTGATGGCGGCCGACGCGGCGGGCGAGGCGTTCGCCGTCGTGAAGGCGGCGATGGCCGCGCGCGGCGACCGCGCGGCGGGCGACGCGGGGCGTCCGATCGTCATCGCGACGGTCAAGGGCGACATCCACGACATCGGCAAGAACATCGTGCGCGCGCTCCTGGAGAACTACGGCTTCGACGTCATCGACCTCGGACGCGACGTGCCGCCCGAGAAGATCGTCGAGGCGGCGGCGCGCGCGCATGCGCGGCTGGTCGGATTGTCCGCGCTCATGACGACGACCGTCGGCGCGATGACGGAGACGATTCGCCAGATCAAGGCGGCGGGGCTGGACTGCCGGACGGTCGTCGGCGGCGCGGTCGTCACGCAGGAGTTCGCCGATGCGATCGGCGCCGACTTCTACGGCGGCGACGCGATGAAGACCGTCCGCATCGCGGAAAGCCTCAAATAGGCGTTGCACACGCAGGAGGCGAGCGGCGTTCGGCCGTCCCGGTTGACTACCTTACGGGGGTATGGTATACTGCGCGCCGTTTTTCCCGAAGGCGGGAGAGGAGGCGTGACATGAAGAAGTGCATTGAAGACGTGAAGTCGCTTCAGCTGCGGCTGAAGAAGATAGCCGGGCAGATCAACGGCGTGAGCAACATGATCGGCGGGGACGTGCCGTGCGAGGACATTCTCGTGCAGCTGAACGCCGTCAATGGCGCGCTGCACAAGATTTCGCTCATGGTTCTGGAGGGGCACTTGCGCCACTGCGTGCGCGAGGGCATCGAGAAGGGGAACGCCGACGAGACGATCGAGAACTTCGCCGAGGCGTTGGAGAACTTCAGCAAGATCGCGTAGGCGGGAGGAGGCGGAGATGGGAAGCTGTTGCGGAGCGGGCGAAGAGGCGAAGGCCGCCGTGCGGGCGCGGGGGCTTGGGCGGTGTGTCGAAGCCGTGTGCGCGGCGTTCACGAGCGTGCCCGCGCTCGTGTTGAGCGTGGCGGGGCTGGTGGCGAGTTTCCTTCTGGTCGGCCATGGATGCGGCGCGCACGGGGCGTCTGGCGCAGCGCATCTGCACGGGACGTTCGACCCGGCCTGGATTCCCCTGACCCTGTGCGGCATCCCCATTCTGAAGGAGGCGATTGTCGCGCTCGTCCTGGAACGGCGCATCCGCGCGTCGCTCCTGATCACGTCGGCGATGGTCGCGTGCGTCGCGATCGGCCAGCTGTTCGCGGCGGGCGAAGTCGCGTTCATCATGGCACTGGGCGAGCGGCTTGAGGCCTGGACGGTGCGGCGCGCCCGGCGCGGTCTGCGCGCGCTGGTCGCGCTTGTGCCGCAGACGGCGCGCAAGGTCATCACATGCCCGAAGTGCAACGCGAAGGGCCTCTTCTTCAAGGACGTACCCGTCGCCGAGCTTCAGGTCGGCGATCCCCTTGAGGTGCTGCCGGGAATGGCCGTTCCGGCGGATGGCGTCGTGACGTCCGGCGAGACGACGGTCGATCAGGCGTCGCTCACGGGCGAATCGCTGCCCGTCGCGAAAAAGGCGGGCGACGCGGTCTACTCCGGCACGATCAACCAGCGCGGCACGATCCGCGTGCGCGTGACGAAGCCGGCGTCCGACTCGAGCGTCCAGCGGCTTGTCCGCCTCGTGCAGGAGGCGGCGGCGAAGAAGGCGCCGATGCAGCGTCTGGCGGACAAGTGGGCCGCGATTCTCGTGCCGTGCTCGCTTGCGATCGCCGTCCTGTCCTTCTTCGGCGTGTGGCTTGCGCTGGGCGACGTCCAGGTGGCGCTCCTGCGCGGCGTGACGATTCTCGTCGTCTTCTGTCCTTGCGCGCTCGCGCTCGCGACGCCGACGTGCATTGCGGCGGCGATCGGGCAGGCGACGAAGAACGGCGTGATCGTCAAGTCGGGCGAGGCGCTGGAGAAGATGGGGCACGTCACCTTGGCGTGCTTCGACAAGACGGGGACGCTGCAGTGCGGCGACGCGCTTCGTCCGGGGGCGAAGGAGACGGTCGCCGCGCTCAAGGCCCTCGGCGTGAAATCGCTCATGCTGTCGGGCGACCATGCGGACATCGCGCGCCGCTTCGCGGACGCGGCGGGCATCGACGAGGTGCGCGCCGAGTGCCGCCCGGAGGACAAGGCGGCCGCCGTCGAGAGCCTGCGGGCGCGCGGCGAGCGCGTCATGATGGTCGGCGACGGCATCAACGACGCGATTGCGCTCAAGGTCGCCGACGTCGGCGTCGCGATGGGCGGCAAGGGGACGGACATCGCGCAGGAGGCGGCCGACGTCTCGCTCGTCACGGACGACCTCGCGAAACTCGCCTACCTGAAGCGGCTTTCGGTCGCGTGCATCCGGCTCATCAAGACGAACATCGCGATTTCGATGACGATCAACGCCGTCGCGATCACGTGCTCGGTTCTCGGCGTCCTGGGGCCCGTGAGCGGCGCGCTCGTCCACAACCTCGGCTCGGCGCTCGTCGTCCTCAACGGCGCGCTCCTCTACGACCGGAAATACGACAGGTAGGCCGCGCCCGCAGGCGGCGAGGCCGTGAGGCGCAGGATTTTGGTATAATACCGCACCGTTATGAATACTGTACTCGTTGGCGCCCAGTGGGGCGATGAAGGCAAGGGCAAGGTCATCGACTTCCTGACGGAGGAGGCGGATGTCGTCGTCCGTTTCCAGGGCGGCTCCAACGCGGGGCACACGGTCGTCGTCGGCGACAAGAAATACGTTCTCCATCTCGTGCCGAGCGGCATTCTCCACAACGGCAAGCACTGCGTGATCGGCAACGGCGTCGTGATGGACCCGTTCGACCTCATGCGCGAGCTTGAGCAGGTCGAGAGCTGGGGTTTCGAGCTCAAGGGCCGCTTCCACATCTCCGAGCGCGCGCACATGGTCATGCAGTGGCATCGCGCGCTCGACAAGGCCGAGGAGGCCGCGCGTCCCGAAGGCGAGAAGATCGGCACGACGGGGCGCGGCATCGGCCCGGCCTACGCGGCGAAGGTCGGTCGCTTCGGCATGCGCGTCGGCGACATCCTGCGCCCCGACTTCGCCGACCTCGTGCGCAAGCAGGTCGCGGAGGCGAACCGCAAGCTCGTCGGACTCGGCGCGCAGCCGCTGGACGCGGAGGAGATGGTGCGCCTCTACGCGCCGATGGTCGCGGCGCTCATGCCCTACGTGACGGACACGATCCAGTTCCTGCACGAGAACCTGGAGGCGAAGCGCGCGCTCCTCTTCGAGGGCGCGCAGGCGACGATGCTCGACATCGACTTCGGCACGTATCCCTTCGTGACGTCCTCGAACCCGACGGCGGGCGGCGCCTGCACGGGCACGGGCGTCTCGCCGCGATCGATCGACCGCGTGATCGGCGTCCTCAAACTCTACACGACGCGCGTGGGCGAAGGCCCGTTCCCGACGGAGCTTAATGACGCGGACGGCGAAATGCTGCGTCAGCGCGGTGGCGAGTTCGGCGCGACGACGGGGCGGCCGCGCCGCTGCGGCTGGTTCGACGCGGTCGTCGCGCGCTATGCGCAGCGCGTGAACGGCATCGATTTCTGGGCGATGACGAAGCTCGACGTGCTCGACGCGTTCCCGGTCGTCAAGATCTGCACGGGCTATCGGCGCGAGGACGGGTTCGTCTACACGACGTTCCCCGCCGACCTCGAAGTCCTGGCGCATTGCACGCCCGTCTACGAGGAACTGCCGGGCTGGCAGTGCGAGACGTCGAAGATCACGGACTATGCGGAACTCCCCGAGAACGCGAAGGCCTACGTGAATCGCATCCTCGACCTCGTCGGCGGCAAGCTCGGCGTCCTGTCGGTCGGCCCGGCGCGCGAGACGACGCTGCGGATCGGGATCTGAAGGGCGGGGCAACGCCCCTGTTCGGCATGCAGACAGCCCACGGGATGACCTGGCGGATTCGCCACCGGGCCGAGACGGCTTCGACGAACGCCGACGCGCGCGCGGGCGCGCCAGGCGATGTCTTTACGGCCGACTTCCAGACGGCGGGGCGGGGGCGGCTTGACCACCGCTGGCTGTCGCCGCCGGGGGCGAACCTCATGATGAGCGTCGTCCTTTCGGTCGGGGGCCTGTCTCCAGAGGCCGTGGCGACTTTGCCGCTGGTCGCGGGGTTGGCGGTCGTTCGCGCCGTGCGCGCGCTCCTTGCGGCGACGCCCGTGGCGGCGGACGTGCGCCTCAAGTGGCCGAACGATGTGCTTGTCGGTGGGCGGAAAATCGCCGGGATCCTGTGCGAACGGCAGATGGATCAAGTTATCGTTGGAATCGGAATCAACGTCAATCAGCGCGTTTTTGATCCGGAAATCGCAGATAAGGCGATTTCGCTGGGGTCTGTCCCCGGCTTTTCGGGGTCTGTCCCCACGGTTCGGGACGCGGTGCTGGATGCGTTGGGGGCGCTCTACGAGGTCTGGTGGATGCAGGGGTTTGAGGCTGTCTATCCCGACGTGTGCGCGGTGGATTTTCTGCGGGGACAGACCCTCGCGGTGCGGCAGACGGACGCGGATTGCGCGCCGCTGTGCGGACGCTGCGCGGGCATTCAGTCCGACGGTTCGCTGGCGGTCGGCGGAACGCGGGTCTATGCGGGCGAGGCGCATGTCGTGCGGATGGAAGGGAGAGGGTGTGCGCGTGAACAGTCCTGATCCATTCGGCGAATTGACCCCGAAAAAGGGGCTTCCGCCGGGCTTGAAGCAGCGTTTCCCCGACCGTGTGCTCGTGATGACGACCGACCGCTGCTTTGAGGCCTGTCCCCACTGCACGCGGCAGTTCATTTTGGGGAAAGTCCCCGTCGTCTCGTCGGATGCGGATCTGCGGCGGTGCGTCGCGTACGTGAAGCGTCATCCGAAGGTGCGGGACGTCCTTTTGTCGGGCGGCGACGTGCTGACGCTCCCCGACGACGCGGTGCTGCGGCTCGTCGAGGCGTTCGCGGCGTTGCCGCAGGTCGAGGTCGTCCGCATCTGCACGCGCGCGCTCGTCGCGCATCCGGCGCGCGTGACGGACGGCTTGGCGCGGCGGCTGGCGCAGTCGGGCAAGGTCTGGGCCAATGTGCACATCAACACGGCGGCGGAAGCCCGTCGCGCGGCGGCGGCGGCGGCGCGGCTTGTCACGCGCGGCGTTCCCGTCTCGTCCCAGACCGTCCTTTTGCGCGGCGTCAACGACACGCCGCGCAAGATGCTGGCGCTCCTGCGCGCGCTTTCGGCCGCGCGGATTCGTCCGTATTACGTCTTTCAATGCGATCCGGTCGAGGGACTGGTCGAACGCTTTGGCGTGCCGCTCGCGAAGGCGAAGGCAATCGAGTCCTATTGCGCCGAGCGGATCGGCGGGCTGGCGTTGCCGCGCTTTGTCGCCGACTTGCCGGATTCGCGCCGCAAGACGCCCCTCGACCTCCTCTAGGCCCTGGGGACAGGCCCCAAGGGAAGATCTAAGATTTGAACCCGCAACATCAAGAAACGAAAGGAAACGAAATGACTCAGAATCAGTTCTTCGTCAGCCGTCGCGGCTTTTTGCTGGGCCTCGGCGCGCTGTCGCTCACGGGCTATGGCATCGATCTCGCGCCGAAATCCGAGTTCAAGGGCAAGATCGAAGGGCGGCGCCTGAAGCTCGCCTCCGTCGGCTGTGGCGGCATGGGCGGCGCGGCGACGGAAAGCCTGATTGCGGCCGGCTGCGACCTCGTGGCGATCTGCGACGTCAATCCCGGCGCGTTCGACAAGTGGGAGAAGAAGTATCCCGGCATTCCGAAGTTCACGGACTACCGTGACATGCTTCGGCTGATGGGCGACAAGTTCGAGGTCGTGCAGGTGGGCACGCCCGACCACACCCACGCCTACATCTCCATCGACTGCATGAACGCGGGCAAGCACGTCTACGTGCAGAAGCCGCTTGCGCGGACGGTCGAGGAGTGCGAACTCATGCTCAAGGCCTCCCTTCGGACGGGGTGCGTCGTGCAGATGGGCAACCAGGGCCATCCCGGCGTGTGGCGTTACAAGACGCTGCGCGAGGCCGCCGCGTGGGGCGACATCAAGGAAATCTACAGCTGGTCTGACCGTCCCGTGTGGCCGCAGGGCATGAAGGCCTATCCGAAACCCTCGCCGCTGCCGGCTGGCTATGCGCCGAACGCCTGGGACTGCTGGTGCGGGCCGAGCGCGGATCACGGCTACTCGCCGGCCTACCACGCCTTCAACTGGCGCGGCTGGTGGGACTACGGGTGCGGCGCAATTGGCGACATGGCCGTGCACAACGCCGACCCGGCGTTCTGGGCGCTGGAGCTGGGTCTGCCGGTCTCGGTTAAGGCCGACACCTACGGCGAAGGCCCCGTCACGATTGCGTATCCGAAGAAGTCGCGCATCGAGATGACGTTTGCGCCGAACAAGTGGGTGCCGAACGGCGTCAAGCTCACGTGGTTCGACGGCCGTCTCCTGCCGGACGTGGACAAGGTGCCGGGCCTCAAGGAGTTCGCGCTTGCGAACGCCGCCCGCCGCGAGGCGAAGAAGGCCGAGGACGCGAAGAAGGCGGGCAAGCCCTACACGGCGCCGACCGCGCCGCTCGCCCCGGCCGTGCCGGACAACGGCTTGATCATCGTCGGTTCGAAGGCGACGACGATTGCTGACTCCCACGCCAGCCGTCCGTGTTGCATTGCGGGTGACAAGGCGACGGCCGAGAAGGCCATTGCCGCCGGCGACGGGCTGTCGAACTACAACCACTACCGCGAATTCGTCGAGGCCTGCCTGGCGGGCAATCCGGCAAAGTGCGGTTCGCGTCTGGGCTATGCGGCCCCGTTGACGGAGGCGTTGCTTATCGGCTGCATCGCCCTCCGCTTCCCGGGCGAGGAACTGAAGTTCGACTCGAAGACGATGACGTTCACCAACAAGCCGGAGGCGAACGAATTCCTCAAGGCGCCGAAGCGCGGCGCGTGGGATTTCGCGAAACTCACGGCGCGTTGATTCGACATCGCGCTCCCTTCGTCCAAAAGGCCCCTGGGGACAGACCCCAGGGGCCTTTTGGGTCTGTCTCCGCAGTTTTTGTCCACGAATTGACACGAATAACACGAATTTGTTGAAAGTGTCAGAATTCGTGTAAATTCGTGAAGATTAGTGGATAACCCCCTGGGGCCTGTCCCCACGGTTGTCTGTCCACGAATGGACACGAATAACACGAATTCGTGTCTATTCGTGAAATTCGTGGTTTCATCTCTCGCCCGATTCGTGGTTAACCTCCGCCACCTTCTTTTTACCGTTTTGGTGCGCGGCTGGGAAGGGGGGGGGCGAAAAGTCGCGGCATCGCCGCGATAACTTGCAATAATGCTATTGATTGTGTGTTATACACGCAATTACCCCCCCCCCCCCCCCCCTATTTTTAGCAAAAGACCCTTGCG